>NZ_JALGQI010000012.1:0-194906 GCF_022810385.1 Rhodococcus sp. ARC_M12 | reverse complement strand
ACCACTGTTCGAGCAGCACACCAGCCCCGAGGATGCCCAGGACCGCCCCGGATCCAGCAACCCCGGCCCACACACCTACAGCGCGGCCGCGATGCGCCGGTGGAAATCCCGCGGTCAGTATCGACAGCGTCGAGGGCATGACCAGCGCCGCACCCGCCCCAGCCAACGCGCGAGCAGCGATCAGCCACGCCGGGTCGGCGAGAAACAAGGGCAAGGCCGACGCGAAAGCGAACAACGCCAACCCCGCCACGAGCACCCCGCGGCGACCGTACCGGTCACCGATCGCACCGGCAGGCAGAACGAAGCACGCCAATACCAGCGTATAACCGTCGACTATCCAGGTCAGTTGAGCTTGCGTCGCCCCTGTCGCGACCGCGATCTGTGGCAACGCTGAATACAATGCCGCCATTGCGGCCACCACCAACGCGACCGCCATGCACGACACAATCAACATCCACCACTGGGCACCGCTCCATCGAGCGACGCTGGCAGAGTCGGATCTACGTTCGTTCAACGGCCAGCCTCCCAGTTAGAGACTGATCGTCTCGGTACGAGACTATTAGTATCATAACTTTGCGGGTGTGACAGAATGGTCAAGCGAGGACATGTTTTGTCAGTCAAAATGGAGCGGAGCCCGTTCATGGTCGACCCTCTCGTTGCAGCCGAGGGTCCGGCCGACCCCCGGCTGGCGCGCTCACGTAACCGGTTGCTCGAAGCGGCGGGCCAGCTGCTGTCCACCGGCGGTGTCGAGGCGGTCACCGTGGAGGCGGTCACCCGCATGTCGAAGGTTGCACGTGCCACTCTGTACCGCCACTTCGGAAGTACCACTGACCTGCTTGCTGCAACCTTCGAGCGACTACTACCCCCAGTCGACACCGATATCGATACCGGTCCGCTACGTGAACGTCTGATTTCGTTGCTCACCACCCAAGCCGACCTCATCGACCAAGCTCCGGTGCAGATGACCACGCTGGCCTGGCTGGCAATGGGACCCGTCAACAGCGGCGACGCCAGCCGGCGCGATCTCGATCCTGGCGCGGTGGTCTCGCTTCGGGCCCGTGTCATAGAGCAATACCGCAGGTCCCTGGATCAGATCCTGACGGCCCCTGACGCTCGCGCTGTACTCGGCGAGATCGACACCACCTTCGCCCTCATTCAGCTCCTCGGACCGATAGTGTTCGCTCGCCTCACAGGACTGCGCCACATCCACGCCGACGACTGCATCCAAATCGTCGACAACTTTCTCGCCGCCCATGCCGCAAGTGTCCGATCGAGCACTTCGCGCGACCACAGCCGTCCACGGCCGGCCGCGACGCTAGACCCGCAGCTCACCGACGGCCAATAAAACTTGATGCGAAATTTCACCATCAATGCGCTATCCAGTCAGGGATCGCAGCGCTCACTGGATACGGCCGGACGTGTGCTCGAGAACTCGGAGTTGCACTGCAGTGCACTTCTGACATCGTGCAGCCGTCTTCTGAAACTGACACGAGGAACGCGAATCGGTCGTAATCTGCTCCAATAATCCGCCCGTTCGACTGTGTTCTGTTGGGAACCCTCTCAACAAAAGTTGAGCAACGCTATGGGGCGTACCAGACTTTCCCGGTCACCCGATCTCGAGCCCTCGAAATTGCTACGTTCTGCCGGTCCGAAGTGACATGGGACACCGATCGTTGCAGGGGAGCGAGAATGCACGTAGAAGCACTGTTCGGAGATGGTTCGTTGCGTCCGGTCTGGCCGCACGCGGATGCACTGATCACCAGCGAATGCCCGGGGCTTCGCTTCGCCGGCAAGTACGCCGACGTCGTCGCTCTGAGCAACGGTGATCCGACCGCGTTGCGGCCGTTCGTCGACGAGGACACCCGACGCCGGGTGGCGAGCATGGCACCGCCGCGCACCGACACGGCGCTGGTGTTCGGAGCCAACGGATTCCTCGGCGCGCACCTGATCGGCCGACTCACTCGTGATTCCGCCGTCGAGGTCGTCTATGCGATGGTGCGCCCCACCGAGGAGGAGACGGCGTTCGAGCGCCTGCAGCGCACCTTCGACCAGTACGAGATCGAGGTCGACGCCGACAAGATTCGCATCGTCGAGGGCACTCCCACGACGTTCCGGTTCGGTCTCGACAAGGCTGCCTACTTCGATCTTGCTGCCGGAGTGGGGCAGATCTTCAATTGCGCCAGCTCGACCGACTACACCGAGAGCTATGCCGATCTGCGCGACGACTGGTTCGTGAGCGTCCTGCGCATTCTCGAATTCAGCATCACCTCCACGCGTAAGCACCTCACCTACGTGGGCAGCATCGGAGCTCACCTCTACCAGAAGCCCGAGGATTTTCGCCGCCCGGATTCGTGGTGGTACTCGGGCTACGCGCAGATGAAGTGGGTCAACGCAACGCTTCTCGGGTGGCTCTCGATGTCGGACACCTACTCCGTCACCCTGTGCGAGGCCCCCTACATTCTCGGAAGTACCGAACTCGGCCGTGATCCCGGACGGGTGTACAGCTTCTGGCGCATCATCGAACTGGCCATCGCCGCCGGTGCCATCTGGGACGGCCCGGGAATGAACTACGTTCCGGTGGACGTGATGTGCGACGTCATGGCCGGCAATGCGCTGCGCAGTCACCCGTTGACGCGGCTCCTACCGAGCAACCCCACCGGTTACGGCCACGACCTCTACGCCGAGCTGCTCGGACTCGACCTGGTGAGCTGGGACGAGTTCAAAGAGCGCGTCAGTTCGCGCATTTCGCCTCGATTTGCCGAGACGATGCTGGCCGACAACATCGATCAGCTGATGCGCCTGGTGCACAAGCCCGAGGCGATACTCCCACTCGACCACGACATCTCGTGGTGCGACCACCGCCGACTGTTCGAGCTCTATTTCGAGAAAGCACAGCTCAAGACGCTCACGCCCGCCGCCGTCAACTGACGTGGCAGACGGATTCGAGCCCACCTCGGTGCGCCTACGGGACGTACCCATCGGCCGCGAGGTGACCAACGGCGTTCTCTCGCTCGGCTTCTACGTGGTGTGTGGGCTGATCGGACTGCTGCCCGGCCCGGTGCGGAACTGGGCAGCGGATGCCTTCGTGACCTGGTCGGAGAGCGTCGACGAACAGCGGCACAGCTGATGTCGTGGTGTCGGTGGGCCCTCGGCCTCGCTGCCGCGACGGCAGCTCCGTTCGCGCTGTTCGTCTACTGGCGAACCCGGTTCTTCTTTCGCGATCCGCATCGAGTACCGCCCGCCGATCCGCGAGCGGTACTGGCTCCTGCGGACGGCTTCGTCACGTACGTCAAACGAGTGGAGGCAGGCAGTACCGCGTTCGCAGTCAAGAAGGGGCGAACCATTGCCCTCGACGAGATCGCCGGCGTCGCCGAAGCCGACAGCGGGTACCTCATCGGCATCTACATGTCCGAATACTCGGTACACCGCAATCGAATTCCGATCTCGGGCATCGTCAGGATGCGCCGACACCGATCTGCGGCACCGTTCAACAAGTCGATGGCCCGGGTCGGGGCCAATCTGCTGACGCGGCGAACTCCCTACGACGTGGGCTGCGACTACCTGCTCACCAACGAACGACTCACCGTGTCGATCGAGCACGCGTGCGGAGCCGTGGTGACGGTGACGCAGATAGCCGACCTGTGGGTCAATCGCATCGTTGCGCACATCGCGGTGGGCGACACCGTCGAGCGCGGCGAGCAGTACGGAATGATCCGCTTCGGTTCTCAGTGCGACGTGTTCGTGCCCGACGCACTCGTCGACGAGATCACTGTCCGGCCAGGCAATTACGTGTTCGCCGGCGAGACGACGGTGGTGCGTTCACCGATCCTCGTCGACGGCAGACAACCGAGCGAAGAGGAACGATGATCACGATCGAAGAGGTCGACGGCAAAGCCGGTTGGCGTGAATTCGAGTCCGTCTCGGACCTGGTCTACCAGGGCGATCCGTACCGCCTACCCGACGAGTCGATGGACCTGGGCCGAATTCTCATCGCACCGCCGCCCTCGGTTGCCGCCACCCGCGTCACGAAAGCATTTCTGGCTCGCGAGAACGGGATTGCCGTCGGTCGCGTCGTGGCCATCCACGATCTGTCGTTCACCGAGTACACGGGGGAGCCGATCGGCTTCTTCGGCTTCTACGAGGCGGTCGACGATCACGACGTCGCCGAAGCGCTGCTCGACGCTGCGGCGCACTGGCTTTCGGCGCGCGGACTCGCGACGATTTCCGGGCCCTTCGGTCCGTCGATGTTCTACAGCGCAGGCATCGTCGTCGACGAGGTCCCGGCGCTGCCCCTGGTGGGGATGCCGCACAATCCGCTCTACTACGCGGCCCACTTCGAGAAGTGGGGTCTGATGGCGGTCAAGGACTTCTACAGTTACCTTTTCGACGACCCGTGCATCATCTACAACGACCCCAAATACGCGCGGCACATGCAGATCTTCGAGAAGATCAAGGCGCGATCCGAGGTGACGTTCCGGTCGATGAAATACCGGACGTTGCGACGCGACGCGAGCATCGTGCGGGATCTCTACAACAAGACGTTCGTGAACTTCTGGGGCTTCTCGCCGCTGTCCTACACGGAACTGTTCGAGTTGCTGAAGATGATGCTTCCGGTCATCGATCGTCGGCTCACCCTGCTGGCCGAACTCGACGGCAAGCCCGTCGGCTTTCTGATGGGAATCCCGGACGTCAATCAGGCCGCCGCGAAGGCGTCGCACCTGAAGTCGCGCTGGGCACGAGACCTGGTGACGCTGTGGCACGTCAAGCGTCCGGGTCGCACGGAGGTCATCGACGGAGTGCGGGTGGACATGCTGTTCGTCGATCCGGATTGCCCCGATCGAGCCGTGTCCTCTCTGCTGATCATGGAGATGTCGGTGCGTATGCGCGATCTCGGGTTCACGCGCGTCGAAGCGGCTCCCGTGCTCGACGACAGTCCGTGGATGAAGGGCTCGGTCCTGTCCCGGACGAAACTCGCTCCGCACCGCACGTACCGCATCTTCAGCCGGGAGTTGACGTAGATGACCGACACGATCTCGCGAATCGACCCGCAGGTGAGCTGCGGAAACATCGGCGACCGGTGGGGTCGACTGGTCGCGCGGCGACGCTGGGTGGTGCTGGCGATCTGGACGCTGCTGGCGGTGGGATCCGCGATTCTGTACCCAGCGCTGCAGAACTCCCTGGTGGGGGCCAACTTCTCCGTTCCCGGAACCGAATCCAGCCGCGCCGACCAACTGGTCGAGCAGCATTTCGCGTCCTTCGGCTCGGAACAGCTCGTCGTCACGTTCACCTCGGATTCGGTGGACAGCCGGAACCCGGCCTTTCGCGCACGGGTGGCCGAGGTCGTCTCGTCACTGAGGCAGTCACCGGACGTACTGCGTGTCGTCGACCCCTACGAGAGCGCAGGATTCGTCCCGACGATCTCCGACGACGGGACCTCGGCGCTCGCATTCGTCGGCATCGGCGGAGAGGCCAGCGATCGGATCGCAGTGGCCGAACGCGTGCAGGAGATGATCGGCGGTGCGTCCGGTGATGGCGTCGAGGTGGCGGTGACGGGCTACTCGCCGATGACCGTCGATCTCACCCGCGTCGAATCCGAGGACGCCGTGCGGGCCGAGAGCATCGGTCTGCCCATCGCTTTCGTGGTGCTGGTTCTGGCGCTGGGTTCCGTGGTCGCGGGCATCGTGCCGCTGGTCACCACCGGAATCGGAGTGCTGGCGGCGTTCGGCATGTTCGCGTTGCTGTCCAACGTGATGACCTTCGATGTTCTCGTCACCACGGTGGCGGCGATGTTCGGTCTGGGTCTGGGAATCGACTACGCACTCTTCATCGTCAGTCGGTTCCGGGAGGAGATCGGGCGGGCCGGACCCGGTGAAGATTCGGACAGGACCGAGCGCGCGGTGGGGGCGGCCATGGGCACCGCCGGACACATCATCGTCATCTCCGGTCTGGTCGTGTTGATCGCACTCGGAGCCCTCGCGATCGTCGATGTCCCTGCGGTGCAGAGCATCTCGTTGGTCGTCGCGCTCACCATCGCCACCGTCGTCGTGGTCGCGTGGACCCTGCTGCCGGCACTTCTCGCGGTGCTGGGAACGCGCATCGGGGCCTGGTCGCTGCCGCGACGATTCCAACCTCCCTCGGTCGACGAGCACGACGCCGCAGTTCCCACGTGGTGGTCGCGGTGGGCGCAGCACGTCATCGAGCGCCCCTGGCGTTACACGGTCGCATCCGCCGCCGTCCTCATCGTCTGCCTGGTTCCCATCGGTTCGATCTCGTACGGGGTCGATCTCGGTGCCGAGGCGCTGAGCGCGGAACCGTCCGGACGAGCCAACACGGTCCTGACCGAGAAGTTCGCGCCCGGCACCATCTCGCCCATCACCATCGTGTTCACCGGCGAGGACGACAGTCCATTGGGACCGCAGCAGATCGCCACGGTCGACGCGTTCGCGAACTCCGTGCGCGGAGACGATCGCGTCGCCTACGCGTTGGCGCAACCCGAGGGCGGCCGGTCGTTGCTGATCGTGGTCCCGTCGGTCCCGATCGACTCGACGGAGGCCGCCGACCTCGTCGAAACCCTGCGTTCTCAGGCAGTTCTCGCCGGTGACGTGGACGGCACCAGCGTGTCCGTGGGCGGTACCACCGCGCTGGTGGTCGACGCATCCGAGGAGATCTCCGGCAAGTTCGTCTGGGTCGTCGCCGCGGTACTGGCCTTTTCTCTCTGTTACTTGGCCGTCGTGTTTCGCAGCGTGGTGATCCCGCTCAAGGCCGTCGCCATGAACCTGCTGGTCACCGGGGCAGCGCTGGGTGCCACCGTCGCCGTCTTCCAATGGGGTTGGGGTTCGAGCATTCTCGGCTTCGAGAGCCCGGGTTACATCCAGGTGTATCTACCGGTGACGGTGTTCGCCGTGGTCTTCGGTCTGTCGATGGACTACGAGGTGTTCCTCATCGGCCGTATGCGAGAAGTGTTCGTGCGGGGAGCGAGCAACGACGTCGCCGTCGTCGACGGCATCGAACACACCGCCAGGCCGATCACCGCCGCCGCCGCAATCATGATCGCCGTGTTCGCCAGCTTCCTCACCGCAGACGTGCTCGAGCTCAAACAGTTCGGCTTCGCTCTTGCCATCGCGGTGCTGTTCGACGCCGTGCTGGTGCGCATGATGCTGGTGCCGGCGATGATGAAGCTCTTCGGCGAGCGCAACTGGTGGCCCGGTACGCGGAATCGTCAGGTGGTCGGCAACTGAGCCGACGCCAGCAGCGAGCCGTCCGCGCCGCGGATCTCGATCTCGGTGACGTCGCCGCGAAGTACCGCCGCGTTCATGCGGCATTCGATGGTGACGTCGCTACCGAGAAACGTGCCGGACGGGAGTTCGGTGCCCCACCGATCGACGAGGACGACCTCGTACGGGCCTCGATCGGACACGCCGTCCATGTCGAGGAACGTCTCGGTGCCCCACGTGTGCGCAACGAGGCCGCCCTCGATGTCCACGCTCGGCATGCTCGTGGTGAAAGCGACCTGCTCGTAGGCACCCAGGGTTCCCGGAGGTCCGGTGATCGCGGCCGGTGGATCCTCGGGTTGCGGTCGAGAGGCGTCGATACCGAGCACGACGCCGCTGCCGACGACCAGCCCCGCGATCGCGGCGGCGGCCGCCAGGCCGGCCGATCTGCGCGGTCCACGTGTCCGCTGGGGTGGCCACGCAGAGCCGGGTGACGTACCCAGAACTCGGGCGCGGAGGTCGGGTGACGTCGATGCTTCGAGCCACGGTTCGGTCGGACCGCGACGACCGAGAGTCCCGGTCAGCGCGCGCAGTTCGGCGATGTCCCTGTCGACGGTGGGATCGGATGCTGCGAGCTCGCGTAGCTCGGCGGCCTCGGTGTCGTCGAGGTCGTCGCCGACGGCAGCGGCGATCAGTTCGGCTCGGCGATCGTCTCGGGCGTTCATGCTTCCTCCTGTCCGTCGAGATGGTCTCGCAGCGCCCTCAGTGCGTAGAAGGCGCGAGTGCGCAATGTTCGTACGGCAACGCCCGTCGACTCGGACAGTTCCGCATAGGTGGTTCCCGCCAGGTGCACCGCAACGACGACCTGCCGATGATCGGGAGAGAGAAGGGCGAGCGCGGCGATGATGCGCAGTCGCTCGTCCACGTCGGGACTGGTGTCACGCGAGATCGCGACCGATCGTCGGTCGAGGTCCTCGATCCTTTCCGACGCCGGCTTCGGCATTCTGCTCAGAGACCGTTGGACGTCGACGATCACATTGCGCTCGATGGCGAACAGCCAGGTACGCAGCGCTCCTCGGCTGGGCTCGAATCGGGACCGGGCCCGCCATGCGCGAAGGAACGTCTCCTGGACGCAGTCCTCGGCAAGCGCTCGGTCGCGCAGTGCGTTGACGGCGAAACCGAGCATGGCCGACGCATGCTCGTCGTACGCGGCAGCGACGTCGAAGTGCAGTTCGATCACGCTCCCGATGCTCATGACAGTGACTACGTCGACGGACCCCCGGACGTTCATATCCGAGACTGGAGTATTTCTTTACCGAATTTTGAACATCGTGGCATCGACCGTCGTACACCTCTGCACGGGCTCGCCTGCCCGATGCTCCCACGGAAGGCCCACGAGATGACCAGACGCTCGATCACCCGCCCGACCATGTCCGTCCGCGGCACCGCCACCGCAGTCGTCGGCGGCACGGCCGCTGCACTGATGCTGTTCACCGCGGCCCCGGCCGGTGCCGATACCCCCGTTGCCGAACCGGACTCGTTCACCAGCGCGTTCACCGCGATGGCAACTCCCGACCAGGTGGTGAACGGCGACGGTGTCGCCACTCCGGGCCAGCCGGGCGCGACGGGCACGTTCACGCTGCGCATCAATTCCGATCTCGACATCGTCTGCTACGACATCGCGCTCGACGGCGTCACCGGCGATTACATGAGCCCGGCCAAGACCGCCACGCACATTCACGAGGCGGCGGCGGGTGCTGCGGGACCTCCGCGTCTGGCGTTCCCGAACCCGACGCCGATCGGTGACGGCCCACGTTCGAGCACCGGCTGCATGCAGGGACCGTTCACCACCGGCCTGACGCCGGCCGGTGCCGACGCCGACAGTGGAACCGGATTCACGCTGGACCAGATCGAAGCAAATCCGGCGGGCTTCGCGGCCGACACCCACACCGTCGACTTCGTGGCCGGAGCGGTACGCGGACAGCTGACGCAGATTCCGGTCGGCTCCGTCGCCACCGGAGGTGGCGGTTCGGCTCTGGCCGCGGCGTCCGATTCGGCCTCCAGTAATGCGGTGCCCGTCGTCGGCGCGGTTGCCCTCGGCGCAGTAGTCCTGGGTGCAACGGCGATCGCGGGAGTGACGTTGGTTGCTCGCCGCAGCGGAACGGCACGCAGCTGAGATCTCGGCTCCTGGTTGCTGTTACGGCAGTGGTGGTGGTGACGGGCTGTACGTCCGCACCGCCGCCATCTGCCGCACCATCACCACCTGCCGCACCAACACCTACCTCGGTACCACCTGCCGCACCAGCGACCGAGTCCTCGACCGCTGGAGATTTGCCGGGACCGGGCCCGACGGCGGATTTCGCGGCGCAGGCACCGACCCGGCTCAGCGTCGAGGCCATCGACCTCGACGAGCCGTTGATCGGCCTCCATCTCACCGAGAACGGCGAGATGGAGGTGCCGAGCGACTACGACGACGTCGGGTGGTTCACCGGCGGCGGCAGACCGGGCGTGATCGGTAGTCCTACCGTGCTGGCCGGGCACGTGGATTCCACGACCGGTCCCGCAGTGTTCGATCGGTTGTCGGAGCTTCGACCGGGAGATGTCGTGACGGTGGGGGACGGGACGGGTGGTCGAGTCGACTACCGCATCGATCGGGTCGGCGACTACGGCAAAGTGGAGTTCCCGACGGTGCAGGTCTTCGGGGCGGTGCCCACCGACGAGATCAGGCTGATCACGTGCTCGGGCGACTTCGACGCCTCGGTGGGCAGTTACGAGCGCAACCTCGTCGTCTACGGAGTGCGGCAATAGCCCAGCGTTTTGGAGTTGACGCGGAGGATGTTGTAACCTGAACAACGGTTCGGATCACGAGTGCTCGCACTCCGGTCCAGACCGCCCAATCAAGTTCTACCCAAGACCGTTGGTCACCGCCTTCTCGAAGGATTCACTTCCGGGAGTTGCGCGGTTGAAGGTCCGAGATCGTGTCGGACGGCCCACGCAGGAGAACGAGGTAGGGAACCTGTCTGCAGTCCTCGCGACTGCCTGCTCGTTCACGCCCCGTGTGCTTCTTGCGCCGGGGCGTTCGTCGTTTTCCGGCCCTCTCGCGATCGACACAACTTCCCACGAGAGGAGGCGAAGTATGGCAAAGCCCGAAAAGGTCTCAGCAGTATCGGAGATCACCGAACAGTTCAAGGGTTCGACGGCTGCCGTCGTCACGGAATACCGTGGCCTGTCGGTGTCCGGTCTGACTCAGCTCCGGCGTGCGCTCGGCGAAGGTGCCACGTACTCCGTCGCCAAGAACACCCTGGTCAAGCGCGCAGCGGCCGAGGCAGGTATTACCGGCCTCGACGAGTTGTTCGTCGGACCGACCGCCATTGCATTCATCAAGGGCGAGCCGGTCGACGCAGCGAAGGCCATCAAGGCCTTCGCGAAGGACAACAAGGCCTTGATCGTCAAGGGCGGCTACATGGACGGCGCAACGCTGTCCGTGGAAGAGATCAACAAGATCGCAGACCTCGAGTCGCGCGAAATCCTGTTGGCCAAGCTCGCCGGCGCCATGAAGGGCAACTTGTCGAAGGCTGCAGGCCTGTTCAACGCTCCCGCATCGCAGTTCGCGCGTCTGGCGTTCGCGTTGCAGGAGAAGAAGGCTGCCGGCGCACCCGCCGCAGCCGAGGCACCTGCAGAAACAGAAGCACCGGCGGAAGCTCCCGCCGAAAGCTGATCCGCTGGTATTGGCGTACAGCTCAGCTCCACACCATCAACACCATGCCGCGGATCAGCGGTTAGGTACTTACAGGAAGGACCCGCCACCATGGCGAAGCTCAGCACCGAAGAATTGCTCGACCAGTTCAAGGAGCTCACTCTCCTCGAGCTCAGCGAGTTCGTGAAGGCATTCGAGGAGACCTTCGAGGTCACCGCAGCTGCCCCCGTCGCCGTTGCTGCTGCAGGCGGCGGCGCAGCCCCCGCCGAGGCTGCTGAAGAGCAGGACGAGTTCGACGTCGTCCTCGAGTCGGCCGGCGACAAGAAGATCCAGGTCATCAAGGTCGTCCGTGAGGTCGTTTCCGGCCTGGGCCTGAAGGAAGCCAAGGATCTCGTCGAGAGCGCTCCGAAGGCAATTCTGGAGAAGGTTGCCAAGGACGCAGCCGACGCCGCCAAGGAGAAGCTGGAAGCTGCCGGCGCGAAGATCTCCGTCAAGTAGGACCGCTTCGTTGCAGTCGTGCTTCGTGCTCTGAACGCACGAGCGCAAGAAGGGCCGTTCCCACCTCGGTGGGACGGCCCTTCTTCTGTTCTCGGACACCGCACGGGGTGCACCGTTGTGATCGATCACGGACTCCTGCAAATCGCGTGACACCGGCCTTGTGCCCCTGTTTACTCGGTTTCGCCGAAGTCCAAAGCATTCCGAAGGGTTTCGGCGGTCATTGTTTGTGGCGTGTCACAGCTTTGTGACGCAGGGACTTGTCACAGTTCTGGCGAGTCGCCGACCGTGTCGCGTGAGATGAGCCACACTGATGCAAGCTCTACAGCCTGACTCGGGGAAGTTCTTACTGGGCGGTAAGCTCCCGTGTCGGTGCGGACACGTGCATGGGATACAGTGACACAACCCACATCCGGGTCGATGTGTACGAATTGTGGAGGTCAGCGTGGGAGTCGAGGTTTCGGTCGAGGGATTGACCAAGTCTTTCGGGGTACAGAAGATCTGGCAGGACGTGACGTTGACCCTGCCGAAGGGTGAGGTCAGTGCGCTCCTCGGTCCTTCCGGTACCGGCAAGTCGGTCTTCCTGAAGTCCTTGATCGGCCTCCTGCGTCCCGAACAGGGCAAGATATTCATCGACGGAACCGACATCCTGCAGTGCTCCTCCCGTGAGCTCTACGAGATCAGGAAGCTCTTCGGGGTGCTGTTCCAGGACGGCGCACTGTTCGGCTCGATGAACCTCTACGACAATGTCGCGTTCCCGCTCCGCGAGCACACGAAGAAGTCCGAGTCCGACATCCGCAAGATCGTCATGGAGAAGTTGGAACTGACGGGTCTGCTCGGTGCCGAGGACAAGCTGCCCGGCGAGATCTCCGGCGGTATGCGTAAGCGCGCCGGTCTCGCCCGCGCTCTGGTTCTCGATCCCGAGATCATCCTGGTCGACGAGCCGGACTCCGGCCTCGATCCCGTTCGCACTACGTACATCTCGCAGACCCTGATCGACATCAACGCCGAGATCGACGCCACGATCCTGATCGTGTCGCACAACATCAACCTCGCTCGGACGGTGCCCGACAACATCGGCATGCTCTTCCGTCGCCAGCTGGTCATGTTCGGCCCCCGCGAGGTGCTCCTGACGAGCGACGAGCCGGTAGTCAAGCAGTTCCTCAACGGAACGATGATCGGTCCGATCGGCATGTCGGAGGAGAAGGACGAGGCGCAGATGGCGCAGGAGCAGGCCATGGTCGACGCCGGCCACCACGCCGGCGGCGTCGACGACGTCGAAGGCATCGTGCCGCAGATGAAGGCCACTCCCGGAACTCCGGTGCGCGAAGCCGTCGGGCGTAGGCAGGAGCGCGTCCGCCAGATCATGCACACCCTGCCGCACAATGCCCAGGTTGCGATCCAGGAAAGCCTCGACACCACCGACCCGGGTCAGCGTTACCCCGCGTATGCAGACCAGCAGCAGGGTTACGACCAGCAGGGTTACGACCAGCAGGGATACGACCACCAGGGTTACGACCACCAGGGTTACGACCACCAGGGTTACGACCAGCAGAGTTACGACCAGCAGAGTTACAGCGGGCAAGGTCATGATCAGCAGGGCTACCAAGCTCCAACACAAGGTCGGGGTCAATAGCAGACATGGGGGGATCGAAGAAGTCCACGTTCGCTCCGGCGAGCGCCGCTCTGACACAAGCCGGCAATATCGTCGAACTGTTCGTCGAGGTGGTTCGCAACACCTTCCGTAGGCCGTTCCAGTTCCGCGAGTTCATCGAGCAGGCCTGGTTCATCGCCAGCGTCACGATTCTGCCGACGGCGCTCGTCGCCATTCCGTTCGGCGCGGTCGTGGCGCTGCAGACCGGATCGCTCATCAAGCAGCTCGGTGCCGAGTCGTTCACGGGTGCGGCCAGCGTGCTCGCGGTCATCCAGCAGGGCAGTCCGATCGTGACCGCACTGCTGGTGGCCGGCGCTGCCGGTTCTGCTGTGACTGCAGACCTCGGCTCGCGCACCATCCGCGAGGAGATCGACGCCATGCGAGTGCTGGGTATCGACCCGGTACATCGTCTCGTCGTTCCCCGAGTGCTCGCGATGATCCTCGTCGCACTTTTGCTCAACGGCCTGGTCTCGGTCGTCGGCATCGCCGGCGGTTACTTCTTCAACGTGATCCTTCAGGGCGGCACCCCCGGTGCATATCTGGCGTCGTTCTCGTTTTTGGCCCAGCTGCCGGATCTGTATGTCGCCGAGGCGAAAGCAGCAATCTTCGGACTCATCGCGGGCATCATCGCCTCCTACAAGGGCCTCAATCCCAACCCCGGACCCAAGGGCGTCGGCGAGGCAGTGAACCAGACGGTTGTCATCACGTTCCTGCTGCTCTTCTTCGCCAACCTCATCCTGACCCTGGTCTATCTCCAGGTCGTCCCAGCGAAGGGAGCGTAACCGCGATGACGATCGCAAGAGGTCGCGGTGACCGCACGCTGATGCGCGTCAAGCGCGTCGGCAACGCCCCGCTCAACGTGCTCGACCGCGCAGGCGAGCAAATGTCGTTCTACCTGCGGGCCATCGGGTGGATTCCCAAGACCGCAGTGCATTACAAGAAGGAGGTGCTCCGCCTGCTGGCGGAGGTCACCTTCGGCAGCGGTGCGCTCGCCGTCATCGGTGGGACCATCGGCGTGATCGTGATGATGTCCGGCTTCACCGGCATCGTCGTCGGTCTACAGGGCTATGCAGCCCTCGAACAGCTCGGTAGCTCCGTGCTCACCGGATTCCTGTCCGCGTACGTCAACACCCGTGAGATCGCGCCGATTGTCGCAGGACTGGCACTCTCGGCCACCGTCGGCTGTGGTTTCACCGCCCAGCTCGGTGCCATGCGAATCTCCGAGGAGATCGACGCGCTCGAGGTGATGGCCGTACCCAGCGTGCCGTTCCTCGTGACCACCCGCATGATCGCAGGCTTCGTGGCCGTCATCCCGCTGTACATCGTCGGGCTGTTGGCGTCGTACGTCGCATCCCGAGGGATCAGCACCATTTTCAACGGGCAGTCCACGGGGTCCTACGACCACTACTTCAACCTCTTCCTACCTCCGGAAGACGTGTTGTATTCGTTCTTGAAGGTGCTGATATTCGCCTTCGTCCTGATCATGATCCACTGCTATTACGGCTACCACGCCTCTGGCGGACCTGCCGGTGTCGGCGTCGCAGTGGGCCGTGCCGTTCGTACCGCGATCGTCACGATCGCCGTACTGGACTTCTTCTTGAGCCTCGCCATCTGGGGCACGACCACCACAGTGAGGGTTGCGGGATGATCGACTCGCCGTCGCGACTGAAGCGAGTACTCCTCGGTTTGGCGTTCTTCCTGGTGCTCATCCTGTTCCTGGGGTGGAGCATCACGTCCTACAACAAGACGTTCAAAGATGTGGTGAAAGTCAGCCTCGAAACCGACTCGGTCGGCAACGCGCTGCCGATGAACGCGGATGTCAAGGTGCGCGGAATGATCGTCGGCGAGGTGCGCTCGGCGTCCACCGTCGACGGCGTCGTGACCTCGCAGCTCGCCATCGATCCGGACAAGGCACCGCTGATTCCGTCGAACGTGACGGCACGGTTGCTTCCCAAGACACTGTTCGGTGAGCGCTACGTCTCGTTGATCGTGCCCGAGAACGATGCGGCGTCGCCGATCTCCGAGGGCACGGTCCTCAAACAGGACACCAGCGGAAACGCCATCGAGGTCGGGCAGTTGCTCGACGGCTTGCTTCCACTGCTGCAGGCGATTCCGCCACAGGATCTGGCGAACACCCTCGGGTCGTTGGCGCAGGGCCTCAGCGGGCGCGGTGAGCAACTGGGCCAGACCATCGACAACCTGACGAACATCGTGTCGGGTCTGAACACGGAGTTGCCGAACATCCAGCAGACGTTGGTCGGGCTGGCCGACTTCTCGCAGACCTACGCAGACGCGGCACCGGACTTGGTCTCGGCGCTGGACAACTTGCGGACGACGGGCAACACCGTGGTCGAGCGGCAGTCCAGCCTCGACACGCTGTACGGCTCCCTGACCTCGGCGTCGTACACCACTGCGGACTTTCTACAGACCAACTCCGAGAACCTGATCGGATTGGCCGCGAACTCTCGGGAAGCGCTCGAGCTGCTGGCCGAGTTCTCCCCGACGTTCGGCTGCACGTTCACTTATTTCGCCGAAGGTGCCAGGCGCGGAAAAGTCGTACTCGGTGAGGGCGACGAGTACCCCGGCATCAACGTCTCCGCACCGTTCGTCAACCCGAAGGGTCGTTACTTGCCGAACCAGGACGAGCCGCGCTTGTTCGACGATCGCGGAGCCACCTGTTTCGAGCCCGCGGCGCCGGGGGAGTTCTTCCCGCAGTATCCGGGAGGCTCGATCAACGACGGTTCCTACCAGGTGCCGACCCGGAACCCGGGCCCGCAGGTGATCGAAGGACAGGGACCACCGAAGTCTGCCCAGAGTTCCATCGTTCCCGCCGTCTCCGCATCCGCGCAGCCGGCGAGCTACGAGGGCTCCGACTTCGAGCGCGACACTCTGGCCGTGATCTACGGACAGGCGAGTGGTGTTGCACCGGACAGTATTCCGTCGTGGGCGGCCGCTATCGGCGCACCGGCACTGAGAGGAGTGGAGGTGACCGTGCCATGAGAGGCCTTCTCGCGCCGATCATCAAGTTGGTCGTGTTCGCCGTGATTACGATCATTGCTACGGCCACCCTTGCCTTCACCATCGCCAATTCCAGCGGCGGCGGCGGCACCAAGTTCTCGGCTGTGTTCACGGACGTCACGTCTCTCAACGAGGGCGACGAGATTCGTATCGCGGGCGTTCGTGTCGGCCAGGTCGACAAGATCGAGATCGCCAACGAGCGCGAAGCCAAGGTGGACTTCACTCTGAGCAGTCGTGATTGGCTCCCGGCCAGTTCGACGGCGACCATCCGATTCCGGAACCTGGTGGGCCAGCGCTACATCGCCATCGAGCAGGGTTCGGGAGATCAGGGTCGGAAGATCACCGACGGTGCCACCATTCCGTTGGAGCGGACCAAGCCTGCGGTGAACCTGACCACGCTCTTCGACGGCTTCCGCCCGCTGTTCACCACGCTCAGCTCCGATGACGTCAACAAGCTGTCGTACCAGATCATTCAGGTGTTCCAGGGGGAGTCGGGCACCATCAACGAACTGGTCACCAATACGGCGACCCTGACCAACACCGTCGCCGACAAGGATCAGGTCATCGGGCAGGTCATCACCAATCTGAACAACGTGTTGGAGACGGTGAACCAGAACGACGGGCAGCTCGACAGCCTGATCGTCAACACGCAGCAGCTCGTCTCGGGCCTGTCGGCCGACCGTGGTGTCGTCGGCTCCGCCGTGACGTCGCTCGCCGGCCTGACCAACGCGACCGCCGACCTGCTCGAGCCGACCAGGCCGTCGATCCAGGGTTCGGTGACTGCGTTGAACACGTTGGCCGAGACAGTCAACCGACGAAGCGACGACGTGGACACGGTCCTCGGAATTCTGCCCGTCAAACTCGAGAAGCTCATTCGCACGGCCCAGCAGGGATCCTGGTTCACCTTCTATCTGTGCGGTATCGACATCGTCGCCGGACCGGGTAGTTCGCCGAATCTGAATCTGCCGACCGGGCTGCCGACCGTCAACCAGCCGCTGTACACGAACTCCGCAGCGCGTTGCAAAGCTGGGGGGATCAAGCAATGAAATCTCGTCGTAGTCCGGCCACCATCGGTGCGCTAGGTATCGCAATCATCCTGCTCGCCACGATGTCGGTCTTCTTTCTCGACCGGCTCCCGATCATCGGTGCGGGTTCGGTGTACACCGCCGAGTTCAGCGAGGCAGCAGGGCTCAAGCCGCCCAACGAGGTCCGTATCGCGGGCGTGAAGGTCGGCAAGGTCACCGATGTGCGTCTCGACGGCGACCGGGTGCTCGTGGACTTCACGGTCAAGGACGCCTGGGTCGGCAACGAGTCGCGAGCGGCCATCGCCATCAAGACTGTGCTGGGGCAGAAATATCTGGCGCTCGACCCGAGCGGTCCGGAGACGTTGAGCCCCAAGGACCCGATTCCGCTCGAGCGCACCACGTCCCCGTACGACGTGATCGACGCGTTCTCCGCTGCGGCCTCGACCATCAGCGACATCGACACCGATCAGCTGGCGACGAGCATGCGGACCCTGTCCGAGGCGTTCTCCGAGACGCCTGCGAACATCCGTGCCTCGCTCGACGGTGTGACTCGGTTATCGCAGACCGTGGCCAGCCGTGACGAGGAACTGAAGAAGCTGTTCGAGGCCACCGGCGAGACCTCGAAGGTGCTGGCCGACCGCAACGAGCAGTTCAACCAACTGATCACCGACGCGGGCCCGCTTCTCGAAGAGCTCAACAATCGGCAGCAGGCCATCTCGCAGCTGCTCACCGGCACTCAGCGAGTGTCGCAAGAGCTGACCGGCCTGGTTCGCGACAACGAGGCCACCATCAACCCGATGTTGCAGCAGCTCAACGGCACCATCGAGATCCTGCAGCGCAACAACGACAACCTCGACCGTGCGCTGAAGCTGTACGAACCGTTCATTCGGCTGTACACGAATCTGACCGGCAACGGCCGGTGGATAGACATCACGCTGGCAAACCTCACACCGCCCGGAGTTCCGTTGATACCTGGTTACCGCCAGCCCTCGCTCGATACGTTGGCGGGGAACTGATGACAGACACGCAGACAGCACCGAGAAGCAAGAACAAGCTCGCGCTGATCGCCGTCGTCGTGACCGTGGCGCTCGTCCTCGCGGTCGCCGGCTGGTGGCTGTTCACCAGGGCCGGAACGACCAAGATCACCGCCTACTTCGACAAGTCGATCGGCATCTATTCCGGCTCGGAGGTGCGCGTGCTTGGCGTCAAGGTCGGTACGGTCGACTCCGTGACGCCGCAAGGCGAAGACGTGGAGGTCGTCCTCCGCGTCGACCGTGGGGTCGACATTCCTGTGGACGCAAAGGCCGTGCAGGTCACCCCGTCGCTCGTCGCCGACCGCTACGTCCAGGTTTCACCCGCCTACACCGGCGGCGACACCATGGCCGACGGCGCGACGATCGGTCGCGATCGAACCGCAACACCCGTCGAGGTCGACGAGCTGTACAAGTCCATCGACGACCTGTCCACCGCCCTCGGTCCGGACGGCGCGAACAAGGACGGCGCTCTCACAGATCTGGTCAACACCGGTGCAGCCAACCTCGACGGCAACGGTGAAGCGTTGGGCAACAGCATCACCCAGCTCTCGGCCGCCGGTCGAACGTTGAGTGACTCGCGCACCGACGTGTTCGACACGATCAAGAACCTGCAGACGTTCGTCAGCGCCTTGGCCGTCAACGATCAGCAGGTACGCAACTTCAACACCCAGTTGGCCGACCTGACCGGTTTCCTGTCGGGGCAGCGAGAGGACCTCGGAGCTGCACTCCAACAGCTGTCGGTCTCGCTCGGCGACGTGGCGACGTTCGTCGCGGACAACCGGACCCAACTGACCGATGCCGCGAACGGTCTCACGGTTCCGACGCAGACACTCGCCGACAACCGCGAGCAGCTGGTGCAAACGCTCACGTTGCTGCCGCTGGCCATCAGCAACCTGGTAAACGCCTACGACGCCGAGTCGGGAACGCTCGCCACGCGCGCCAATCTCCAGAACGAGACCCAGGATCCGCTCGGCACCCTGTGTCAGCTCATCGATCTCGGAAAGCTGGTTCCCGGTGATCCGCGCTTCGAAGCACTCGGTGCGCAGATTCAGCCGATCATCGATCAGTGCTCCAACATCACCACGATGATCCAGGCCCCGATCAAAGACCAGAACCGGATCGTGCTGCCGTTCGGCGTTCTCACCAACGACATCGAGCAGAACGTGTCCGTGCCGGGCACCGTGCCTGGCGTCGTCTCGCCCAGGCTCGGAAACAGCTCGATGCCCGGACTGGAGCAGTCGTACATCGGAGGTGGGGGACAGTGAGAGCCTCTGTGAATCGGAATCGAGCTCGAGTGAAGCGTTCTTTGGTGGTCGGAGCCGGTGCGTGCGTGGTGGCGCTGTCGGCCGGAGCATGCTCGTCGGCCGGCATCTACGCGATACCGCTGCCCGGCGGTGCCGACGTCGGTGAGAACCCGTTGAACCTGACGGTGCAGTTCGACGACGTACTGGACCTCGTCCCGCAGTCGACCGTGAAGGTCGACGGCGTCTCGGTCGGCCGCGTCGACTCGATAACGGTCCCGAACGACGGCTGGACCGCCGACGTCAACGTCATCTTGAATTCCGACGTCGACCTTCCGGCCAACGCGATCGCATCGGTGCAACAGACCAACCTGTTGGGCGAGAAGTTCGTGCAGCTCTCGGCACCTCCTGGCGACGAGGAAGCAGCGCGTCTGCAGGACGGGGCCACGATCCCGCTCGATCGCACCCGCCATGCCACCGATATCGAACAGGTACTCGGTGCGCTCTCGCTGCTGCTCAACGGCGGCGGTGTCGGGCAGCTCTCGCCGATCGTCAAGGAACTGAGCACGGCGTTCGACGGTCGCGAAGGCAGAACCAAAGAGCTTCTGCAGCAAGCGAACACCCTCATCGACGGCCTCAACCAGCAGCGTGACGACATCACCCGCGCCATCGACGGGCTGGACACTCTCAGCGGCCGCGTCAACACGCAGACCGACAAGATCGACGCAGTGCTGAAGGATTTGCCGATCGCCACCGAGGTTCTCGAGCAGCAGCGCCCGCAGCTGACCGAGATGCTCGGAGCGCTCGACCGTCTCGGAGCCGTCGGCACCGACGTGATCGACCGTTCCAAGGACGATCTCATCGCGGACCTGCGGGCACTACGCCCCACGCTCCAGGCCCTGGCCGATTCGGCGGACGACGTGGTGAGCTCGCTCGCGGTGATCCCCACCCTGCCGTTCGCGGACGGCACCGAGAAAATCATCGAGGGCAACTCGGCGAACCTGTTCCTTTCGCTCGACCTGTCGATCGGAACTGCGTTGCGCAACTTCGGCGTCGGGGAGGGCGATCCGGTCTACATCCAGCCCAAGTACGGCAACACGCTGCCCGTCGTCGACCCGTCGAATCCGTACTACAACGGCAACGGACCGCGCCCGGGTTGGCCGACGATCTCGCTGCTGCCGTTGCCGCCGATCATCCCGTCACCGGTTCCCGGCCCTGGTGCACCTGCGAACGAGCAGGCAGCGGCGGCCGCCGCGCCCGCACCGGCCGATCCGTTCGCACCGTTGAACGATCTGCTCGAGCGATTCGGAGTTGGACAGTGAGATCGAGACTGGTTCGCATTCAATTGGTCCTCTTCGTCGTGGTCGCCGTACTGGGGTCGGTCTATGTCGGTGCCAAGTACGTGCGACTTGACAACATGCTCGGCTTCGGGCAGTACCAGGTCGATCTGAACCTCGCCGATTCCGGTGGCATCTTCTCCAACGCCGAGGTCACCTACCGAGGTGTCCCGGTGGGAACCGTCGGAGATCTGGAACTGACCGAGGACGGCATCCGAGTCGCGCTCATGCTCGACAACGGTGGCCCCGACATCCCTGCCGACACCAAGGCCGTCGTGGCCAACCGATCGGCAATCGGTGAGCAGTACGTCGACCTGCAGCCCGAGACCGATCAGGGCCCGTTCCTGGTCGAAGGGTCACAGATTGCGCAGGCCGACACCACCACGCCGGTGCCGGTGGAAGAGGTTCTCGCCAACACGAACACGCTGGTTCGGTCGGTACCGCTGGAGACGTTGACGCGAGTCGTCAACGAGCTCGGCGTCGCATTCGACGGTAAGGGCAACGATCTCGCTTCTCTCGTCGATTCGCTCGGGAACATCTCCGAGGCTGGAAACGAGGCCCTGCCGCAGACGCTCGCGTTGGTTCGCGATGCGGTGCCGGTGCTGAACACGCAGTCCGAGCAGTCGGACCTGATTCGACAGTTCAGTACCAGCCTGGACGAGGTGACGGCTCAGCTGAAGTCGAGCGATCCGGACATCCGTCGCCTGATCGATACCGGTACTGCGGCGGGCGACCAGCTCGGTGGCCTCATCACCGATGCGGGTCCTGCTCTGACGACCGATATCAACAACCTGGCCCTGGTTGCTGCTCAGGCCGAACCTCGGTACGTTGCGCTTCGTCCGTTCCTGACGTTCCTGCCTGCACTCGGTGCCGGTATCTCGACGATCGTCCCGGACGACGGCACGATCCATCAGGGTCTGTTGCTCGAAACCAACAACCCGCCGCCGTGCACCGTCGGCTACGAGGGCAGCCAGGCGATCCTGGACGAGGAGAAGCGGAAGAATCCGAACTTCGACGAGACGCGGGAGAACTACCCGCTGAACCTCGATGCGAACTGCGCTACGCCGCAGGGCAGCGTCACCGGTGTTCGTAGCGCGAACCGAATCGTGTTCGCCGATCCGGACGTGCCGCAGCCGTGGGACCTCAAGCCCAAGGTCGATCCCGAGAAGCTGAACCTCAACCCCATTGCCACCCAGTTGGCACCGCTGATCGGCGTCACGCCGAAGTAGTGAAATCGGTGGAACTGCTGCTCAGCACTATCGTCGGGCCGAGAGTGGTTCGGCCGGATATTACCGAGTAGTAGGGTGGAAAGTGTGAACTCGAGCACCGAAGCCCTGGAGTCCTCAGCGACTCCAGGGCGTAACAAGACCGCGAAAATCCTCTTTGCCGTCGTCACGGTGATCGCCGTGGCGGCCCTCGCAGCGGCCGTGTTCTTCGGATACGGCTGGGGCAATGCGTTGCTGAGTCAGAAGCCCACCGCGGACACCCGCGACTCTGCTCTCACCGGCGCTCAGCAAGCGGCCGTCAACCTCAACACTGTCGACGCGGCCAACATCGACCAGTCGTTCGACAACATGAAGTCGTCCATCACCGGCGACCTGATGCTCAACGACCTCGAGCAGACGCGGTCGGGTATCACCGACCAGGTTCGTCAGTCCGGTGCCAAGAGCGACGCCGAGGTGCTGCACGGAACGTTGACCGAGCTGAGCACGGACGAGAACACCGCCACCGCTCTCGTGGTCATCGCGACGACCACTACCTGGCCCGACCGCATCGAGCGCAGCAAGCTGACGATGAGCCTGGCCATGGAAGAGATCGACGGGGTGTGGAAGACCAACAAGGTCGACCCGATCGGTTCGCGGATCTCGCTCGACAACCCCAGCACCAACCCCGTCATCCCGAACGAACCGGGCGGCCCCGCCGATCCGAATGCCGCCGATCCGAATGCGGCCGACCCCGGTACGGACGCGACGCCTGCTCCCGAGCCGGACTCCGGCGGTAACTGAGAATCTGGCAGTGGTGTTTTCCGTCTGTACCGAAGTGAGTTTCGAAGGAGTTCTGTAGTGCCTCCCCAGCGTCGCAAGATCGTTCCACCCACCACCACCAGCAAGGTTCGACGCAAGGTGGCCGGCACCGGGAAGCCGACTGCAGCCGACACCGACACGGCGTCGACCGACGCCGAGGGATCGGCGGCCGCCGAGTCGCAGGCCGTTACGACGCCGACCGAGCCGGTTCTCGACAAGCCCGCAACCGACAAGCCTGTGACCGAGAAGCCGTCACTCGCGAAGTCTTCGGTCGACAAGCCTGCAACCGACAAGTCTGCAACCGAGAAGCCTTCGGTCGACAAGCCTGCAACCGACAAAACTGCAACCGAGAAGTCTTCGGTCGACAAGCCTGCAACCGACAAGTCTGCAACCGAGAAGCCTTCGGTCGACAAGCCTGCAACCGACAAAACTGCAACCGACAAGTCTGCAACCGACAAGTCTGCTGCCGACTCCATCGCAAGCGCCTCGTCCTCCGGACCGGTGTCGGGTATCGGCTACAAGCACGTGATCGTCGTCGCGGTGATTGCCGTGGTGCTCGGCGCGTTCGCTGCCGTTGCCGCGTTCAAGCCGTTCGCCACGATCGACAATGCGGCGTGGGTGGATTCCGCGGCCACCCAGGAGGTCACTTCGGCTGCGACCGATGCGCTGCAGACCCTGTACACGTACAAGGCCGAGACGATCGATGCCGATTTCGATGCGGCCCGCGCTGTTCTCAATCAGTCGATGCTCGACGAGTTCAACTCCACCGCTGAGACAACCAAATCTGCTGTGGTGCAAACGAATACGGGTACCGAGGCCATGGTGACGGACATCGGTGTCACGCGGTTGGAGGACGACAAGGCCGAGCTGCTCGCCAATGTGAACATCAGCGCTACGCAGAACGGCGTCGCGTCGGGCAGCGCCGAGGGCCCGTTGACGGTGAACATGGAGAAGGTCGACGGCTCCTGGAAGCTCTCGGCCATCGACGATCAATAGTCGCTCCAACCAATAGCTCGATCAGGCCCCGTTCGACGCAGAAGCCCTGCGCGGACGGGGTTTTTTCGTATCGTTTTCGGCCGTCTCTCACCGACTTCGGGCCGAGCAACCATCGCGTTTGCGTCCTGGTTGGGACGAGCCCTGGTTGTTCGGGACAACCATTTTCACGCTCGGACAGCCAGGGGTGGATCCGATGAAAACGGAGCATGCTGGTCATGACTGACACAACTATCGATTTTTCCGTGCTGGAATCCCGGTCCGGTCGATCGGGCTTTGCCGAGCACGTCAATCCCGAACTGTACCGCTTGTTGTCTGCGCTGAACCTGGATCGCGAGTACGTGCGCGGCGACGGGACGGTCCTGTTCGACGCCTCGGGCCGACGCTATCTCGACTTCGCGGGGGCGTACGGAGCCCTTCCGTTCGGGCACGGTCCCACTCCGATCTGGCAGGCGGTCAACGACGTTCGCTGCAGCGGGGAGGCAATTTTCGTGCAGCCCTCGGTGCTGAGCGCGGCCGGTGAATTGGCAGATCGGTTGGGGCGCTTGGCCCCCGAGGGGTTGACGCGAACGACGTTCGTCAACAGTGGTACCGAGGCGACGGAGGTCGCGCTCAAGATCGCCCGAGCGCACACCGGGCGGCTGGGTGTGCTGACCACCGCGAACAGTTTCCACGGTAAGACCCTCGGTGCCTTGTCTGCGACGGGAAACATCAAGTATCAGAACGGTTTCGGCGCTCCGGTCGAGGGATTCGATCATATCGAGTTCGGGGATTCGGATGCGCTCGACGCGGCCCTGGCGGCAGCACCCGGGCATTATGCAGTGTTTCTGGTGGAGCCGATTCAGGGTGAGGGTGGAGTGGTGTGCCCGCCCGACGGATACCTGCGCCGCGTGCGGGAGATCTGCGATCGGCACGGGGTGCTCATGGCACTCGACGAGGTGCAGACCGGGCTCGGCCGGACGGGCCGGATGTTCGCAGCCGAGCACGACGGCGTGGTGCCGGACATTCTTACTCTCGCCAAGGCGCTCGGTGGCGGGATCGTGCCGGTGGGCGCGGTGCTGAGCCGCCCGGAGTTGGTGGGGGAGAGCTTCGCGCTACGGCACACGTCGACCTTCGCGGGGAACGCGTTGGCTGCACGGGTGGGTATCGCGGTACTCGAAGAACTGACTCGGGACGGCTGCGCGGTGGTGGAGAATGCGGCAGTACTCGGCCATCGGCTGAAGAACGATCTGAGCGCGCTGGCCGAGAAGTATCCGTCGGTGGTCACCGAGGTACGCGGCCGCGGACTGTTGCTGGGCATCGAACTCACCGCGGACGTGAACTTCGTCGGACGGCAGTCGCTGCTCGGATCGATCGCAGATCAGCACAACCTCTCCGCGGTGATCTGCTCGTACCTGCTCAATGTCGAGGGGATCCGAGTGGCTCCGACTCTGTTCGGCAACAGGGTGATTCGCATCGAGCCGCCGCTCACGGTGTCCGGGGTGCAGTGCTCGCGTCTGGTCGCAGCACTGGACCGGGCGTTGGGCTACGCGGCAGCGGGAGACATGGACGGATTGTTCGGGCACCTGTTGGGCCGTCCGACCGTCGCCACGCCGCCTGCCCTCGCGGCGCTGCGTCCCGGGCGTACCCCCGACATCGCGGTACGGCCCACCGATCGACGTTTCGCGTTCATCGCACATCCCCTCGATCTCGGGTTCTTCGCGGCATTCGACCCGGCGCTCGAGGTGTTCGACGACTCCGAGCGACAGGACTTGCTCGAGCGGTTCGCGGCGTCGACGTCCGAGCTCGAACCCGCGTCGTTCGTCATCGGCAGTGGCCGGGTCGTCGGAGGCGGGGACGCGACGGCGCACGGTGATCTGATCGGGCTGCCGTACACCTCTCAGCAGTTGCTGCAGCTGCCGACCCAGCGTGCGCTGGCAGTGGTGGGCGGTGCCGTCGAGCTGGCGATCTCACGCGGTGCAACGGTCGTCGGGTTGGGCGGTTACTCGTCGGTGATCACCGTCAACGGGTTGGGTCTCGGCGCGACGACGCGTCCCATCACCACCGGCAACACGTTCACCGCTGCGGCCAGTCTGCGGGCTGTTCGACGCGTGTGCCGTGAACGCGGAATCGATGTCGCGCGGGCTCGGGTGACGATTCTCGGTGCCGCCGGGGCGATCGGGCGAACCATCGGCAGGCAGTTGGCCGGCGAGGTCGGTGCCGTCGTGCTGGTCGGTAGGCAGGGGGAGAGTTCGGTGATCGCTCCCAAGCTGTGGGCGGCTGCGCAGGAGATGGTGGCGAGCGCTCGGGCGGGTGCGGGGTCGGGGGAGCTGGCCGCCGCCGCGCACGCTGTCGACGGTGATCTGGACGATCTGATCAGGTCGCGGCACCTGGGGTTCTTCACCGATCCCGTTGCTGCGGTGCATGATTCGTTGATCGTCATCGCTGCGACGTCGGCACCACATGCGTTGATCGATCCGACGGATCTGATGGAGGGTGCCATCGTCTGCGATGTGGCGCAGCCGCCGAACATCGGCCGGGACGTGCGCAGTGAGCGGCCGGACGTCACGGTGTTCGACGGCGGCATCGTGCAGGTGCCGGCGGGTTCGGATTTCGGGCTGACCTACGGGTTGGCTCCTGGGCTGACCTACGCCTGTATGGCCGAGACGATGCTGATCGCGTTGTCGGCTGAGTTCGGACTGCGCAGTGTCGGGGCCACCCTCGACGGCGAGAGCGTCGAACGGTTGGGTGAGTTGGCCGATCTGCACGGCTTCGCGCTCGCCGAGGCCACGCGGTGGCGGGAGAGCGCCCGGTAGTCGGCAGGGGCGGGGCGCGTCGGTGTCCCCGCCCGCAGCCCCGCCCCGCCCCCGCCCCTGCCGTCTGCGTCAATGGACCCTTGCATACGTCTCGGCGGTGCAATGGTCCATCGACGCGACCGGTTCGAGTGCGGTCTCACGGAAAACGGGTCTCACGGAAAACGGATCGGGCCGAACCTCTTGACGAAGGAAGGCTCAAGGGTCACTCTTGTCGTCAGGAGCACCCCCAGCGGTTCTGAAGCGCAGCGGCATCGGGCGTACGGCAGGCGACACGCTTTCGTCGAGTCAGCGCACGAATGGACCCCGGGTGCTACTTTTGATGCCCCCGTTGCGCTCTGCGCACATTTGGGGTACCTTTGGACGTTGCGCTGGCTGCCTCCTGTCCACCTCTCGATCGCTGTTACCCGAAAGCACGTTTTCGGGCCGCTGTGATGGGGATTCGGTCTGGTTGCACCAGCCGAAATTCGCCCCACATATAGCAAACAGATACAGCGGCGGTCGCACTGCACGAGCGACCCGCGTGAGGTGCTGGAAGGACGCATCTTGGCAGTCTCTAGCCAGACCAAGGCAGTTGTCGGAACACCGGGAGCCCCGAGGAGGGTTTCGTTCGCGAACATTCGCGAGCCGTTGGAGGTACCCGGTCTCCTCGATGTACAGACGGATTCGTTCGAATGGCTGGTAGGTGCGCAGAGTTGGCGTGACCGTGCCGCCGCCCGCGGAGACAGCAGTGTCGCCGGTGGACTCGAGGACATCCTGACCGAGCTCTCTCCGATCGAGGACTTCTCGGGCTCGATGTCTCTCTCCTTCTCCGACCCACGATTCGACGAGGTCAAGGCCTCGACCGATGAGTGCAAGGACAAGGACATGACGTACGCGGCTCCGCTGTTCGTCACGGCCGAGTTCATCAACAACAACACCGGTGAGATCAAGAGCCAGACGGTCTTCATGGGTGATTTCCCGATGATGACCGACAAGGGCACCTTCATCATCAACGGCACCGAGCGTGTCGTGGTGTCGCAGCTGGTGCGTTCTCCGGGCGTCTACTTCGATCATTCGATCGACAAGACCACCGAGAAGGACCTGCACAGCGTCAAGGTGATCCCCGGTCGCGGTGCATGGCTCGAGTTCGACGTCGACAAGCGCGACACCGTCGGTGTCCGCATCGACCGCAAGCGTCGTCAGCCCGTCACGGTGCTGCTGAAGGCTCTCGGTTGGTCCACCGAGCAGATCACGGAGCGCTTCGGCTTCTCCGAGATCCTCATGGCCACCCTGGAGAAGGACAACACCGCCGGTACCGACGAGGCGCTCCTCGACATCTACCGCAAGCTGCGTCCGGGCGAGCCGCCGACCAAGGAGTCGGCGCAGACCCTGCTGGAGAACCTGTTCTTCAAGGACAAGCGCTACGACCTCGCTCGCGTGGGTCGCTACAAGATCAACAAGAAGCTCGGCCTCAACTCGGGTCAGCCCATCGTGGCGTCGACCCTCACCGAGGAAGACATCGTCGCGACCATCGAGTACCTCGTGCGTCTGCACGCAGGTGAGACCTCGATGACCGCACCCGACGGCGTCGAGGTTCCGGTCGAGGTCGACGACATCGACCACTTCGGCAACCGTCGTCTGCGTACCGTCGGCGAGCTCATCCAGAACCAGATCCGCGTGGGCCTGTCCCGCATGGAGCGCGTCGTGCGCGAACGTATGACGACTCAGGACGTCGAGGCGATCACGCCGCAGACCCTGATCAACATCCGTCCCGTCGTCGCTGCGATCAAGGAGTTCTTCGGAACCTCCCAGCTATCGCAGTTCATGGACCAGAACAACCCGTTGTCGGGTCTGACGCACAAGCGTCGCCTGTCGGCACTGGGACCCGGCGGTCTCTCTCGTGAGCGCGCCGGCCTCGAGGTCCGCGACGTTCACCCGTCGCACTACGGCCGCATGTGCCCCATCGAGACCCCGGAAGGCCCGAACATCGGCCTGATCGGATCGCTCTCGGTGTACGCACGCGTCAATCCGTTCGGCTTCATCGAGACCCCGTACCGCAAGGTCGTCGACGGCAAGGTCACCGACGACGTCGATTACCTGACCGCCGACGAGGAGGATCGCCACACGCTCGCGCAGGCGAACTCTCCGGTCGACGATTCGGGTCACTTCGTCGAGGACAAGATTCTCGTCCGTCGTAAGGGTGGAGAGGTCGAGTTCGTCTCGTCCGACGACATCGATTACATGGACGTCTCGCCGCGACAGATGGTCTCCGTCGCGACCGCGATGATTCCGTTCCTCGAGCACGACGATGCCAACCGTGCCCTGATGGGCGCGAACATGCAGCGTCAGGCCGTCCCGCTGGTGCGCAGCGAGGCTCCGATCGTCGGTACCGGCATGGAGCTGCGTGCAGCTGTCGACGCCGGTGACGTCGTCATCACCGAGAAGACCGGTGTCGTCGAAGAGGTCTCCGCCGATTACGTCACGGTCATGGCCGACGACGGATCGCGCAAGACCTACCGGATGCGCAAGTTCGCGCGTTCCAACCAGGGCACGTGCGCCAACCAGCGTCCGATCGTGGACGAGGGACAGCGCGTCGAGTCCGGCCAGGTCCTCGCCGACGGCCCCTGCACCGAGAACGGTGAGATGGCACTCGGCAAGAACCTGCTGCTGGCGATCATGCCGTGGGAGGGCCACAACTACGAGGACGCGATCATCCTGTCGCAGCGCCTCGTGGAAGAGGACGTTCTCACCTCGATCCACATCGAGGAGCACGAGATCGATGCTCGCGACACCAAGCTCGGTGCCGAGGAGATCACTCGCGACATCCCGAACGTCTCCGACGAGGTCCTCGCTGACCTCGACGAGCGCGGCATCATCCGTATCGGTGCCGAGGTTCGTGACGGCGACGTGCTGGTCGGAAAGGTCACGCCCAAGGGCGAGACCGAGCTGACCCCCGAAGAGCGCCTGCTGCGCGCCATCTTCGGTGAGAAGGCTCGCGAAGTTCGCGACACCTCGCTCAAGGTTCCGCACGGCGAGAACGGAAAGGTCATCGGCATCCGCGTCTTCTCGCGCGACGACGACGACGATCTGCCTCCCGGCGTCAACGAGTTGGTCCGCGTCTACGTGGCTCAGAAGCGCAAGATCCAGGACGGCGACAAGCTCGCCGGCCGCCACGGCAACAAGGGCGTCATCGGCAAGATCCTCCCGCAGGAGGACATGCCGTTCCTGCCCGACGGCACCCCGATCGACATCATCCTCAACACCCACGGTGTTCCGCGTCGTATGAACATCGGGCAGGTCCTCGAAACCCACCTGGGTTGGATCGGCAAGACCGGTTGGAACGTGCAGATCGCCGCGGACGGCAGCAAGCCCGATTGGGCCGAGCGTCTGCCCGAGGAGATGCTGGCGGCTCCGGCCGACAGCAACATCGCCACCCCGGTGTTCGACGGTGCCAAGGAGAATCAGCTCGCCGGCCTGCTGGAGAGCACGATTCCCAACCGCGACGGCGAGCAGATGGTCGGCTCCGACGGAAAGGCCACGTTGTTCGACGGCCGCTCCGGCGAGCCGTTCCCGTACCCGGTGTCGGTGGGCTACATGTACATCATCAAGCTGCACCACTTGGTCGACGACAAGATCCACGCTCGTTCGACCGGGCCGTACTCGATGATCACGCAGCAGCCCCTCGGCGGTAAGGCGCAGTTCGGTGGACAGCGCTTCGGTGAGATGGAGTGCTGGGCCATGCAGGCCTACGGCGCCGCGTACACGCTGCAGGAGCTTCTCACCATCAAGTCGGACGACGTTGTCGGCCGCGTGAAGGTGTACGAGGCGATCGTCAAGGGCGAGAACATCCCGGAGCCGGGTATCCCCGAGTCCTTCAAGGTGCTCCTCAAGGAGCTCCAGTCGCTGTGCCTCAACGTGGAGGTGCTGTCCTCGGACGGCGCAGCCATCACGATGGCCGACGGTGACGACGAAGACCTCGAGCGTGCCGCAGCCAACCTGGGAATCAACCTCTCCCGCAACGAAGCTGCCACGGTCGACGACCTCGCTCAGTAGTTCTGTGGTCTGCCGGATCCGCCCAGTGCGGATCCGGCAGGCGTTCTTCTCATTTGCTCTTCCAGCACAACACCCATAACGGGGAAAGGAAGTTACGTGCTCGACGTCAACTTCTTCGATGAACTTCGCATTGGCCTTGCCACTGCGGACGACATCCGTCAGTGGTCCTACGGCGAGGTCAAGAAGCCGGAGACCATCAACTACCGCACGCTCAAGCCCGAGAAGGACGGCCTCTTCTGCGAGAAGATCTTCGGCCCCACCCGGGACTGGGAGTGCTACTGCGGCAAGTACAAGCGCGTCCGCTTCAAAGGCATCATCTGTGAGCGCTGTGGCGTCGAGGTCACTCGCGCCAAGGTGCGTCGTGAGCGCATGGGCCACATCGAACTGGCCGCTCCGGTCACGCACATCTGGTACTTCAAGGGTGTGCCGTCGCGTCTGGGCTACCTGCTCGACCTGGCTCCGAAGGATCTCGAGAAGATCATCTACTTCGCTGCCTACGTCATCACCACGGTCGACGACGAGCTCCGTCACAACGAGCTCTCGACGCTCGAGGCCGAGATGGAGGTCGAGAAGAAGGCCGTCGCAGATCAGCGCGACGCCGATCTCGAGGCTCGTGCGCAGAAGCTCGAAGCCGACATCGCCGAGCTCGAAGCCGAGGGTGCCAAGTCCGACGTGCGCCGCAAGGTCAAGGACGGCGGCGAGCGCGAGATGCGTCAGCTCCGTGACCGCGCGCAGCGTGAGCTGGATCGTCTCGAAGAGATCTGGACCACGTTCACCAAGCTCGCTCCCAAGCAGCTCATCGTCGACGAGCTCATCTACCGCGAGCTCATCGACCGGTACGGCGAGTACTTCACCGGTGCCATGGGTGCCGAGTCGATCCAGAAGCTCATGCAGACCTTCGACATCGACGCCGAGGCGGAGTCTCTTCGCGAGACCATCCGCAGTGGCAAGGGTCAGAAGAAGCTGCGCGCGCTCAAGCGTCTGAAGGTCGTGGCCGCATTCCAGGCCGGCCGTAACTCGCCGATGGGCATGGTCCTGGACGCTGTCCCGGTCATCCCACCGGAGCTTCGTCCGATGGTGCAGCTCGACGGTGGCCGTTTCGCGACGTCCGACCTCAACGACCTGTACCGCCGCGTCATCAACCGCAACAACCGCCTCAAGCGTCTGATCGATCTCGGTGCTCCCGAGATCATCGTCAACAACGAGAAGCGGATGCTGCAGGAGTCGGTCGACGCCCTGTTCGACAACGGCCGTCGTGGACGTCCGGTCACCGGACCGGGTAACCGTCCGCTGAAGTCGCTCTCCGACTTGCTCAAGGGCAAGCAGGGTCGATTCCGTCAGAACCTCCTCGGCAAGCGCGTCGACTACTCGGGCCGTTCGGTCATCGTCGTCGGCCCGCAGCTCAAGCTGCACCAGTGCGGTCTGCCGAAGCTGATGGCCCTCGAGCTGTTCAAGCCGTTCGTGATGAAGCGTCTGGTGGATCTGAACCACGCGCAGAACATCAAGTCGGCCAAGCGCATGGTCGAGCGTCAGCGTCCGCAGGTGTGGGACGTTCTCGAAGAGGTCATCGCCGAGCACCCCGTGCTGCTGAACCGTGCACCCACCCTGCACCGGTTGGGCATCCAGGCGTTCGAGCCGCAGCTCGTCGAGGGCAAGGCCATCCAGCTGCACCCGCTCGTGTGTGAGGCGTTCAACGCCGACTTCGACGGTGACCAGATGGCTGTCCACCTCCCGCTGTCCGCCGAGGCTCAGGCCGAGGCACGCGTGCTGATGCTGTCGTCGAACAACATCCTCTCGCCTGCATCGGGCCGTCCGCTCGCCATGCCGCGTCTGGACATGGTGACGGGTCTGTACCACCTGACGCGTCTCGATGCCGGTGCTGTCGGCGAGCGCGCCGACGCCAAGACCGACACGGCCGAGTTCGGGGCGTACTCCTCCCCGGCCGAGGCTCAGATGGCCGTCGACCGTGGATCGCTCACGGTGCAGTCGCAGATTCGGGTTCGTCTCACCACGCAGCGCCCGCCGCGTGACATCGAGAACGAGCTGTTCCCCGAGGGCTGGACCCGTGGCGAGGCATGGACCGCGGAAACCACTCTGGGACGCGTTCTCTTCAACGAGCTGCTGCCGGCGGACTACCCGTTCGTCAACGAGCAGATGCCGAAGAAGCGTCAGTCGACCATCATCAACGATCTCGCCGAGCGTTACCCGATGATCGTCGTCGCACAGACCGTCGACAAGCTCAAGGACGCAGGCTTCTACTGGGCCACGCGTTCGGGTGTCACCATCTCGATCTCCGACGTCCTCGTGCCGCCGGAGAAGCCGCAGATCATGGAGACCTTCGAGGCTCAGGCCGATCAGATCGAGAAGAAGTACCAGCGTGGCGCACTCGACAAGGTCGAGCGCAACTCCGCATTGGTCAAGATCTGGCAGGACGCGACCGAGCAGGTCGGTAAGGCCATGGAGGCCCACTTCCCCGACGACAACCCGATCCCGATGATCGTGAAGTCCGGCGCAGCCGGAAACATGACTCAGGTTCGCTCGCTCGCCGGTATGAAGGGCCTGGTGACGAACCCGAAGGGTGAGTTCATCCCGCGTCCGATCAAGTCTTCCTTCAAGGAAGGCCTGACGGTCCTCGAGTACTTCATCAACACGCACGGTGCTCGTAAGGGTCTGGCCGACACGGCGCTTCGTACCGCCGACTCGGGCTACCTGACGCGTCGTCTGGTCGACGTCTCGCAGGATGTCATCGTTCGGGAAACCGACTGTGGCACCGAGCGCGGCATCGTCACGACGATCGCCGAGAAGACGGCCGACGGCAAGATGATCCGCGACGCTCACGTCGAGACCAGCACGTACGCCCGCACCTTGGCGAACGACGCTGTCGACGAGAACGGCACGGTCATCGTCGCTCGTGGACACGATCTCGGTGACCCGGCCATCGACGCGCTGCTCGCTGCGGGCATCACGTCGGTCAAGGTTCGCTCGGTGCTCACCTGCACCACCGGCACCGGCGTTTGCGCCACCTGCTACGGCCGCTCGATGGCCACCGGCAAGCTGGTCGACATCGGTGAGGCCGTCGGCATCGTTGCCGCACAGTCCATCGGTGAGCCCGGAACCCAGCTGACCATGCGTACCTTCCACCAGGGTGGTGTCGCCGGAGATGACATCACCGGTGGTCTGCCTCGCGTGCAGGAGCTGTTCGAGGCACGTGTGCCGAAGGGCAAGGCTCCGATCGCGGACGTGTCGGGACGCATCCAGCTCGAGGACGGCGATCGTTTCTACAAGATCACCATCGTTCCGGACGACGGCGGCGAAGAGGTTGTCTACGACAAGCTCTCCAAGCGTCAGCGTCTGCGCGTCTTCAAGCACGACGACGGCACCGAGCGCCTTCTGGCGGACGGTGACCACGTCGAGGTCGGCCAGCAGCTCATGGAAGGTGCTGCCGATCCGCACGAGGTGCTGCGCGTGATGGGTCCTCGCCAGGTGCAGATCCACCTCGTCAACGAGGTCCAGGAGGTGTACCGGTCGCAGGGTGTGTCGATTCACGACAAGCACATCGAGACGATCGTGCGCCAGATGCTCCGTCGCGTGACGATCATCGACAGCGGCTCCACCGAATTCCTGCCCGGTTCACTCACCGAGCGCAGCGAATTCGAGTCGAGCAACCGTCGCGTCGTCTCCGAGGGTGGCGAGCCCGCAGCCGGACGTCCGGTCCTGATGGGTATCACCAAGGCGTCGCTGGCCACCGACTCGTGGCTGTCGGCAGCGTCCTTCCAGGAGACCACTCGTGTGCTCACCGACGCGGCGATCAACTGCCGCAGCGACAAGCTCATAGGTCTCAAGGAGAACGTCATCATCGGTAAGCTCATCCCGGCTGGTACCGGCATTAACCGGTACCGGAACATCACGGTGCAGCCGACCGAAGAGGCACGTGCCGCGGCGTACGCGGTGCCGTCGTACGACGATCAGTACTACAGCCCGGACGGCTTCGGCCAGGGAACCGGCGCTGCAGTGCCGCTCGACGACTACGGTTTCTCCAACGAATACCGCTAGAGCGACTTCGTCGCACGTGAGCAGAACTTCGTAGCCCACTACGAATTTCTGCTCACGACGACAGAGCCAGCAGCCAAAGCCCCGCATCGACTTCGGTCGGTGCGGGGTTTTGTCGTATACAGGGGCAGCGGTGAGTTTTCCGCGTGACGCGAGTCCGTACCGACATGACCAACCAAACACCCAGCACCATCGTGAACATCGGCGTGGCCATGTTCACCGTCGCGGACCAGGACAAGGCCCTCGAGTTCTATTCACGTGTGCTCGGCTTCGAGCTGCGCGATGACACGCGTTTCGGCCCCGAGGGCGAGTATCGGTGGGTCGAGGTGGCACCGCCCGGTTCGACGGCACGGCTCGCCCTGAATCCGCCGATGGGTGACTCGCCCGGCGGGTCCTCGATCGGTGTCGAAACTCCCGACGTCGGGGCGGAACATGCGCGACTGAGCGCGATCGGCGGTGTCGATATGGACGCAATCTCCGGGACAGAGGACGGTGCGCCGCCGATGTTCGTGCTTCGTGATCCCGACGGCAATATGGTGTGGGTCGTTCAGGCCTGACCCTGGGGAGGCCCATCTTCAGCGCATTGCCGGTACGGCGAACTTCGTCGTCTCGGGCTCGGCGCGGGGTTTCGACGGCTATCGTTGCCCAATGCGAAAGACTGTGCTCGTGCTCGCGATGGTCATGGCGTGGATCGTCGCGGGAGCCCTCCCGGCCGGTGCGGCACCCGGTGATGAGCCTTTGTGGTCCGGCGATTATTCGTTGATGCGGTTCGCAGCGAGCAAGACCGGCACGAGCGCGGCGGCGTCGCAGCGCGAACCGGATTTCTCCAACGTGTACACCTTCGCCTCCGACTGCACCGATGGAGAGTGCGTCGCCTCCGTTGTCGCCGGTCCACCACCGGCGAACGAGTCTCTCCAGAACCGCCCGATCGACTACATCTGGGACGGAACGAGTTGGGTGCACACCTATGACTGGGTGTGGGATTGCTTCAAGGGCGAAGGCGTTCCCAAGGACTACAACGATGCCCGCTCGGTAGCCACTTACACCCCGCAACCCGACGGCAGCTTGACGGGAGTATGGGAGACCACGATCTACGGCGGCTACTGCGACGGCACCGTGGTCATGAACGTTGCTGCGTACCCTGTCCCGGCGATACCCGTCCTGCCTCCGATGTTCGGTAGTAGCTGACCGGCCGCGGGTGCGTTCGACTGTTCATTCGTGATGGCAGACGGCCTCGAGGTCGATGCCGTTGAGGTCGCGAACGAAGGATCCGTAGTACGTGGCGTGGTACTCGGGCTGCAGGCCCGGAGGTCGTAACTCGACCGCTCCCGCCGACAGCGCCGCCGCGTGGAAGGCATCGACGGTGTCGCGATCCGGGGCGCTGAATGCGAGATGAGTATGCGGTCCGATGGCCGAACCCGGGGCGTCCACGATCCAGAAGAAGGGCTTCACCTGCGCCCAACCGAACGCGATCATGGCGAGCTGGTTCGCTTCGGGGGTGTGCGGTACCCGCATGATCTCGGTGATCCCCAGCGGTTTCAGTACAGCTCCGTAGAACTCGGCGCTGGCGTCGAGATCGGCGACGCCGGTGTTGAGGTGGTCGATCTGGGAGCCTGTGCGGTCGGTGTTTGTCATGCGCTCGAGTGTTGCCGACATCGCGGACGGCTTCGGTCCTGAATGCAAAGAAAGCTTCGTGTTCACTTCGCCGTTCGATCGATGACGGGCACAGTTCGCCCTGGTGCGAAACCCTCGAACGATGGTGAGACGGGCTAACGAGGTACGGATCGGTCAGGACATCTCCTTGCGGGCGGGGGCCACGCGTCGACAGTTCCTGACGTGGAGTGCGTTGGTGGGAGCGCTGGCGTTCACTCCCGAACTCGCAGGAACCACAGCGACAGCGGGTGCGCAGTCCGTGGTGACGCCCGATTACCCGTTCCGTCTCGGCGTGGCATCCGGCGACCCACTGCCAGACTCGGTGGTGCTGTGGACCAGGCTCGCCACCGATCCTTTTGCCCCGCTGGGTGGTATGACTCCCGGCGTTGTGCCGGTGCGGTGGCAGATCGCGGCGGACGAGAACTTCGCGCAGATGACCCGCGAAGGCATCGAGCTCGCCACCGAGTTCGACGGCTGGTCGATACACGTCGACGTCCGGGGCCTGGAGCCGGCTCGTGAGTACTTCTATCGCTTCCTCGTCGGCCCGCACGCCAGTCCGGTGGGACGCACCAAAACGGCACCGGCACTGGGTCAGCCGCTCAGCAGGCTCGATTTCGCGTGGGCCTCGTGCCAGAAGTGGGAGGACGGCTACTTCGGCGCGTACCAGGATCTGGCGGCGTCGAACCTGGATGTGGTGTTCTTTCTGGGCGACTACATCTACGAGTACGCCATCAAGGACGAGGGCGCACGCAAGGGCGAGCCACGCACCGAGTCGGCGGCTCGAGAAACCATGGTGCTGGGCGACTATCGGGATCGGTATGCCCTGTACAAGGCGGACGAGAACCTCGCTGCCGCTCATGCCTCGGCACCGTTCGTCTCCGCATTCGACGATCACGAGGTGGACAACAATTGGGCCTCGCAGATCAGCCAAGACGATGACGATCCGAAGCAGTTCCTGTTGCGCAGAGCCGACGCGTTCAAGGCGTGGTGGGAGAACACCCCTGTTCGTGCGAATCTGAAGCCCGTCGGGCCGGACATGACGGTCTATCGGCGGTTCTCGTTCGGCGATCTGGTGGATTTCTCGGTGCTGGACACGCGGCAGTACCGCAGCGATCAAGCGCACGGGGACGGCGAGCATGCGCAGGACGCCGAGACGGCTGATCCGTCGCGGACCATAACCGGTGCGGCACAGGAACAATGGATTCTCGACGGGTTCGCATCACCGTCGAGGTGGAACTTCTTGGCGCATCAGACGGTCATTTCCGATCTGGCCCGCGGACTCGGCAGCGATCGCAAGGTCGGGATGGATCCGTGGAGCGGATACGAGGCCTCGCGGCATCGCATCCTGGACGGGGCTCGGGATCGTGGCACGAAGAACGTCGCGTCGATCGTCGGCGACATTCATCGAACGATCGTGTCGGAACTGCGCCGCGACTACCAGGATCAGGCGTCGCCGATCCAAGGTGTGGAGATCGCGACCACGTCGATCGCGTCGGGCAAGGACGGTGCCGATGTCGACACCGCGGGTGCGGCCATCGCCGAAGCCTCACCGCACGTCAAGTACGGCAACGCTCGACGCGGCTATCTCCGCAGCACGCTGACGAACACCGAATGGCGTTCGGAGGTCAGGGTTCTCGATGCGGTGTCGACGCCAGGCAAGGCGGTACGCACAGCCGCGACCGTCACCGTCCCCGAAGGCCGCCCCGAGATTCAGCTCGGTTGACGCCGACGGTCACTGACGAATCGCGAACATCGGCATTGCAAGACCGAGCAGCATCACGGTGAACAGGAACCATGCCGCGCCTTGCCAGATCGGCCAGGTGCCACCGGCGCGGTAGGACTTGTATCCCAACGTGAGAGCCCCGATGCCGCCGAGGAAGCACACCGCAGGAACCGACGCGGCCAACACCGGATTGGTGCGGTCGACGAGGAGGAACACCGCGGTCAGCGCCGCGGCCACCGCTACGACGCCGGCAGAGTATCCCGCAGCTTTGCGGAGGGCACCGGGGTCGCTCCAGCGCTTCTCCACGTCGCGGTCGGCGATGGTGCGTTCGGTCGGATCGTTGACGGGTATATCTGTGGGCTACCCGTTCGGCGCGGGTCTACCCATTTCGAGTGGTCAGCGCCCGTCCGCGATGATCTGTGCCACGTTGCGCTCGGCGAGCGCAGTGATGGTCAGCGACGGGTTGGCGGCTCCGGTGCTGCCGGGAATCAGTGCACCGTCGACGACGTAGAGCCCGGGGTGGCCCTTCACGCGGCCGTAGCCGTCGGTGACGTCGCCCAGTACTGCGCCGCCGAGGGGGTGGGCGGTGAAGGTGTCGTCGACGTCGCGGGTGAACGGTTCGGCCGCGACGACGGTACCGCCGGCCTGCGCCATCCGATTCTGTACTGCGCGTAGGGCCTCGACGGTGTCTCGGCTGCCGCCCTTCGGCCAGTTCAGCGTCAATTGGTTCGTGGCGGAATCGAATCCGAAGTTCCCGCGTAGTGGATCGATGGTCATGCCCAGTGAGCCGATGAAACCCAGGTTCGTCGGAACGCCTGGCACATACCAGTTCTCGACGGTCAGCGGCAGTCCTGAGTCGTCGACGATGCGGGACGCGCAGGGCGCTCCCTGCGGTCCGGCGGACATCGGCCCGAGGGAGCGGGTCATCGAGGCGTCTCCGTTGGTGCCCCAACCGGTGCCGACGAACTCGTTGAGGTTCGCCAGCGCACCGGTGGTGCGGGCCCGCATCAGCAGCTCGGTGGTGCCGATGGATCCGGCTCCGAGAACGAGAGTGTCGCAGGTGACGGTGCGGGTCTCGACGACGTTGCCGAAGGGGTCCAGGCGTTCGACCTCGACGCGGTAGCGGCCGCCGGATTCGGTGCCGATCGCCGCGACGCGGTGGCTGTGGCACACGATCGCTCGGCCGGTGGCCTCGGCCTGGGGGATGTAGTTCTGCGTCAGGTCGTGCTTGGCGCCGTTGGAGTTGCCGAAGGTGCTCGCGCCGACGGTCGCGGACGGCCTCGAGCGCCCGCCGATCTCGTCGCGGACGACGTTCCAGTTCCAGTTGCCGTCCACTGCCTGAGGGGTGAAGCCTGCCCGTCGGGCGTGGTCGTCCCAGGTGCGCGAGTGTGCGAAGTTCGGGCTGTTGTAGACGTCCTCGGGCATCGGCGACGGCCGGAGCATCGAGCGGGCCTTGGGGTACCAGGTGGCGGCCATCTCGTCGTAGTCCAGTCGTCCGCCGAAGGAGAGGTCGAAGAACTTCTTGTCCGGGGCGATGGTCACGCCGGTGTAGACGATCGACCCGCCGCCGACGGCCGCGCCGCGCCAGACCGAGAGGTTCTCGTAGCGCGTGGTGTCGAGTACGCCGCCGAAGAGGTCGACCGGTCCGACGGGCATGCCGGTGATGTTGGTGAACGAGGTCTGCTGCCACAGTCCGCGTCCGTCGGCGGTCATGTCGGCGGTGAAGATCTCGCGCCACGGGTCGCGTGGCCAGCGCAGTCCACGTTCGAGGACGGTCACCTGGGTGCCGGCCTGCGCCATCCGAAGGGCGGCGGCGCTGGCACCGAAGCCGGAGCCGATGACGAGAACGGAGGAATGATCCGGTGGACGCGGGGGATCGGCGAACAGTTCGGGAACCAGTGATCGGATGCGGTCGGCACCGATGGGGAGTGCACCTGCTGTGGGCGAGCCCGCCATGCCCGCCGAGTTCAGGACCGGAGCGGCGGCAGCGCCGAGCATTCCGGCAGCGGCCAACCGCAGCAGTTGCCTTCGGTTCACGGAAAGTCCCCCTACTTGACTCACGGACAGCGTTGTCGATTCTGTCGTGTTTGCCGCGAGAAAGCGAACAGTTCGGTCGGTCTCGAGGATGCTTCCCAGCTCGGCCTCAGGTTTGCCTGTCAGACTCCGCTCATGGTTTCGGCATCGGTGGCTCTGTTACTGCTCGTCGCAGCGGTACTCGGCATCATGGCGCACCTTGTAAACGCGCGGGGCCAGGGGATGCTCGTTGCCGCGTCGTTGGCACATGTCCTCATGCTCGCCGCGGTGCCGGGCACTGCTCTCGCGGCGGTGGCGTTCGGGTGGTGGGGGCTGGCGGCAGGCGCGGCGGTACTGGCAGGCGCGGCCGCGACCCAGCTTCCACTGCAACGGCGCAGATTCGCACAAAGATCCGACGAGTCGAACCTGACAGTGCTACACGCCAACATCTGGCTGGGTCAGGCCGATCTCGACGCGTTGGTCGCGCTGGTCGAGCAGCACCGACCCGACGTGCTCACTCTCGTCGAACTGACGCCCGAGGCCGAGGCCCGTCTACGCCCGAGACTGTCCGAGTCGTTGCCACACGCGTACGTCAGCGCTGCGCCCGGCGGAGAGGGTGCCGGAATCTACAGCCGCTTCCCGCTCGTCGACGAGCAGCGCCACGACGGTTTCGTGACAGAACTGCTCTCCGCGCGGGTGGAGATGCCGGGCCGGCCTCTGGTGTTCGCGGTTCACCCCGTGCCGCCGTGGCCGAGGGAGCCGTCCGAATGGGTTCGTGAACTGGGGCTGTTGCGCCAGCTCTTGGCCAAGATCCCCGTCGACGACGGTCCCGTGGTGGTGGCGGGCGACTTCAACGCGACGCAGGATCATCGGCGGTACCGAGATCTACAGGATGGCCGGTTCGTCGATGCGGCGGTGGCCACCGGGGCGGGCATGCTCAGGACGTACCCGGCACACACCTGGTACCCGCCCGTCATCGCCATCGACCATGTACTGGTGGCAGGGCTGGCCGTTCGATCGGTCGAGGCAGTGACGATCGCGGGTTCCGACCACCGTGGCATCCTGGCTCGGCTGCAGCTCCGGCCCTAGCGTCAGGACTGTGCGGGCAACTGCTGCACCGACCACGTGTTGCCGTCGGGGTCGGCGAAGTACACGAACGTGCCCCAGCCCTCGTCCTTGGGTGGATCGATGGTCAGGCCCGCCGACGTGAGGTGCTCGTAGGCCTGCTGCACGTCGTCCACGACCATCAGCATCCCGGCCCCCTTGCCCGGCTCTGCGTCGGTGATGTGCTCGCCGATCGCGATGGAGCACGCCGAGCCCGGGGGAGTGAGCTGGACGTACCGGATGCCGTCCCAGGGGCGAGCATCGTGGTCGGCGACGAAGCCGATCGAGACGTAGAAGTCCTTGGCGCGATCGACGTCGGTGACGGCCAACGTGACGAGTTCGATCTTCATGGTGAGGTTCATGGAGCAATACTGACGCCGATTGCGGACGCATTCGGTCCGCGTCGAACGAACAATTCGAGAAATATGCCCGACGCCTCGTCGGTTGAGATATCCGTGTTCTTCTCCCTCCTCGACAGATCCCGTACTCGGTCCGGAATGGACGATGCCTCGGCGCTGCGGCATACCGTCGAGCGGGCAGTGCATGCAGAGAAGATCGGGCTGCATCGGTTCTGGGTGGCCGAGCATCACGGCGTACCCGGCATCGCGTCGGGGGCGCCTGCGGTTCTGGCGGCCGCGGTGGCGTCGCGTACCTCGCGCATTCGCGTCGGATCCGGCGGTGTGATGCTGCCCAACCATCAGCCGCTGATCGTTGCCGAGCAGTTCCTGATGCTGGAGTCTCTCTTTCCCGGCCGGATCGATCTCGGCGTCGGCCGTTCCCTCGGTTTCACCGAACCGGTCCGGGCCGCATTGCGCCGAGATCGTCACGCGCCCGATACCTTCGAGGCCGACATCGCCGAGTTGCGTTCGTATCTCGACGGTTCGGCACCGGTGACGGCCCGGCCCGCCGCCCCGGCTCCGCCGGTGTTCGTTCTCGCGACCGGTGCCGGTCTCGAGGTTGCCGCCCGCGCTGGGCTTCCGGTCGTCGTCGGTGGACCGGTGCTCCAGCGTGATGACCCATTGGCGTTGTATCGCAAGCACTTTCGGTCTACGGCGACCAATCCCGAACCGTACGTGATCGTCTCGCTCGACGTGACCATCGCAGCGGACGCTGCCGATGCCCGCAGGCTCGCCGTGCCGGAGGCGTGGGCGATGGCCAGGTCCAGGCGCGAGGGCGAGTTCCCGGCTCTCGAACCGGCGTCGGCGATCGATGAATCGCAGTGGACGTCGCAGACGCGCGACAGAATCGAGGCGTCCCTCGCGTCGAGCATCCTCGGCACGGCCGGGCAGGTCCGCCCGAGGCTCGAAGAGGTGATCGAGCGCACCGGTGCGAACGAGATCATGGCCTCGACGTCCACGTACGATCGCGCCGACTTGTTCGACGCCGATGCCGCGTTCGCTCAGCTCGCGGGGGTGGCGGGCTGAACCGGTGCTGTCGCCGCCAGGGCCGCTACGAGGTCGCGCTGAATGTCGGTGATGGGCACGGTCGCGTCGACGACGGCCGATACCGGTAGCCGCAACCGACGGTCGGCTTCCGTGCGGAAGACCAGGCCCGTTTTGGGGGTGCTGTCGGCGGTGCTGGCATACAGGATGGACCAGCATTGCGGGTGGTTGAGGAGTTCGGCGCTGGCGGTGTGATCGGACGCCACGGGCGGGCCGAAGCTCAGCGGCAGTCCGCTGCGCTTCATCTCGCGCTCGATCACCCGGTGCAGCAGAATCTGCTCGCTGCGTTTGGGCAGCAGCAACGGGTAGTCGGCGAGCTGGCTCAGGCTCGGGTTGTCCTCCCCGGCGAGGGGATGGCCCTCGGCGAGCACGACGACGAGGTCCTCGGTCCACAGCTCGGTCACGTGCAGGCCGGAGCGTTCGACGCTGCCGCGGATCAGCGCCACCTGACAGTCCCCTGACGTCACCGCTTCGATCTGTTCTGCGAATCGTTTCAGGACGAAGTCGATCTCGGCGTCGGGGTGGCGCTCGCGTACCGCGACGATGGCGGCGATGGCGTTGGCCGCGAACGTCATGTTTCCGGTCAGGCGTAGTTGGTTTCGCTTGCGCGTCGTCAACGCCAGGGCGGCCTGCTCGAGCTCCACCATGTGCCGGGCGATGGAGACCAATTGTGCTCCGACAACGGTCAATCGGACGGTACGAGAGGTGCGCTCGAACAGGGGCTCGCCGATCTCTCGTTCCAGCTTGGAGATCTGCAGGCTGATCGCCGATTGCGAGACGTAGCAGCGCTCGGCAGCGCGCGAGAAGTTCAGTTCCTCCCCGACCGCGAGGAAGTACTTCAGTTGCCGCAGTTCCATGAACACGTCCAATCATGAGTTCTACTCATGGATGCTATTTCAACTTCCGCGTTGATAGACCACCGAGGTCGGAGTTTCATGGAGGTAGTTCTTCGTTATGGGAAAGACTCGAGCCGAAAAGGGAAGTGCTGTGCAAACGTACGACGTCGTCATCGTGGGATCGGGATTCGGAGCATTGGCCGCCGCCAAGTCTCTGGGCAAGGCCGGTGTGACGTTCTCGCTGATCTCCAGCACCACCGAACACCTCTTTCAGCCGTTGCTCTACCAGGCCGCCACCGGGATGCTGTCGACGGGCGAGATCGCCCCGCCGATCAGGCGCATCCTCGCGCAGTACGACTCCGCCGACGTCCGTCTCGGACGCGTCGTCGATGTCGATCCCGAGGCTCACCAGGTGACCTACGTCGGCGGTGGCCAGAGCCACACCATCGGCTTCGGCCGTCTCATCGTCGCCACCGGTGCCACCCAGGCGTACTTCGGCCGCGACGAGTTCAAGGACCGCACGTTCGCCCTCAAGACCGTCGACGACGCGATCGCGCTGCGTGAGCAGATTCTGAGCTGCTACGAAACCGCGCACCTGACCACCGATCCGGCTGCTCGCAAGGAGCTGTTGAGCTTCGTCGTCGTCGGTGCAGGCGCGACGGGTGTCGAGTTGGCCGGTCAGATCAGGGATCTCGCGCACCGCTACTTCGCCGGATCGTTCCCGGACATCGAACCCGACGACGTCACGGTCACCCTCGTCGACGGAGTCAAGGAAGTGCTGCCCGCATTCGGCGGCAAGCTCAGCGCGTACGCCCGCACGAAGCTCGAGAAGTCGGGCGTCGACGTCGTCACCGGGGGCATGGTCACCGACATCGCCGACGACGTCGTCACGGTGCAGGACGTCGACACCAAGACTTCGCGTACCTACCCGGCCAAGACCGTCATCTGGTCGGCCGGCGTTCAGGCGAGCGACCTGGCGGCCACTGTCGCCGAGCGCACCGGATGTGAAACCGACCGTGCCGGACGCCTTCTCGTACACGACGACCTGACGGTCGGCTCGGCGAAGGACATCTACGCGATCGGCGACGTGACGTCGTTGAACAAGCTCCCCGGCCAGTCACCGGTGGCGATGCAGCAGGGTAGGCACGTGGCGAAGATGATCATCGGAAAGGTCGATGCGGGAACGCCGTTCAAATACACCGACAAGGGCAGTATGTCGATCGTCGGTCGATTCAGCGCTGTCGCAAGGCTGTTCGGCAAGGTCGACATGTCGGGACCGATCGCCTGGCTCATGTGGCTCGCCGTGCACCTGATGTACCTGGTCGGGTTCCGCAACCGCTACGTCGCCGTGGTCTCGTGGATGACCTCGTACATCGGCGACAAGCGACCGCACTTCCAGTACACCGATCACTCCGCTTCGGCAACCGAGCTGACCGGCAAGACCTCGGACGAGGAGCGAAAGGCCGCCTAGCTGCTCACCAGGCCGTTGCGGTAGGCCCAGATCACCACGTGGACTCGGGTGTTGACGTCGAGTTTGCGGCAGATGTTCCCGACGTGAGTTTTGACTGTGCTCTGTTCGAGCTGCAGTGCACGGGCGATCTCGTTGTTGCCCAGGCCCTTCGCCAGCAGTTGAACCACTTCCATTTCGCGCAGACTCAGGTCGTGTTGCGGTGCAACGGGAGTGGTTCGACTCGGCGTGCCCCGGCGCGCGAACTCGGCCATCAAGCGCGGGGTCAGTCGTGGGGAGAGCGCCGCCCCGCCACCGGCCACTGTGACCACTGCATCGGCGAGTTCGTCGGGATCGGTGTCCTTGAGCAGGAATCCGGCTGCCCCGCTGTCGAGGGCGGCGAACACGTACTCGTCGAGGTCGAACGTGGTGACGACGATGACGCGAACGCTGTCGAACTGCGCCAGTATCTCTCGCGTGGCGGTCAGCCCATCGCCGTTCGGCATCCTGATGTCCATCAGCACGACGTCCGGCCGCAGTATCGATACCTGGTGCACGGCATGCTGTCCCGAGCTCGCGTGCCCGACGACCTCGATGTCGGGATTGCCGGCGAGGAACAGCTCGAACCCCTGCCGAACCACGGGCTGATCGTCGGCGATGAGTACGGTGATCATGCTGGTATCTCGATCATACGAACAGCTCTGGGGGCCGAGAGATCATTCCGCCCATGGGCAGTCGAGCGCGCACGGTCCACGTTGTTCGGTCGTCGGACAATCCGGCATCGAGGGTGCCGCCGAGTAGTGCGGCACGCTCCCGCATTCCCGGGATGCCGAAGCCCTGACCCGCAGGCTCGTGCAGTTCGGAGCCGGCCGGTGGCATCGTATTGGTGACGGTCACCTCGATGGCCGAGGATCGATCGGATACGTCGACGCGCACATCGCAGCTCGGCGCGTGGACTCGGGCATTGGACAACGACTCTTGAACGATGCGGTAGCACGTCAGTTGCACGGCGCTGTCTGTGCCACTTATCTTGTCGGCATCGCCGAAGACGTCGGCGTCGATGCGCCCGAACGATATTCGAGACTGTTCGATCAGCTCGGCGATGTCGGAGATCATCGGTTGCGGTGCACGGTCGGTGTCGCTCGGTCGCAGGATGCCGACGATCTGACGCAGGCTGTCGAGGGTGCGCTGGCCGTGTCCGATTGCGCCGGTAAGTAGTTCGCGTGCCTGCTCGGGGTTGCTCGTGATGAGCGTCTTCGATGCCTTGGCCTGGATCAGCATGCCGGTCAGGTGGTGAGCCGCGACATCGTGGAGCTCGCGTGCCATGGTCTTTCGTTCGTTGTCCAGGGTCTCGTCCAATCGCCTCCGGTGTTCGAGTTCGGCTCGGTCGAGTGCAGCCTCGCTCTCGAGTTCCTGCGCGCGGTTCCGGGCGATGTACTTGCCCAGTGCGATGAGCACCGTGTAATTGATGGCGAGATTCGCGATCTGCTCGGTGATCACTCCGATCGTGCCACCGGGACCGGTTGCGGCGTTCGGGTAGGACAGTCCGGTATCGACGCTGACAGCGATGTCGAGGATCAACCCGACGGCGATGGGGGCGAACAGGCGTGGCCCGGTCACCCGAATTGCCAAGGCCGCGATGGCAAACCAGTACAGCGGGGTGAACCCGAGAGTTCGGTCCGGCAGAACCAGGATCAGGGCGACGCTGATCGCTACCACCGACAGGTAAGCCGTGACCGGAAACGATCGGCGCATGCACGCACCGCGGTCATCGCCAGCAGGGCAACGACACTCACTGCGATCAAGGGTGGGCTGCCGACGAGTTCGTTTCCGGTGTCACCGACCATGCCGGTGGAGAGTTGGAATCCGGCGTAGACGAGCGTGGCCAGAAGCATCTCGATCGGCAGCACAACGGGATTGCGTGGCCGCCAGGACGGGCGAAGTGTGCGCAGCACGCGGTGAAAACCCAGCACGCGGTGAAAACCCCGTACCCGGTAACCGCCCAGCATCAGAGTCGACTCCGTTCTCCTGCCGCATCTTTCGAGTTCTTCGTACCCGCAGTTTTGGAACCCAGCACCCACAGCGGTCCGGTGACGAACCAGAAGAAGGTGATGACGCCGAGCGGCTGGATCACGGTCTTCAGTGCTGCTGCCTGCTCCGAGTCTGCCACGGTGTAGGCCAGTGCGTAGGTGATCACCAGCGCGATAGCGGCAGCGATCAACCACTTCACGAATCCCCGGATCTCGTTGCGGTAGGCCTGCGGACCGGCTTTCGGGGGCTTGACAGGTGCGGGTCCGCCGGCGAATCGGTGCGCGAAGCGCACGTCGAGCCAGGCCACCGTCGAGTGCGCGAACACGACGGTCCAGCCGAAATAGATGCCGGCGAGGCGATGCGCGAATTCGACCTCGCCGCCCCGGTGCAGATCGAGCGCCACGGCCGCAATCAATACGATGTCGAGGACCGGGAGCAGGGCCAGGGTGACGGTGCTGGCGCGTCGCATGCGCGCTACGTAGCGCAGGCAGAGGCCACCGATCACCAGAACCCAGAAGCCGACCTCGCAGATCGCGATGGTGAGCAGAATCGGATTGTTCATGGGCCCGATCTCACCGCAGCCGCCGTGCGCGCGGTACCCCCGCGGAGGCGTCGTACCTGGTGGTTCGGCCGAAGGTACGACGCTGCGCTCCACCGAAAGTCGTAGCCGACCGCGCTACTGTGGAAGTACGCATACAGGACATACGAAACCCGGGAGTCGACGATGGCAGGCAAGAAGATCGACAGAGTGCACGCACAGTCCGCGCTGGAGACAGTTCGCGAGAATCCCGGCATTGCGTTGATCGCTGCCGCGCCCGCATTGGTGGTGCTGGCTCTGGTGTGGTGGCTGCTCGGATTCCCCGCCGCGTTGATTCTGCTGATCGCCGCAGGTGGGGCCGGCTACCTGTACCTCAGGAACCGCTAGTCAGGACTCGGGGCGGGTCTCTTCGGCGCGCGGGATGCAGAACTCGGTGATGGTGGCCGTCCCTGCAGCCACCTCTGCCCAGGACGACTCGGTGGTCAGCACTGCGATTGCCGAGGTGGGAAAGCGGTGTCGCACCTCGCGGGCCAGGTCGGTGTCGTCGTCGGCCGCCAGTTCGAGTGCGGTCCAGGGGATTCCGGGCTCGTGCCCGACGACCAGCAAGGTCGAGACGGTGACGTCGTCGAAGTACGTGTCGGCCAGTCGGATTTCGTCGATGATCTCGTCGGCGGATCCGCCGTAGATGTCGCGTTCGAAGCGGGTGGGAGCGTCGCTCAGACCGGTGGCCGCGAGAGTTTCGCGGGTGCGCAGAGCCGTCGAGCACAGCACTGCGTCGACGCTGCCGACGTGCTCGCTGATCCAGGCTCCGGCCAGTCCGGCCTCGCGCTGGCCACGTGCGGCCAGGGGGCGTTCGTGATCCGGTACTCCGTCGGGGTAGCCGGATTTGCCGTGCCGCATCAGCACGAGGGTCCTAGTGGTCGCCATGCCGTCCACCGTAAACGGTCAGGGCGACGGGATCGGGGAGAACGTCCGCCTGTTCCGGGAACACGAACTTGCGCATCGCCCACCACCGGAAGGCGGTTGCCAGCAAGGTGCCGATGATGGATCCGCTGACGAAGTCGGCGATGTTCTCGGTGAGGAAGGACACGTTCGGCGAACGCAGATCCAGCATGTAACTCGACACCCACAGCGGTAGCTGGTTGATTGCCAGACCGGTTCCGGCAACGGCGAAGAATAGTGCTGCCTCGTGGTGGCGACGTCGTCCGCCGCGCGCTGTGAACGACCATTCCCGGTTGAGGATGTACGACACGATGGTCGCGATCAGCACGGCCAGAACGTTCGCTGTCACGGGCTTGTCCTGCAGGATCGTCCACTTCAGGCCGAAGAACAGGACCACGGTGACGACGAAGGTGATCGCTCCGACGATCAGGAACTTGAGGGCCTCGGCGTGCTTGACGAGGGGCTCGAGCCAGCGCTGGGGAACGTGGTCGGTGAGGCGGTCGGACACATGCATCCCATCGACGTTACCTCGAGTAACGGATCCGGCCGGATTCGTTGCAGCTGACGGGACCGGCTAGAGCCGCGTCTTCAGGTAGTCCTGCAACATCCGACGCACCTCGTCGGCCGCGAGTTGCTCGGGATACGTCACTGCCTGCAGCGTCAGCCCGTCGATGAAGGTATGCAGTTCGGCCGCTGCACGTTCGTCCGCGGCGCTGTCGAAGATGAAGGCGGGGGAGTTCGGTCGATCGAGATCGTGCAGGTGCGCCCACGCGAGCCGACACAGGTACCGGCTGCCGAACCACCCGGCCGTCTTGAGGGAGGCGAGTCGCTCGTCGACTCTGGCACGCACGATCGCTTCCAGCCACACCGACGCCTCGGCGCGGCGGTCCTCGTCGAGTGGCAGCAACTCCTCGAGAACGCGGATTGCGCGAACGAGGCCGTCACCATAGGTCGGGTGCGCCTCCAACCGATGCACGACGCGTTGCGTCATGGCCTCGGCCGCAAACAGCACCAGTTCTCCCTGGTCGGAGAAGTAGTAGCGAAGTGATCCGGGGGAGACGCCTGCCTCGGCGGCGACACTGCGAACCGTCGCCCCGTCCATTCCCGACCGCTCGATGACGCGCCACACGGCGGCGACGATCTCCGCCCGGCGTGCGTCGTGGTCGACGATCTTCGGCATCGGTCTGTTCTAGCACGAGGAAATCTTTTCCACACAACTGTGCTGAAATCCTGTTACGGTACAGCTGTGTTAATTCAGCTGCCCGGACTCGCGCTGGTGGACAGCATCGGCATCGGGACTCTTGCGGTTCCGTTGTGGATGATGCTGTGGCCGTCGTTCCGTGCGCGTGTCGTTCTGCTGCATCTGAGCGTGTTGGGACTGCTCTATCTCGGGGTTGGCATTGCTGTGTGGGCGGCCACCGATGGCCTGAGCGTTGCTGTTCCTGGCGACGCGCGGATTCGGTTGGCGGTGGGTCTTGCGCTTTTGATCATGGGCCTGGTCTGTGACCGTCGGCGGCAAGCTCCGAAGGCTGCGTGGTGGACGCGGCCCCCGGGAACTGTTCGCGGGGTGGTCCTGCTCGCGGTCGCTGTGGGCGCGGTGGAGGTGGCGACGATGCTGCCTTACTTCGCAGCGATCGACGCGGTCGGTGATGCCGGGCTGGGGTGGGGGTTGTCGGCGCTGCTGCTCGCGGCGTACGTGCTCGTGACGCTGTCACCTGCTCTCGTCCTGCTTGCCGTCAGAGTACTTGCGCAGGAACGTGTTTCGTCGATCACGCCAACTCTGCTCCGGCGCGTGGACCGCTGGAGTGGGGACGTGTGGGCGACGGTGTCGGTGGTGCTGGGCGCACTACTGGCAGCGGATGCGGCAATCGAATTGAACCTGGTTTGAACCGATGAGAGGGGACGCAATGAGTGCTCGAGATATACGCAGCATCGTCACGATTGTTGTCGGCGCTGCGCTGGCGCTGTTCTTTTGGGACCTGCAAGTGTTCTGGTTCCAGGGCGGCCCGATCGGCTGTGTTCTGGTGGTGCTCGCGATGGTCGACGTCTGGGAATCGCGTCGCGGCACCCCGAAGAAGGGGCTGCTCGCCGAATTGCGAGACGACATCGTCGGCGCGAAGGATGCGAGCGACACATCCGAGCGTGACACTCGGCCGTGAGTGGCATCCCCGGTTCCGTATCGCCGTGACAGTACTGAATTCTCGGCCCAGGCGTGATAGACAAGCTGTTCGGCGATGCTGTATCGAGCGGAACGGTGGTGACCTGGTGACGAGCGGTGTCCGCGCGGGTCTCACTACTCGCTCGCCCCGGCCGGGTCTGACCGCGGCCGGTACCGCCGCGATGCTCCTGGGTCTGGTGGTCGGCTGGATCGTCGTCTATTCGGTGAGCCTGCTGGGGGCACTGTGGCGTTTCCGCGAGCCCAACGCGCCGGCTCCGACGCTCTCGATGGGGGATCAGTGGGCCGATCTCGCTGTCGGCGCAGCGCAGGTGGCGGTGGGTGCCGTGGCAATCGCCGCGGTGTACTTCGCTCGACGTCGGAGGCTGCCTGCGGTGTGGCCGGTCCGCAGCGGCACTGCGCGTGAGGCCGCGCTCACCTGGTGCGCCGCGATCGGTGCCGCGTCTGCTTCGCTGCTCGTGTTGTCTCGCATGGACATCGTCCGCTTCAGCTTCTCGGTTCCGGCCTCGGTCGAATCCGATTGGCTCGCAGTGGTTTCTGCTCTCGCCGTGGGTCTACGCGAGGAGCCGATTCTGGTGGCGCTGCCGGTGTTGCTGCTTGTGGGCCGGCTTCCGATCTGGGCCATCATGGCGTTGTCGGCCACAATGCGAGGCTTTCTCTACCTGTACTTCGGCGGCGGTGGTTTTCTGTGGGCACTGTGCTGGGGTGCGGCGGCGGTCTGGGTGTTCTACCGCTACCGGCGGCTGTGGGTGTTGATCGTCATCCACGGGCTGGTGATGAACATCCAGGTGTTCGATCGTGTCATTCCATCCGATAATGCGGCGACGGTGCTGCAGTGGATCAACATTCTGATCCTCTTCTCGGCACTGCTGTGGTGGGTCACCCCGCGTGCATTGGAGGCGTTCCTGCCGAACACGGTGGCCGTCCGGTACGGCGATGCGACCGTCGAGACGACTCCGATGGTGGCCGAGGTGGTGCTGAACCCCGAAAAACTCGATCCCGACGAGTCCAGACGAGAACCGCCCGTCAAGCCCTGACCATGCGGGCTTCGAGGCACTCCCAGAACGGGTCCCACTTCTCGGTGCCGTCGAGCTCGAATCGATGCTTGCGATAGAACGCCACGGCGCGATCGTTGGCCGCTGCCACCCACAGGTATGTGGATGCCTCCGGGTCGACCACGGTGGTCATGAGTTCTGTTGCGACGCCGGTGCCGTGGTGCTCGGGCACGACGTTCAGTGACCACAGTTCGGTCGATGCCGGCGGATCGTCGTCGCGTGGTGGGCCGCCGGTGGCGAAACCGACGATGCGTGAATCGCTGGTGTCGACGGCGCACCGAGTCAGCACACCGCGGCTCGACGCCTCGTCGCGGTGGGCGATGATCTGCTCCCATCGTTCGATGCGATCGAGGGGACGCACCGCATCGAGCTTGGCGCTGTTCATCATTCCCGCGTACGTCGCCTTCCAGATCGCCACGTGCGCGGTGCCGAGCTGTTCCTCGTCGCCCGGGCGGATGTCACGAATCGTGTAGCTGCCCACGGTTGTAGTTATACCGATACGGCTCGAATTGTTCGTCGGATTTTCTTGTCGGACCCCTCTCGTAGTATCGAATGCATGTTCGATACGGGTGGGTGGGGGGTGGCGGAGACGCCGCCGGTCGATGACTGCATCGCGGGGTTTCTCGATGTCATCGCGCTCAACCGTGTCACCGAGAACCTTGCTCGGGCGGCGACCGTGCTCGCGTACTGCGACGTGCTCGAGATGCGCCTCGAAGCAGCCGAAGCCGCCGGCGGAGATCCGGGTGAGACCGTCCGCGGTGCCCTGTGCGATCTGGCCGTGACGATGACCGGAACCCGTCGCGATGCGTCCGTTGTACACGATGTCGCGGAGCGTCTGCATCGAATGCCGTTGACGGCCTTGCGTTTCGTGACCGGCAGCTTCGACTGGTCGACGGTGGTGACGATCACCTCGGTTTTGCATCGCGCCGGTGACGAGACGATCGCGGCAATCGAGTACGAGGTCTGTGCGTCTGGTGGCCGGATGCGTCCGCAGGCGTTGCGGAACCGGATCTGGCGGCTGTGGATGAAGGCCGATCCGGTCGGTGCCGCAGCTGCCCGCGAGACGGCGAAGTCCGAGGAGGTCGGTGTGCGGATCGACCGCACCGGTCCGGGCGAGATCGCATCACTCATCGCGAAGATCACCGATCTCGAAGCAGCCGAAGCGGACGCCCTCATCGTCGAGATCGTCGGGACGGTCTGTAAGCGCGACCCACGATCGGCGGGGACCCTGCGGGCAGCGGGTCTGATGGCGTTGCTGCACGGCGAGCATTCGCTGGCGTGTCAGTGCGATCGCGGCGACGACTGCCCGGTGGCCGGCGCTGCCGACGATATTCCTCCTCGGCGCGGGCATCTCCTCCAGATCGTGGTGGCGGTGGAGACTTTGCTGGGACTGTCCTCGGAGCCTGCGACCCTCGCCGACGGCACGCCCATCGATCCCGAAGTAGCGCGCATCGTTGCCGCGGATGCGAAGTGGCAGGCGCTGCTGACCGAGCTGGTCGAGATGCTGAAGCCCGAACAAAGCAATACAGGCGACGACGTATCGAACAATGACGGATCGAACGATGACGGTGCCAGCGATGTCGGCCCGGGTGAGGGCGATGGGCCGGACGGTGGTCCCGATGGTGGTGGTCCGGACGATGGCCTGGACGACGATGGCCCGGACGGTGGTCCCGATGGTGGTGGCCCGGACAGCGACGGCCCGGATGACGGTGGCCCGGATGACGGTGGCCCCGATGACAGGGGCCCAGACGGTAATGGCCCGGATGGTGGCGGTATGCGCAACGGCGACGGCGGCACGGGCAGCCCCGACGGCTCGGACCGGGAACGCCCCGACGCTAGTTCGGACCCGGATCGCCCCAACGGTCCATCGCGCTCCGGCCACGGGCAGTCGCCCGGTGACGCCGGCCCCGGCGGCGGTTCCGGCTCCCGCAGTGGCGATGTGTCGGGTTTGCTGTCGAGGTCGTACGGGCCGTTGTCGCCGGCCCCGCCCTCGCTGTTGCGTCGGGTGGTCGGCATGGGTCGGGTGCGCGGTGCCGCCGAGCTTCCGTCCGCGCGTCTCGTGGATGCCCACTGCCTCCCACCCGTGAATCCGATATTGGGGGAGGAGTCTGTCCACGACGGGCTCGTCGCACGGTGGCTGGCATGGATTGCCGGACAACCGGAGCGTGCTCGCGGCATCTTTCCCGACGGTCATGGCGGCGAGTCCGCACCGTCGCACTCGGCGGTGACGTATCGGCCTGCTGCCCGCGTCGCAGCGTTCGTCAGGGCTGCGTATCGCACGTGTACGTTCCCGAACTGCGACGTGCCGTCGGCCCGGTGTCAGATCGATCATCTGGTTCCGTTCGATCACGACGATCCCGAGCGCGGCGGCTGGACGATCGTGACCAATCTCCAGCCGGTGTGCGTGTTCCATCATCAGGCCAAGACCTCGGGCGCGTGGTCGGCGGTGATGCTCGCAGACGGCGCGATTCTGTGGTCGAACTCCCTCGGTTTGCGCAGAGTCACGTTGCCGGAGTTGTCCATCGCGGCTCCCCGCCCATCTCGCCGACGGCGAAGGGCCTCGGCCCGGCCGGGATCGAGCCCGGAGGAACCGACCCGCTGGGAGCTCGACTACAGCGGGTGTGCACCTCCGACTCTCGACGACTTTCGCTCTGCAACAACGGATATCGATCGAAAGAAGTTGGCGGAGAAGCGGCGGTCCTACCTCGAACACTGTCGCGTCGTCCATGCACGCGTTCGGTACGACCGCGCCCGATACGACCCTCCACCCTTCTGATCGGTACCCGTGCCGGTGTGGCCCAGGCCGCTGGCCTGCTACCTTGAACGCCGTTCAAGTCTCTGGGGCAGTTCGCGGGCCCCACTCCTCGAGGAGCCACCCGTGTCAGATGTCGACAGCAGTACTCGCCGGCCGAGCCGTAAGGTCAGCCGAATGAATGTCTCCGCCCGCGATATGGCGCAGATTGCAGTGTTCGCTGCACTCATCGCTGCTCTCGGCCTGCCGGGGTCGATCACGGTCGGATTCTCGGGCGTCCCCATCACCCTGCAGACGCTGGGCATCATCCTGTCCGGTGCCATCCTCGGACCCCGCAAGGGCACAGCCGCAGTCCTGGTGTTCCTTGCCCTGACGATGATCGGTCTGCCGCTGCTGGCCGGTGGACGCACCGGTCTTGCCGCCATGGCCGGGCCCACCGTCGGGTACCTCATCGGCTGGATACCGGCCGCATTCCTGATCGGCCTGCTCACAGCGCGCATCCTGCCCAAATACTCGATCGCGCTCGGCCTGCTGATCAACGCGCTCGGCGGAATCCTGGTCATCTACGCATTCGGCGTCCTCGGACTCGTTCTCCGTACCGACGTCGGGCTCTGGGCCGCCGTCACATCCAACGGACCGTTCCTGCCCGGCGACATCGCCAAAGTCGTCGTCGCCACAGTCGTCGCCAAGAGCGTCCACCGCGCGTACCCGGGCCTGATCAAGGCGTGACGCTCATGCTGGGAGGTCGAGGCCGCGACAGCAGCACCGCCAACTGCACAGCCATCGCCTGGGCGGGCCGCACACTCACCTATGCCGAACTCGACGCCGCCGTCGAGCAGTGGCCTCACCTCCCGGTGCATGACGCTCGATCCCACGGTGCTCTATCCCACGACGCGTCAGCACTGGATCTGCCGGACGCGTTGATCTGCGTTTTCGCGGCGGCCAGGCAGGGCAGCGCGGTGCGAGTCGAGGATCCGGCTGCTCGTCCCGAGCGCCCTCCGCACGCCGATCCCGACGCGTTCCTGCTGGTGGCGACCTCCGGTTCCACCGGCCGCCCGAAACCGCTCGCTCGCACTGCCGCGTCGTGGGTCGACAGCTTCCCCGAGTTCACCGACATCACCGGTCTTCGCCCCACAGATACCGTGCTGATCACCGGACCGCTACACGCCACGATGCATCTGTTCGCCGCGGTGCATGCACTGTGGCTGGGGGCATGCGTCACCGACGATCCTGCGCAGGCCACCGCTGTCCACGCCGTGCCTGCGGTACTCCGTGACGTCGTTCGCCGGATGCCTCGCGCGCGGGTTGCCGTCGCTGCCGGTGCCGGACTCGATGATGCTGCCGCGCAGACGATCTCGAGCCAGAACGCCTCGGATCAGAACACCTCGACTCAGAACATCTCGACTCAGAACACCAGGCTGGTCGAATACTACGGATCGGCTGAACTGTCGCTGGTGGCGGCGAGGGTCGTGGCCGAACGCTCGCCCCTGAGACTGCTCCGGGATGTCGAAGCGCGCACCGAGGACGGTTACCTGTTCGTTCGGTCGCCGTACGCTGCGATCGGTGCGCACGGGTGGTTCGGCGTCGGTGATCTGGCCGAACTGAACGGCTCCGAACTTCTCGTCCACGGCCGCGGGGATGCGGCGATCAACGTGGGTGGTACCACGGTGATCGCCGAGGACGTGGAGAACATCCTGACCGCACTCGACGGCGTCCGAGCTGCGGCAGCGATCGGCACCCCGCACGCGGTTCTCGGCGAAACTGTCTCTGCCGTCATCGAACTCGACGGATCCCGCGACCTCGAACTCGTTCGCGCCGACGCTCGCGCAATCATGGCCAAGGAAGCACTGCCGCGTCGGTGGACGGTGGTGCAGCAGCTGCCCCGCACGGCAAGCGGCAAAATCGCGCGAGGGGCCCTGCAGTGACTGTGCCTGCAGTGAATGTGCCCGTCATAGTCGCGGCAAAACGCACGGCCATCGGGATCGCCGGGCATGGGTTCGCCGATGTCACCGCACCGGAACTCGCCGCGCCGGTGTTGAAAGCTGTTGCAGCAGAGGTCGGCTCACTCGACACCCCGATCGACGATGTGATCCTCGGCAACTGTCTCGGCCCCGGCGGCGACGTCGCACGGGTCTCGTCGCTGCTCGCGGGCCTCGGTGTCGGCGTTCCCGGAGTCACGGTCGATCGGCAGTGCGGATCCGGGCTCGACGCCGTCGCGCAGGCCGCGTCGCGCATCCGCAGCGGCGACGAGACGCTGATTCTGGCCGGCGGCGTCGAATCCGCCAGCACCAGCCCGTGGCGATTCTGGCCGCCGGTGGACGGCGCAGAACCCGTCCGTTATACCCGAGCACCCTTCGCTCCCCACGGTTTCGAGGACCCGGACATGGGTGTGGCAGCGGACGACCTCGCGCGAATCCGCGGCATCGGGCGCGAACGCCAAGATGCCTACGCTGCACGGTCGTTTGCGCGCGCGGCGGCCTGCGACTTCTCGGCCGAGATCGTCACCGTGAACGATGTCGCAACCGATGAGCGCGTCCGCCCGAACATGACCGCCCAGCGGCTCGGCAGGCTGCGACCCACCTTCACCTCCGACGGCACGGTGACCGCGGGAAACTCGTGCGGAATATCAGACGGGGCGGCGGTTCTGGCCATCACCTCGGCCGATCGGGCAGCCGGGATGCCGACGTTGCGCATCCTCGGCAGTGCGGTCGCAGGGGCCGATCCGGCGCTTCCCGGTCTCGGCCCGGTGCCGGCGATCGAGAAGCTTCTCGCTCGTACCGGGGTGGGCCTCGGCGACATCGATATCGTCGAGATCACCGAGGCGTTCGCGTCGGTCGTGCTGGCGGTCTCGGATGAAGTGGGCCTCGACGAGGATCGCATCTGCCCCGACGGGGGAGCCATCGCGATGGGCCACCCGTGGGGAGCATCGGGCGCAATTCTTCTGGTGCGGTTGGCCTCTCGAATGCTGCACACCGGGGGCCCGGGACTGGGCCTGGCGGCCTGCGCCATCGGCGGCGGGCAGGGAATAGCGATGCTGGTGGAGCGAGCAACATGAGTGGGTGTGTATGAGCACGATCAAGTTCGAGAACATTTCGCACTCGTTCGGGGAACGGCAGGTGCTCCGCAGCATCGACCTCGAGTTCGACGAGCGCCGAATCGGCATCATCGGCTCCAACGGCTCGGGTAAGTCGACGCTCGCGCGGATGATCAACGGTCTGATCAAGCCCGATACGGGCCGCGTCACGGTCGACGGCATCGATGCCGCGAAGAAGGGTGCGCAGGTTCGCAAGAAGGTCGGGTTCGTGTTCACCGATCCGGATTCGCAGATCGTGATGCCCACTGTTGCAGAGGATCTCGCGTTCTCGTTGCGTAGGTCCGGTCTGAGCAAGGTAGAGGTGGCCGAGCGGGTCGAGGAGATTCTCGTTCGCTTCCGTCTCGATCAGCACCGCGACCATCCGGCGCATCTGCTCTCGGGTGGACAGAAACAACTGCTCGCGATCGGTGCCGTCCTCATTCGACGGCCGGAGGTGGTCGTTGCGGACGAGCCGACGACGCTTCTCGATCTGCGCAACGGACGCGTCGTCGCGCAGGCTCTGGATTCGATGGACCAGCAAGTCGTCGTCGTGACTCACCAACTGGCACTGCTGGACAGCTTCGAGCGCGTCATCGTCATCGACGACGGCCGCATCGCGTTCGACGGCACCCCTGCCGCCGCGGTCCCGGCCTATCGGGAGTTGATCGGATGATCGGTCTGTACCGCCCCGGCACCTCACTGCTGCACCGGATGAGCCCGGGATCGAAGTTGCTGGCGCTGATCTTCGCAATCCTGGCGACGGTGATCTTCGCGCGCACCCCGCTCGAGGTCGGTGTCGTGGCGCTGGTGGTCGCAGTACTGTTCGTGGTAGCCCGAATCCCGCTGAAAGTCGCATTGGCACAACTACGTCCGGTGCTCTGGATGCTGCTGATCATCGGGGTGTTCCAGGTGATCATCACGACCTGGCAGCGCGCCGTGGTGGTGTGCGGGGTGTTGGTGATCTCCGTTGCTCTGGCGGCCCTCGTCACGCTCACCACCCGGGTGACCGACATGCTCGACACCGTCACCCGAGCGCTCGGCCCTGTCCGACGCTTCGGCATCGATCCGGAACGCATCGGACTGCTCCTGGCTTTGGCCATTCGATGCATCCCGCTGCTGGCGTCCATCGTGCAGGAGGTCTCGCAGGCCCGTAAGGCCCGCGGACTGCAGTGGTCGATGACGGCACTGGCAACGCCGGTCCTGGTGCGCGCCCTCCGTACCGCCGACGCCATGGGTGATGCCCTCGTCGCGCGCGGTGTAGACGATGATGACGAGTGAGCTTCTCGCCGCCCGGATAGCGCGGCATTCCGACCGTCTCGGAGTAGCCGTCGTCGACGCGTCCGGGGAGATCACCTATCGTGGATTCTGGGATCGGGTGACCTGCACTGCGACCGCAGTGGCAGGGATGCGTCGCATCGCGGTATTGCCGACGTCGGATATCGGGTCGTTGGTGGTCGTCGTTGCGGCGATGCATGCCGGCGTGAGTGTCGTTCTGCTGCATCGACATCTGTTGGCTCACGAATTCGCCGATGTCACGGCGGTGTGTGAGCCCTCGCTGATCGTCGCGCATCCACGTCAGCACGCACGAGTGCATCGTTGGGGTGCCGACACCGTGCTGGCACCCGAGGAGCTCACCACCGGCCGTGCCGCGCCGCTCGATCCGCCCGCACGCAGTGCCGAACTGCTCGTCGGCATCACCTCGGGAACCACCGGCCCGCCCAAGTTGTTCGTCCGTGATCAGGCGTCGTGGGCGGCCACGCTCGATCGCTCCGATTCACTGTTCGATCTCGGGCCGGGCGATCGGGTGTCTGCATCCGGAACCCTCGATCACACGCACTTCCTCTACGGTGCGGTGCACGGGCTCACCCGCGGTGCGACGGTGGACCTGCGCCCAGCGGCGATCGCTCTCGACGATGCTCCGACGCACCTGTATTCGGTACCGACCATCGCCTGGGACATCGCGCGTTCCGGAGCTCTCGCCCCGAGTGTCCGCGAGGTGCTCTCGTCCGCGGCGCGATGGCCGCAGTCGGGTCGGGCTGCACTGGCGACGGCGCTACCGAACGCAACCATGACGCACTTCTACGGGGCGTCCGAGCTCAGTTTCGTCTCCTACGACCGAACCGAAAGCAGTGGCGCCGAGGTCAGCGGACGGCTGTTCGACGGGGTCGAGGTGGAGATTAGGAAAGATCTGCTGCATGTGCGCAGCGACATGCTGTTCGACGGCTATCTGGGTCGAGAAGGCGAGCACGAGTCGGTAACTGCAGGGCCGGACACAAGCGGGTGGATGACCGTCGGCGATCGCGGCAGTGTCGACGAGGGTCGATTGATTCTGCACGGCCGTGGCAGCGAGACGATCGTTCGAGCCGGACTCAACGTCGAGTTGGCTCCGATCGAGGCGGCACTGTTGTCGATCCCCGGCATTCTCGATGCCGGAGTGCTCGGCCTGCCCGACGATCGAGCCGGTGAGGTTCCGGCGGCTGGAGTCGTTGTTGCGCAACATGATCCGCCATCCGCATCCAGTATTCGTCACCACCTCAGGGCGCTGCTGCCGGGTCCCGCCATGCCGGTGGTGATCGCCTTCCTGGATTCCCTACCCCGCACACCCCGCGGCAAGCTCGACCGTCATGCCTTGGGCGCAACCTTGGCCACGGTGCGGACCGTCGACTCGCCCGATGCTCCGGTGACGACGAACCAGACGGTCAACACACCGCCGTCGTAGCGGTGGCGCAGAGTGACGCGTTCCCCCGCCAGCACTGGCGTCAGGTACTCGATGACGGCGCGGTGGGGTGCCGCGGCCAACGCGGGTGCGTCCACCAGCAACTCCTCGATCGCGTGCCAGTAGGCCGCATTGTTGAGGTGGTTGAACGGGTCGATATCGGTTGCGCGCAAAGGGAAGTGCAGATCGGTGGGCGATTCGGCCGGCACCGGCTCGGTCAGCCAGGCCTTCCATCGCAACCGGTGTTGATCGGTGGTTCGCGCCAACATTTCCAGTGCCCCGTCACTGATGCGGGTCGGCATTCCGGTGTCCTTGCTGATGTTGATCCAGAAGCCCTCGGTTTCGACGCGTCCACCCTTCGGCGTCGTCAACGCCACCCGCATGTTGGACCATCGGGTCGACATCGAGGAACACCATCTGCGCATGTGCACGCGGTCCGGGAAGTGGATGGGCTCGAAGACGTCGATGACGGTGCGTCGGACGATCCACATCGGGTCCGTCTTACCGAGCGGAGTCGCGTCGAGGTTGTCGGTGCCGATGTCCTGCAGGTAGCGGGCGACGCCGTCGAACCGCAGTCGGTTGCTCGGATCGATGTCCCCGGTCCGCACCGGCCAGCTGGTCTCGAAGCCCTCACCGGGCGGCGGCTCCGGTGCCAGATCGTCGTCGAAGCCGGCCGGTTCCACGCGTGCATTGGTCACGCTCGCACTGTACGCGGACAGCTACGAGTGCACCGTCAGACGATGTGACGTGCCCGCATGCCGTCGAACACCGGAGCCACCCGCACGACGTCTCCGGTGGTGGGAGCATGCACCATCTGGCCGTTGCCCATGTAGATCGCCACGTGACCCGGTCCGGCCGGTCCGAAGTTTCCGAACAGCAGATCGCCCGGTTGCGCGAGCTCCATAGGGATCTCGGTGCCCACGTTCCACTGAGTTTCCGAGGTGCGGGGCAGGGTCACTTTTCCGCCCGAGGCCTTGTAGAGGGCGTACGACGTCAGACCCGAGCAGTCGAAACCGCCGCCGGACGGTCCGTTGATGTTTCCGCCGCCCCACACGTACGGCAGTCCCAGGTAGTCCATCGCCAACTGCACCGATCGGCCGCCGATTCCGGTGAGGTCGAGTCCGGCGAACGGGGTGAGGATCGCGGCGAACTGCGCTTCGGTCGCCCGGATGCGAGACACGTACGGCTTGGTCTGCGTCTCGTAATCGAATGTGCCCGAGGGCATTCCGCCCGATCGTAGGACCGCTCCCGCGCCCGCGTTGTATCCGGCCAGGGTCAGGTCCAAGGTGTCACCGGACACCTTGCCCTCGCGCTTCCAACCGTCGACCTGCCCGTAGATATCGCAGAGCAGGGTGCCCGACGCCATCACCGAGTCGCCGATGCTGTTGACGTCGGTGACGCCGTTGCCGTCGTAGTCCTTGCCGTACGTGGCCCAGGTGCCGGGCATGAACTGCCCCGGACCTTGCGCGCCGGTGCTCGATACCGGCGCAGTGGGCCCGTGCCGAAAGCCGTTCTCGGCGGCATAGAGTGCGGCGATCGTGGTGGCCTTGACGCCGCCGCAGATGTTGCCTGCCTTCTGCAGCCACGGCACGAACGCGGTGATGGCTCCTACCGCACCCAGACCGATCGGGCCCACATTGATGCCGGTGAATGTGACCGGTAGACCGGGAAACAACGCACGCCGAATGGCCTCGGCCGACGCCATGAACGCCGTCTGGGTGGCGATATCGGCGGCGGTGTACGTCCGGCCGGCGAATTGCACGGCACCGGCGCCGAGTGCGGCTGCCGTGGTGGACACCGCAGTGGACGCGAGAGCACTCGGCGAGAACACACTGAACGGCAGCGGAGCAGAGAGAGAACTGGCAGAAGCCACAGCTGCGGCGGGCAAGGCGGCCGCAGCCGCCGGGTCGGTCGACAGTGCAGCAATACCGGCTGCCGCGGCGTCGGCTGGATCTGCGGCGGCTGCATCTGGGTCGACCAGCGCTGGGTCGGCTGCCTCGATGTCTTCCACCGTCGGCAGGTCGGGAAGCATCGGTTCGGCGGCGGTGTGCAGGCCTTCGGCGGCGTCGGAGAGGGTGCGGTCGGCGATGTCGGCGGCCGGTTCGGGCATGGTGCCCAGGAGTTCGGTCCACTGATCGCTCATCGTCTTCGCCTGATCCTCGGCGTTGGCGGCAATCTCTGCCGCCTGATCCTGCACCGCCTGATCCGGAATCGGGGCCGGGGCGTCGGTTCCGGCGACTACGCCGGCGGCCGACACGATGACGGCAACGATGACTGCGAAGGGATCGCCTGCCATGTATCGACTCCTGCTACTCGAACGATCTTCCCCGAGCCAGGAGCTGTGATCAGTCTCACTCGGGTGCTGCACCCATCATGCACGGTGCAGACGTTCGACTCATGAGTTTTGCGAAACTGTCAGAGCAGGGACATTCAGAGCAGGGACATTCAGAGCAGGGACATTCAGAGAAAGGTTGCCCAGTAGTCCGAGAACCGGATTCCGATGAGCGCGACGACGATTGCGTACCACACGGCCAGCAGCGTCCAGCGCCATTCCAGGAAGAGACGGCCGAGTGTGCCGGTGTTGTTCGAGCCGGTGTTGTTCGAGCCGGTACTGATCAGTCGGCTCAGAGCCAGCACGAACAACGGCATCGTCACCGCCCACACGACCATGCAGTACGGGCACAACGCACCGATCTCGTAGAGGCTCTCGAAGATCAGCCAGTGCACGAACACTTCACCGAGCAGTAGGCCCGCGCTCAGCCCGAGCCAGAACCAATGTGGCAGTTCGACGCGGCCGAGTGCGAGGACTCCGGCGACGAGGGCGACGGAGAACGCGACGATGCCGAGGATGGGGTTCGGAAAACCGAACAGCGCAGCTTGTTTCGTCACCATGACCGACCCGCACGAGAGCACCGGATTCAGGCTGCACGACGGGACGTACGACGCGTCCTCGAGCAGTTTGAATCGCTCGATCGTCAGCGTGAGCGCGGCGAGCAACCCGAGAGCACTGAGGACGGTGAAGGCGGCTGGGCCGACAACTGCAGCACCTGCACGGGTTCTCATGGATCGGTACCGGTGGCTGCTCAGTTACCGGCTGCTGCGGCGGCGGCGAGAATGTTCTCGGGCGTCGGGTTGGAGATGTCGGTGCCGTTGACGCGCACGTTCGGCGTTCCGTTGATGCCTTCGCCGATGACCGATTGCGTCTGAGTGGTGACCCAGTCGGTGTAGCTGCCGTCGGTGATGCACGACGCGGTGGCGGGGGAGTCGGCCCCTGCCGACGTGGCGATCTCGACGAGTTCGTCGTCGGTCAGTCCGGTGCCGTTCTCGGCGGGCTGCTGCGCGAACATCGCGGTGTGCCAGTTCATCCAGCTGTCGCGATCGTTCTCGGCGACGCAGATCGCTGCGCTCGCCGAGCGGGTCGAGTACATGGTTCCGTTCGAGAACCGATCGAGAATGGAGATGGGACGGTAGTCGACGGCGACATTGCCTGCGTCTGCCAGTTGCTGCAGCGTCGATCCGCTGAGGGCCTCGAAGTTCTTGCACGCCGGGCACTGGAAGTCCTCGACGACGCTGACGATGGTGGTGGCGTCGGGGTTGCCGAAGCGGATGGCACCGCTCTCGGTCAAGGACGTGGGGGTCATTTGGGGGCCGGAGGTGGTGTCGGCCGCAGATGCCGGATCGTTCGAGGAGGAATCCCGGTTGACGATGAACAGAGCGATCGCCGCCACGAGCGCGATCAGAACGACTGCCACGACTATCTGAACGAGAGTCCGACGATTCTTGTCGCCGTTCTGCATGGCCTTGATGTCTTTCGAGACGTTCTTGCTCGTGTTCACGCGGCCAGTCTAGGCAAGCAATCCTGAGCGTCCGATGAGAGCTGTATCGAACGAGAGTCGTATCAGACGAGAGAAGCGAGTCTTTCGATGGCGAACTTGTAGCCGTCGATCCCGAGTCCGGCGATCACCCCGCTGGCGATAGGGGAGACGTAGGAGTGGTGCCGAAACTCCTCGCGGGCGTGCACGTTGGAGATGTGCACCTCGATGATCGGAACCTCGGGGATGACGAGGGCGTCGCGCAGGGCCACGGACGTGTGGGTCAGCCCGCCCGGGTTGATGACGATGCCCGACGCCACCCCGCGGGCCTCGTGGATCCAGTCGATGAGCTGTCCCTCGTGGTTGGACTGCTCGGCGCGGACGGTGAGTCCGTGGTCGGCGGCGGTCTTCTCGCACAGGGCGACGACGTCGGCGAGGGTGGCGTGGCCGTACACCTCGGGCTGCCGGGTTCCGAGCATGTTCAGATTCGGACCGTTGAGCACCAACAGCTGCTTGGCCACGACATCACTCCTTCTCCTGCTTCGGGTACTACCGAGTCCGATCATTTCACAGGGGGTTGACACAATCGTCCGGTGAAGGCAGTGACCGAGTGAGAACAGTGTGGGTGGTGTGGGGCGTCGGTGTCTTCGCCTACATCGTCGGGGTGCTGCATCGAACGTCGTTCGGTGTTGCTGGCCTCGGTGCGGCCGATCGGTTCTCCGTATCGCCGTCTCTGCTGTCGTCGTTCGTGGTGCTGCAGGTGATCGTCTACGCGGGGATGCAGATCCCGGCCGGTGTGCTCCTGGACCGAATCGGTTCACGGAAGATGATCGCCGCGGGCGCGCTGATCATGGCGTCGGCGCAGATCACGTTGGCGCTCACCGAGTCGCTGCCGGTCGCGGTGGCGGCGCGCGCGTTCGTCGGTGTGGGAGACGCGCTCACGTTCATCTCGGTGCTGCGCCTGGTGCCGGTGTGGTTCACGCCGCGGCGGGTGCCGATCGTCTCGCAGCTGACGGGACTGCTCGGCCAGCTCGGTCAGGTGCTCTCGGCGGTCCCGTTCCTGATCCTGCTGAACGGGCCCGGCTGGACGTTCGCGTTCGGTAGCGCTGCATCGTTGGGGCTGCTTGCACTCGTGTTGGTCGTGGCTCTGGTGCGCGATCGCCCCGACGCCGGAGCTGCCCCCGTGTTCGAACCCACGTCGCTGCGGCAGACCCTCGCCTCCATCGCGGAGGTGTGGCGACGCCCCGGTACCCGGCTGGGCTTCTTCTCGCACATGGGCACCCAGTTCTCGATCACGGTGTTCGCCTTGCTGTGGGGTGTGCCGTATCTGACGTCGGCGCAGGGCCTGTCGGCGTCGACGGCCGGAGCGTTGCTGACGATGTCGGTGCTGGCCGCGGTGGCGTCGGGCATCGTGCTCGGTCTGCTCACCGGGCGATATCCGATGCGACGGTCGTGGCTGGTGCTGGCCATCATGATCAGCAACGCGACGATGTGGGCGATCGTCCTGGCATTGCCGGGGCCTGCGCCGCTGTGGTTGCTGGTGCTGCTCGTGGTGGTGATCTCGATGGGTGGCCCTGGGTCGGTGATCGGTTTCGACCTCGCCCGTACGTTCAATCCGAGTGCCAATCTGGGGACGGCTCAGGGGATGGTCAACATCGGCGGCTTCCTGGCATCACTGTTGGTGATCGCGGCGATCGGGTGGATTCTCGACGCGATGGGTGGTTACACGTTCGACGGTTTCCGGGTGGCGTTGCTCGTGCAATTTCCCGTGTGGATCGTCGCGATCATCGGTGTCCTGTCGACGCGTCGCAAGACTCGCAAGGTCCTGGCGGCCGAGGGCATTCACCCGCACACGATGCGTGAGGTGCGCGACCGGATTCGCCGCAAATAAACCTTTGCTCGAACGGCTTAGTGAGCGCATGCTGGTGTCCCGAATATCGTTGCAGGACACAAGCAAACGCTACGTAAAGGTGCAGTCAAGAGATGGTAACCGAGCCTGAAGTGAAGCCCGCGACCGGCGAGTACTCGCATCGCGAGATCATGACCATCCTGTCCGGTCTGATGATGGGCATGTTCCTCGCTGCCCTCGACCAGACCATCGTCTCGACGTCCGTCCGCACCATCGCCGACGACCTCAACGGGTTCTCGGTTCTGGCCTGGGTGACGACCGCCTACCTCATCACCTCGACGGTCTCGACCCCGTTGTACGGCAAGCTGTCCGACCTGTACGGGCGCAAGCCGTTCTTCATGACGGCCATCTCGATCTTCGTCGTCGGATCGATGCTGTGCGGGATCGCGACGTCGATGTACGAGCTCGCCGCCTTCCGCGCCGTCCAAGGTCTCGGTGCAGGCGGTCTGATGTCGATGGCGCTGGCCATCATCGGCGATATCGTCCCGCCGCGTGAACGAGCCAAGTATCAGGGCTACTTCCTGGCCGTCTTCGGTACGTCCAGTGTGCTCGGGCCGGTCATCGGTGGCCTGCTGGCGGGGCAGTCGACGATTCTCGGAATCACCGGCTGGCGTTGGGTCTTCTACATCAACGTTCCGCTCGGCATGATCGCGCTCGTGGTGGTGTGGCGAGTGCTGAACCTGCCGGTGTACCGCCGCGAGGCGCGCGTCGACTGGTGGGGCGCAGTGCTTCTCAGTGTCGGCCTCGTGCCGCTGCTCATCATCGCCGAGCAGGGTCGGGTGTGGGGCTGGAGCTCGCCTCGGGCGCTGCTGTGCTTCGGAATCGGCATCGTCGGCGTCATCGCGTTCGTGCTGGCCGAGATCAAGATGGGCGACGACGCCCTGATCCCCATGCGATTCTTCCGAAACCCCTTGTTCTCGTTGTGTATTGCCGTCAGCGTCATCGCCGGTGCGGCCATGTTCGGCGGTATTTCGCTGCTGCCGCAGTACCTGCAGGTCGTCAAGGGATCCTCGCCGACGTTGGCCGGCTATCAGACTCTACCTCTCGTCGGTGCACTGATGGTCGCGTCGATCGTCTCGGGTCGGATGATCTCGAAGACTGGGCGCTACAAGATCTTTCCGATCGTCGGTACCGCACTGATGGCGATTGCGATGTTCGTCTTCCACTACGTGCACGCCGATACCCCGCTGTGGCAGACGATGGTCGTCATGGGCGTGTTCGGCCTCGGTCTCGGTTCGATGATGCAGCCGTTGACCTTGGCCATCCAGAACGCGATGCCGCCCAAGGACATGGGTGTATCGACCTCTGCCGCAACATTCTTCCGTCAGATCGGTGCGACGGTGGGTGTGGCGGTCTTCCTGTCGATGCTGTTCACCCAGCTGACTCCGAAGACGGGCGACGCGTTGGTCGCCGCGAGTTCGACGCCTGCCTTCCAGCAGGCAGTGCAGAGCGCCGCTACCAGTTCCGACCCTCTGCAATCCGGCTTCGCCCAGGCCATCGCCTCGGGAGACGCCTCCGTGGCAGGCAGTGCGTTGCAGGACAGCTCGTTCATTCAGAAGCTCGAACCCGCACTGGCCGAGCCGTTCCGCATCGGGTTCTCCGATGCCATGGACTACGTGTTCCTGGCCGTGTCGATTCTGATGCTGATCGGGTTCGTGCTGGTGCTGTTCCTGAAGGAGGTTCCGTTGCGCACCATGTCGGGCTTGGCTGCTGCGCAGCAGGAGCGCGACGAAGAACGAGCGAAGGAGTCGGGTACGGGTCTAGTTTGATGCTGTGAACACTGACCCTGTGAACACTGATCCTGTGAACACTGACGCCGTGAACACTGGAAACTGGGTACAGCTGGGGCCGGTGCAAACTTGGTACGCCGAGTTCGGCGATGGCGATCCGTTGGTGTTTCTGCATCCCGGGGGCGTCGATGCGTGGGCGTTGGAGCCCACTGTCGCGGGACTGGCGTCGACGCTGCGGGTGTACACCCCCGAGCGTCGAGGTCACGGCCGCACACCCGATGTCGAGGGGCCCGGGCTCTCGACGGAATTGACTTTTGCCGCCATGGCCGCCGATACCATCGCGTTCATCGAGCAGGTCGTCGGCGGACCGACGAGGCTGGCGGGGTGCAGTGACGGCGGTGTGGTGGCCCTGATGGTCGCGCTGCAGAGACCGGATTTGGTGGAACGTCTCGCCTGCGTTGCGAGCGTGTTCCACCGTGACGGCTGGGGCGGCGGGATGTCGGGCCAGACCGAGCGATCCGACTTCGTGCGCAGGCTCGACGACATGCACAGCGCAGATCCGGCACTGACGCCTGCGGATCTGGCCGAGCTGTCGGTACGCACGATGGTGATGATCGGCGACGACGACGAGGTGAGCATCGAGCACGCCACCGAGTTCTATCGCAGCCTTCCGGTTGCCGAACTGGCCGTCGTGCCGGGAACGTCGCACGGGCTACTGGTCGAGAAGCCGGCGCTCTGCAACGCACTTCTGCTGGATTTCCTCACTCGAGACGCCGTCCAGACTTTTGCGCCCATTCGCCGAGTCTGAGCTGGGATCTCGCGGGCCGAACTCAGGTGCTCGGGACGTGGCGCAGGCCGTCGAATAGTACGTCCAATCCGCGATCGAGCTCGTGGGCACCGTCGTATTCCGTGATGAGCGAGGGGATGACCGACATGATGGGGAACTCGTCGATCGGCAATCTCCGCAGCGCGAGGCTCAATCTGTCCACCGTCTCGTCCGGATGCTCTGTTGTCTCCTGGGTCTCGCTGAGCACGTGTCCACGTAGTAGGGACATCAGTAACCGGTAGGCCGAAAGTGCTTCGGGCACGGTGAAACCGGCAGTGGCCAGAAGACTCAGGATGCCCTCGAGCGATACCAGCGACCTTGTGGTGCCCAGCCCCAGTGGCGTCGCCCGGGGGCGCGTCGCCAGCAGGACAGCCGCTCGTGGGTGTGCCAAGGCGAGTTCGCGGTAGTGCCGGCCGAAGATCGTGAGCTGACGTCTCCAGTTCGTGTCCGACCCGTCGACCGCTACGAGGTCTCCCAGAATCGAATCGGCTATTGCGTCGAGCAGGGCTTCCTTCGTCGGAACGTACCGGTACACCGTCATCGGATCTCGATCGATCGATGTTGCCAGGCTGCGAATCGTCAAACTGTCGAGTCCGGTGTTGTCGACGATGGACAGGGCCGCGGACACGACGTACTCGCGGTCGATCTTGTCGCGTGGAAGTTGATTGAAACGGTCCGAGGGCGTCATGAATGCTTCACCATTTTCGGTACAACACGGTAAGCGTCACGCCGATCGGCTTTCGCTCTTCAAACAAACTTGTTGTTCGTCAACGTTTTTCGCTTGACCCTTGACCTTACACATGGTCAGCTGTAGCTCTACACCGTAGAGATACGGGGAAACTCTTTCTTGCGAAGTGGGCACGAGCCTTCGCTGGTCTTCCACTCCTTTCGCTCGGTTGCAGACAGTCGGCCGGCGATCCACCGATCTACGGACTCCGCGAGACCTCGGCGCCCCTGGTGAATTCCAGTGACAATCGTCGACCGTCGCGGAATTTCCCAATCGACTCTCGTCGGGGGATTCGATACCCATATTCGTTGTGCGAATACATGTCTCACGCGAAACTCCTCCATAAGATCGGCACACAACATGCACGCTCCGCAACACCGTCCTGCGCCGTCCACATCCCGACGGAAGGGCTCGGCGTTCGTTCCTCTCGTCGGCACTGTCGCGCTCGCAACCAGTGCGCTCATGCTGGTCAACGTCTCGACAGCCGACGCTCAACCTCAAGCTCCAGCCCCAGCCGTCGTGGTTCCCGAAGTCCTGCTCGGTGCCGCAGACCCTTACGCGATACTTGCCGGCTCGACCGTCACCGACGCGGGCACTTCCGTCATCTCCGGCTCCGTGGGTGTGAGCCCGGGAAATGGCGAGCCTTCCAGTGTCACCGGCCTGCTCCCGGAACAAATTACCAACGGTGTGATCGACGACAAGAACGAACGGGCTTTGAACGCGAAAGGCGCTCTGCAGACTGCATATACCGATGCTGCCGGCAGGTCGGGACCGGAACTGGTCCCAGTCGAGTTGGGGGGCACAACACGGAATGCCGGTTTGTACAGAGGTGGCACTCTCGGACTGACCGGAGACCTGCCTCTGGTACTCGACGCGCAAGGAAATGCAGATGCGGTCTTCATTTTCCAAGCGGGATCGACTCTCGTCACGGGCTCGGGCAGCAGTGTGTCGCTGATCAACGGTGCCAGCCCGTGCAACGTGTTCTGGCAGATCGGAAGTTCGGCCACTCTCGGCACCGACACCGATTTCGTCGGCACGGTCATGGCGCAGGCGTCGATCACCGCTGCGACGGGTGCCGATGTGCGGGGCCGCCTGTTGGCTCTCACCGGCGCAGTCACCCTCGACTCCAACACGATCAGCAATGCTGAATGTGGGATCACGCCGCCGGATGACGACGGCGACACCCCGGGTGACGGTGGTGGCGGTACCCCGGGGGATGGTGGTGGTACGCCGGGTACGCCGGGTGATGGTGGTACGCCGGGTACGCCGGGCGATGGTGGTGGTACGCCGGGTGATGGTGGTACCCCGGGTACGCCGGGTGATGGTGGTACGCCGGGTACGCCGGGCGATGGTGGTGGTACGCCGGGTGATGGTGGTACCCCGGGTACGCCGGGTGACGGTGGTGGTACGCCGGGTGACGGTGGTGGTACGCCGGGTACGCCCGGTGATGGTGGCGGAACGCCGGGTACGCCGGGTACGCCCGGTGATGGTGGCGGTACCCCGCCGATAGTCATCGAACTACCCCCGATCCCGGGTGTGCCTCCGGTGATCACCATCCCGCCGATCCCGGGCGTCCCGACGCCTGAACTGCCGAACACCCCGGGTATCCCGAATGTGCCGGAGCAGCCGAACACACCGAATCAGCCGAACACACCTAATACCCCCAACACACCGAACCAGCCGAACACACCCAACACCCCCAACACACCGAACACCCCTGATCAGCCCAATACTCCGGACCAGCCGCGCACACCGAACCAGCCGAACACACCGACTGGCCCGAATCAACCGGGTACGTACAACCCGGGTGGGCAGATCACACAGATTCCCAACGGTGGCGTCGATACCGGTGACGGCAGTACCGTAAACCGTTCGAGTGCAGCGTCGTTCGTTCCGGTATGGACGTTGCTGGCCGTGCTCGCGGTCGGTGCGGTCTCAGCCTTGACTCTGACTCGTCGTCGGAACTGATCGGTGAGATCTACCGTCGAGGTATCAGTACCTCTGGCTCGATTCGCTCGGACCACGACCCGTAATCGGGTCGTGGTCCGGGCGGTGGCGGCGGCGTTCCTGTTGCTGTTGTCGCTGGTTGCTGGGTGCGCAACACCCTCGGATCCCGGACCGCCGCAAAACGATTCGATGTCCTCGACTTCTTCTGCTCCTGCCTCCGTCGCCCCGTCGGGTGAGGTTGCAGAGCAGTCATCGTCGGCCCCCGGGTCACCGCCTGCGCGACTCGAGATCGGTGCGATCGGCGTCGAATCCGACGTGATGGGTCTGGGTCTGCAGCCGGACGGCTCGATGGAGGTTCCCCCGGGAGGATTCCCCGCCGGTTGGTACACCGGATCGCCGACTCCCGGGCAACTGGGACCGTCGATCGTTGCAGGACATGTGGATTGGGACGGTAGCCCCGGCGTTTTCTACCGGCTCCGTGAACTCGAACAGGGCGACGATGTCACCGTCGTCAGCCAGGACGGCAACACCGTCCGCTTCGTGGTCAGCGCGGTGGAGCAATACCCGAAGGATGCGTTCCCCACCGACAAGGTCTACGGAGGCATCGACCATCCCGGCCTACGTTTGATCACTTGTGGCGGCCAATTCGACTCGGACATCTCGAGTTACGACGACAACATCGTCGTGTACGCCGATCGGGTCTGAGCGGGCAGTCGGGCCACAGTCCGCAAACTGGGCTGAGTCAGAAGGGCGGTGGCTCGTCCTCGGGTGCCGAGGCGGGCATCGAGGTCGGTTGTGGTTTCGCCGTCTTCGGAGTCGGCGAATCACACTCTAATGCTGTCCCTTTCGGCTTCGGACTGACTTTCGGCAGGTGGTCGAAGTCTGCGAGTTGCGTTGTGCCGGGAACAGTGACTGCGCTGGTGCCGGCATCGGAGATCCAGAACTCGACACCATCGGCGAGCATGACAGGAGTCCACAGGCCCATGGTCTTGAGGCTGTGGTGGTAGCGGCACAGGCAGTGCAGGTTGGTGTCGATGGTCCAGCCTCCCGTCGAGGGGTTGCGATGGAAATACGGGACGATGTGGTCGATCTCGCATTGCTGGGCCGGGACGTCGCAGCCCGGATGCCGACAGGTGCGATCGCGGTAGCGAATACGCTCCGCCAGTGCAGGAGTCGGCCGATAGGTGAGGGCTCCGGGTGGCGGCAGCAGAAGGCCGCCATGCCCGTCCGGATGCAGCGCGAGCCCGAGAGCGGGATCCGCTGCGATGGCCGCTTCGAGCTCGGCAACGAAGGTGTACGTGCCGCGATACGGCGTGGCGACACAACTGTTCCGCGGTGGACGCGGGGCATTCTGCGAGCGCCGCGGTCGAGGAACAGAACCGCCGACACGACGACGACCGCGTCCCAGTGGATGAAACACCACATGCGACCTGCTGCCCTCGGACCGGCTGTTCCTCGTAATGCGTACTTTCGATCCTCTGGGCTTCTGTGGGCCACCTTTCGATCCGCTGTGGTTCGTCCTGCTGCCGCTGTCGGACCTGCCTTCGGCACCCTTGTCTTCAGTGTTCCCAGTGTCGTCAGTGTCTGCGCCGTTCTCGGTGTCGGTACTGAGGTCGAGGTCCATGAGCGATTCCAGGTCTTCGCCGTGGCCGAGTGACTCGGAGAGGTTGCGTGCCTCGGTGAGGAGGATCTGCCAGTGAGCGTTGTCGGCGAGTTCCCGGGCGTACTCGGCATCGATGGTGCCGTGCCCGGACAGGTGCGCAGGATTGGACAGCAGACCGGCGAGCGTGGCGAGGTCGACCGTGATCACCGTCAGCGGTGCGCGCCGGTCCGGGCGTGAGGTATCGGCCGTGCACGGGTTGTCGTCGGTGGGTTCGCACATGCAAGCCATCGACGACTCCTGATGCAGCAGAGCAACATACGCCGCCGCTCGCTTCTGTCCCCGGGTACGTGGATCTCGTCGACAGACGGTGGCGGCCATCTCGTTGATGAGCTGCCAGGCAGCGGCGGCGTCGGCTGCGGTGAGGTCGGCCTTCAGCGTCGACAGCACATCTTTGTCGGAGTACGTGACGTTGGTGTGCCGTTTCAAGTCCTTGCGTAAGGCGGCAGCTTCCTCGGGCGCGATGCGATACATGATCGACCAGATTTCCGTCGCCAGCGGACCCGGTGACAAGCGTCGGGCAGCGTGCAGAACCTCGCCCTGGACGGCCGTCGCTGCACCCTGTGTCAGATTGTGGGTGCAGCGGTATATCGGCCGGACGCGAGGTAGATCGAGTTCGCCGGCCTCGAACGCGGCGGCGACGGCAGGAAGCCGAAGTCGAAGGTCCATTCCGACCTCGGCGTATGTGTTCGCAACGGTCTTGGAGCAACCCAGAACGTGCGCAATTTCGGAAGCCGCATAGTTGCCCGCGTCCTGAATGACATCACCGACGAGCACGTTCTGATGAATGCACGTGTCCCAGATGGCAGCGGCCAGAGCGACCTTGCGAGCGCACGCCTGATTCTCGAGGATCGCGACGTCACGGATCTCGCCCAACACTGCGTTGTCGATGTACGGCTTCGATTGCGGCCCGAGATAGGCCGCGAACCTACTGCGCGTCGATCCAGATGTAGTCATCTCGAGTTGCCCCCCGGCGCTTGTTCAAGAAGAAGTAGAACGTGTGTTCGATGGTACCGAGGTGTGGGGCATTCGTCAACATCAATAGTGTTGCAGCAGAGCAGGATCGACGCGCAAGTGCCTATACACCTACCCACCGACACGATGTGGCGACCCCGGCTCCGACCCAGACGCCGCGTCAGGGCACGCGGTCACACGAGTGTGAACCGCTCCAGAACCACCTGGGTGTCGTCGTTCACGCTGAAGTGTGGATCGCCCAGTTCTTCGCGGACCTCGGCCGACTGCCAGAACCTTTCGTGCCCGGCGCACCAGTGCGCGACATCGACGTATCCTTCACCCTCGTCGAGAGCGTGCTGGAGCGAAACATCGGACAGCGCAACGATTTCAACGCCCGTGGTCTCGATGATCCCCACCGTCGATCCCGCCGAATCCACCACCGCGCCACGATCGCCGACTCTCGGCAGCTCCTCGTCGACGTACTGCACCAACAGGCTTGCTGTACTGGTCTTCTCGCCGGTGAGAACGGCTGCAATCAGCCTGTCCCGTAGTGGTCCGGGGAACGCGAATTCGACAATCGGAAGATCGGTCACCGACCCATCATATTTCGAGGTCGGCCCACACCAGTCGATGGTCCGAAGGGTGCTCGGCCTGATTCGGCCAATACACCTGCGAATCGAGCACGCTCAGATCGTCCGACGGCAGCACGTAGTCCACCCGCAGGTCGCCCGGAGTCGGGTCGGCGAAATCGGCTGTGTCCGTGCCATGTCCATCGGAGGTGGGTGCCGGGTCCTGGACCCGCGGCAGATCGAGAACCTGCGCGATGGCACCGGCCACCGAGTCGCCGTCGACCGGATCGCTGTTCTGATCACCCAGCATCACGAACGAGGCACCCTGTTCCAACCCGCCGCGCACGCCCTTGTCGTCGTAGAGGTAGTCCGCACCCGAGATGTAATCGGCACTCATCCGAATCTCGTCGTGATTGCGTTTGCCGTTGCGGTCCTCGGGACCATCGAAAGACGGGGGAGTGGGGTGCGACGCCAACACGTGCAGCGTCTTGCCGTTCACGTCGATCGGCACGTCCCAATGGGACTTGCTGGAGAGCCGCAGTGCGTCCGACACGTCGCCGTAGTAGTCGCGTGGCAGCAGCGAATCCGGCATGTCCTTCCACAGAAAATTCTGGAACGTACGTACCGATTCGGTCGCGATGGGAAACTTCGAGTACACGACCATCCCGTACTGACCTGGAAACTGTCCGAACCCCCAGGCGTCACCGGGCCCGCCGAGCGCGCCGTCCTTGTCCAGGTCCAATCCCGAATCGACGCCCGTGTTCACCGGCGCAGTGAAAGAATGCCGATACTGCCCATCGAGATAGTTGTCGTTGAACAACCTAACCGCATCGTCACCCGAGTAATCGAACTCGTTGACCAACAACACATCCGGTGAGTTCGCCGCGATCACATCGGCCACCGCGCGGGCCTGTGTGTTCTCGCCCTGCAGGTCGGTCACCAACTGCCCGGGGGCGGGCCGGTTCAGGCTGGCATTGAACGTCGCCACCCGGATGCTCGACGGTTCGTCGGGGGCCGGGTCCGCTGCGGTTGGATTCACAGAGGAGCAACCGGCAGCCATGAAGGTCAGGGTAACGGCGGCGGCCGCAAGTCTCGATATTCTCACGTTCGACACCGTAGAGACGGCAAGCGAACGCGAGGTAACGAATTAACAAGCAGGCGTGCTTGCTTTTTTCGCGCCCCTTTGTGAAGCTGAGCGCATGGCAGACCTCGACACACTCGTCGACGACCTCCGCGCCGAGGGCGACGACCTCGATGCCCTGGTGGCCGAGCTGACCCCGGAACGGTGGTCGGCACCGACGCCGGCCGAGGGTTGGACCGTCGCGCATCAGATCGGGCATCTCTCCTGGACCGATCACGTCGCGGAGCGAACCACGTCCGGCGCATCCGGCGATATCGAGGCCAAGGAGGAGTTCGCGCTCACTCTGAAGAAAGCGTGGGAGAACCCCGGCGGTTTCGTCGACGAAGCCGCCGAGGAGGAGTCGCGGGATCCCGACCTGCTGAGCATCTGGCGTACCCGTCGCCACGCCATGACCGATGCTCTCGTACGGGTTCCGCCCGGGACCAAGATCGACTGGTTCGGCCCCCCGATGAGTGCGGCGTCCATGGCCACAGCGCGATTGATGGAAACGTGGGCCCACGGTCAAGATGTCGCCGACGCACTGGGCGTCACCCGCGTCGCCACCGACAGAATCCGCGGCGTCGCGCACATCGGCGTGCGGACGCGGGATTTCGCCTACATGGTCAACCAGCAGACCCCTCCCACCGAACCGTTCCGAGTAGAGCTCATGGCACCGTCGGGTGAAGTGTGGACATGGGGACCCGAGGACGCCGCCCAACGCGTGAGCGGACCGGCTCTCGACTTCTGCCTTCTCGTCACCCAGCGCGCTCATCGCGACAACCTCGACATCCATGCCGAGGGACCCGACGCCGCGCACTGGCTCACCATCGCCCAAGCCTTCGCAGGCCCTCCGGGGGTCGGACGTACACAGTCAGGACTCGAGAAAGCATGACCGTACGTATCGGCAACTGCTCAGGCTTCTACGGAGACCGCCTCTCCGCCATGCGCGAGATGCTGGAGGGCGGCGAACTCGATTACCTCACGGGTGACTACCTCGCCGAGCTGACGATGCTCATCCTCGGCCGCGATCGGATGAAGGACGCGACCCGTGGGTACGCCAAAACCTTTCTGCGCCAAGCCGAGGACTGCCTTGGTCTGGCACTCGACAAGGGTGTCAAGATCGTCGCCAACGCCGGTGGTCTGAACCCACGTGGCTTGGCCGAAGCGCTGGAGAAGCTCGACTCCGGTGCGAAAATAGCGTACGTCGACGGCGACGACCTTCTCGGCAGAGCGGCCGAACTCGGCCTCGGTAACCCGCTGACCGCAAATGCTTACCTCGGCGCGTGGGGCATCGTGGAATGCCTGAACTCCGGTGCCGACGTCGTGGTCACCGGGCGCGTCACCGACGCCAGTGTGATCGTCGGTCCTGCGGCGGCCCACTTCGGTTGGACACCTACCGATTACGACGCTCTGGCCGGGGCCGTGGTCGCAGGGCACGTCATCGAATGCGGAACGCAGGCGACGGGTGGCAACTACTCCTTCTTCACCGAGATTGCCGATATGTCGCGCCCGGGCTTCCCGATCGCAGAGATTCACAACGACGGGTCGAGCGTCATTACCAAGCACGAGGGAACCGGGGGTGCCGTCAGCGTCGGTACCGTCACTGCTCAGTTGCTGTACGAAATCACCGGCGGGCGTTATGCGAATCCCGATGTGACAGCACGGATCGATTCAGCGATCCTGACGCAGGAATCCAGCGATCGAGTTTCCATCAGCGGCGTGACCGGCGAAGCTCCGCCGCCCACCTACAAGGTCTCGCTCAATGCACTCGGCGGCTTCCGCAACGAATTCACGATGGTGCTCACCGGCCTCGATATCGAGGCGAAAGCAGCACTGGCGCAACGTCAATTCGAGTCTTGGCTCCCCTCGCGACCCGCCGAGTTGAAGTGGACTCTCGTGCGTACCGACAAGCCGGACGCCGAGACGGAGGAGACGGCCAGCGCCTTGCTGCGCTGCGTGGCTCGCGACAGCAACCCCGACGCCGTCGGACGTCAGTTCTCGGCCGTGGCAGTCGAACTCGCACTGGCCAGCTACCCAGGATTCTCGGTGACTGCACCCCCGGGCAACGGCGCGCCGTACGGAGTGTTCACGGCAGGATTCGTCGACGCGGCCCAGGTGCCGCACCTTGCGCATCTCGCGGACGGCACCGAAAGCGCCATCGCACCGTCGACGGACACGCGGGCGTTGGAACCCCTCGATCAACCGACGCTCCCGCCACCGAGAGCAGACGAAGCGACCATCCGGCTACCACTGGGAACCATCGCCGCGGCCCGAAGCGGCGACAAGGGCGGCAATGCCAACGTCGGGGTGTGGGTACGTACCGATGACGAATTCGCCTGGCTGGTGCACGCATTGACGGTCGAGACCCTGAAGAAGATGCTGCCCGAGGCCGAAAAACTCACTGTCACTCGGCATGTACTTCCCAACCTGCGGGCGGTGAACTTCGTCATCGAGGGCATCCTCGGCCAGGGCGTTGCATCGCAGGCCAGATTCGATCCACAGGCCAAGGGGCTCGGTGAGTGGCTGCGGTCGCGTCACATCGACATCCCCGAAACACTTGCCTACAAGGGAGCACTCGTATGAACATCTGGACGACGCCGGAGCGTCAGCAGCTGCGCAAGACCGTTCGCAGTTTCGTGGAGCAGGACATCGCGCCGCATATGAACCAGTGGGAAGCCGACGGCGAGATTCCGCGTGAGCTGCACAAGAAGGCGGCCGCTCTCGGCTTGCTCGGCGCGGGCTTCCCCGAGGAGGTCGGTGGCAGCGGCGGTGATCTGGCCGACGCCGTCGTGATCTGCGAGGAGATGCACCAGGCCGGCGCGTCGGGTGGACTGTTCGCATCTCTGTTCACCAGCGGAATTTCATTGCCGCACTTGATTGCCGCCCGAGACCCGCAGCAGATCGAGAAGTGGGTCGAGCCCACGCTCGCGGGGGAGAAGATCGGCTCGCTCGCCATCACCGAGCCGGGTGGCGGCTCCGACGTCGGCCACCTCAGGACGAAAGCCGTCAAAGATGGCGAGCACTACGTCGTCAACGGATCCAAGACGTACATCACCTCCGGATGCCGAGCCGATTTCATCGTCACCGCGGTCCGCACCGGCGGCGAGGGGGCTGCAGGCGTCTCCCTGCTCGTCATCGAGAAGGGCACACCCGGGTTCGAGGTCACCAGCAAGCTCGACAAGATGGGTTGGCGCGCATCCGATACCGCGGAGCTCTCGTTCGTCGACGCCCGAGTGCCGGTGAGCAACCTGATCGGTGCCGAGAACAGTGGCTTCGCACAGATCGCGCAGGCGTTCCTCACCGAGCGCATCGCCCTCGCCGCGCAGGCCTATGCCAGCGCACAGCGGTGCCTCGATCTCACGTTGCAGTGGGTCCGTGATCGCGAAACATTCGGAAAGCCGCTCATCGCACGGCAATCCGTACAGAACACCGTCACCGAGATGGCGCGCAAGATCGACATCGCCCGCGTCTACACCCGTTCGCTCGTCGAGCGGTCCATGCAGGAGAACCAAGACTTCATCGCCGAGGTCTGCTTCGCGAAGAACACGGCCGTCGAGTCCGGAGAGTGGGTCGCCAATCAGGCTGTCCAACTCTTCGGGGGACTCGGCTACATGCGCGAGAGCGAGGTCGAGCGGCAGTACCGCGACATGCGCATCCTCGGTATCGGCGGCGGCACCACCGAAATCCTCACCGGACTGGCAGCAAAACGATTGGGGTACCAGGCATGAGCGTGCTCAAGTCCACCCTCGACACGGCATCGGAGCAGTACGCCGGAAGCGTCGAAGCCATGAACACCAAGCTGAGCGAGATCGACGCCGAGCACTCGAAGGCTCTGCTCGGCGGAGGTCAGAAATACGTCGAGCGGCACAAGAAGCGCGGCAAGCTCCTGGCCCGCGAACGCATCGAGTTGCTGATCGACGAGGATTCCGCGTTTCTCGAGCTGTGCCCACTCGCGGCCTGGGGTAGCGACTTTCCCGTCGGAGCCAGCACCGTCATGGGTATCGGCGTCGTGTGCGGCGTCGAATGCCTCATCGTGGCCAACGACCCGACGGTCCGCGGCGGAGCGAGCAATCCGTGGACTCTGAAGAAGGGGTTCCGCGGCAACGACATCGCCACGCAGAACCGGCTTCCGGTGATCTCACTGGTCGAATCCGGTGGAGCCGATCTGCCGACGCAGAAGGAGGTGTTCATCCCCGGCGGTCGCATGTTCCGTGATCTGACGCAGCTCTCGGCGGCGGGCATCCCCACCATCGCCCTGGTGTTCGGCAACTCCACCGCCGGCGGCGCATACATCCCCGGTATGTCCGATCACGTCGTGATGGTCAAGGAACGATCCAAGGTCTTCCTCGCAGGGCCGCCACTCGTCAAGATGGCCACCGGTGAGGACTCCGACGACGAGTCGCTCGGTGGGGCCGAGATGCACGCTCGAAAGTCCGGCCTCGCAGACTATTTCGCCGTCGACGAGCAGGACGCCATCCGCATCGGACGCAGCATCGTCTCCCGGCTCAACTGGAAGAAGAAGGGCCCCGAGCCTCGCGTCGAGGTCATCGAGCCGCTCGCCGACCCCGAGGACTTGCTCGGCATCGTCCCCACCGATCTGAAGATCCCGTTCGATCCCCGCGAGGTCATCGCCCGCATCGTCGACGGCTCCGATTTCGACGAGTTCAAGCCGATGTACGGCGGATCGCTCGTCACCGGCTGGGCCGAGCTGCACGGCTATCCGATCGGCATTCTCGCCAATGCCCGCGGTGTGCTGTTCAGCGAGGAATCGCAGAAGGCGACGCAGTTCATCCAGCTCGCCAACCGGTCGAACACTCCACTTCTGTTCCTGCACAACACCACCGGCTACATGGTGGGTAAGGAATACGAAGAGGGCGGCATGATCAAACACGGTTCGATGATGATCAACGCCGTCTCCAACTCCACCGTCCCGCACATCTCGATTCTGCTCGGCGCCTCGTACGGAGCCGGCCACTACGGCATGTGCGGTCGCGCCTTCGATCCGCGTTTCCTGTTCGCCTGGCCGTCCAGCAAGTCCGCCGTCATGGGTGGCGCGCAGCTCGCCGGTGTCATCTCCATCGTCGGACGCGCCGCCGCCGAAGCTCGTGGACAAGCCTTCGACGCCGAAGCAGATGCCGGCATGCGCGCGATGATCGAAGGCCAGATCGAGGCCGAGTCGATGCCGATGTTCCTCTCCGGACGCCTCTACGACGACGGCGTCATCGACCCCCGTGATACCCGCACGGTGGTGGGAATGTGCCTGTCGGCCATCGCCACCGCCCCGATCGAAGGCACCGCCAACTTCGGTGTCTTCCGGATGTGAAGCCATGACCGTAACGTCCGTCCTCGTAGCCAACCGCGGCGAAATTGCCCGCCGCGTCTTCACTACCTGCCGCGCCGAAGGCATCGACACCGTCGCGGTCTTCTCCGACGCCGACGCGAACTCTCCGCACGTGCGTGAGGCCGATGCGGCAGTGCGGCTACCCGGAAACAGTTCGGCCGAGACGTACCTGCGCGGCGAGCTCGTCATCGCGGCAGCCGCGGCGGCCGGAGCCGACGCCGTGCATCCGGGATACGGATTCCTGTCCGAGAACGCCGATTTTGCGCAGCAGGTGCAGAACGCCGGCCTGACGTGGATCGGGCCGCCCGTCAAGGCCATCGAATTGATGGGCTCGAAGGTCGAGTCCAAGAAGATGATGGCCGACGCCGGAGTGCCGGTGCTGACCCAGCTCGATCCCGAGTCGGTCACCGAGAACGAACTTCCGGTGTTGATCAAGGCGTCCGCAGGCGGCGGCGGGCGCGGCATGCGTATCGTGCGCAACCTGGAGAACCTGGATTCGGAGCTGGAAGCGGCCGGGCGCGAGGCACTCTCGGCATTCGGCGACGGAACGGTGTTCGTCGAGCGGTACATCGAGACCGGCCGGCACATCGAAGTGCAGGTCATGGCAGACAGATTCGGCACCGTGTGGACGGTGGGCGAGCGTGAATGCTCTATTCAGCGTCGTCACCAGAAGGTCGTCGAGGAGGCTCCGTCGCCGCTCGTCGAACGCATCGACGGCATGCGCGAGAAGCTCTTCCATGCGGCGACACTGGCCACCGAGGCGATCGGCTACGAGGGTGCAGGCACGGTCGAATTCCTCGCCGACGAGAAGGGGAATTTCTTCTTCCTCGAGATGAACACCCGGCTGCAGGTGGAACACCCGGTCACCGAATGCACGACGGGACTCGATCTGGTAGCACTGCAGATTCGGGTGGCAGCGGGGGAGCGGTTGCCCGCCGAGCAGCCGGCAACTCGCGGACACTCCATCGAAGTTCGCCTCTACGCCGAGGATCCGGCCCAGGACTGGCAGCCACAGAGCGGTGCCGTGCACCGATTCGAGATTCCCGGTGCGCAGTTCGAGGTGTCGGACAAAGCTGGATACATCAGAGTGGACTCCGGCGTCGAGACCGGCAGTGTGGTGGGAACTCACTACGACCCGATGCTGGCGAAGGTCATCTCCTTCGCGCCGACGCGGGATCAGGCAGCGAACCTACTGGCCAAAGCGTTGCAGAAGGCCACCGTTCACGGCCTGAAGACCAACCGCGATCTGCTGGTCAACATTCTGCGGCACCCGGCGTTCGTGGCGGGGGATACCGATACGGCATTCTTCGACACGCACGGCCTCGACGTCCTGGCTCAGCCGATCGCGCACGGCCGAGGCGAGGAACTGTCCGCTCTCGCAGCTGCTCTGGCCGACGCGGCGAGCAACCTCCAACGAGCACGCGTGAATCGGGGACTGCCCGGCGGTTGGCGAAACCTGCGGTCGCAGCCGCAGCGCAAGACCTACAACGACATCACCGTCGAATATTCGATCGGACGCAGCGGGCTCACCTCCTCGGTGGAGGGTGTCGAACTGGTGGAGCACACGCCGACCTCGGTGACGTTGGACGACAACGGTATTCGACGTATCTTCACGGTCGGCAGCTACGGTTCGGCTGTCTTCGTGGATTCGGCGCTCGGTCCGGTTCGGTTGATCAGGGCCCCGCGGTTCACCGACCCCACCGACCAGGTCGCGGCTGGTTCACTTCTCGCTCCGATGCCGGGCAGCGTCATCAGAATCGCTGCCGCGCAGGGCGATACCGTCACCGCCGGTCAGCCCATCCTGTGGCTGGAGGCGATGAAGATGGAACACACGGTGACCGCACCTGCAGACGGTGTGCTCACGGAACTGAACGTTCAGCAGGGTCAACAAGTCGAGGTCGGTGCAGTTCTGGCCGTGGTATCAGAAGGAGCAGAGCAAGCATGAGTTTCATCGAAACCGAAGAGCAGAAGGGACTGCGCAACGCAGTCTCGTCACTGGGCAAGCGCTACAACTACATCGACTACGTGTTGCCCAAGGCGCGCAAGGGTGAGCCGCTGACCGAGCTGTGGAACGAGGCGGGCAAGCTCGGCTTCCTCGGCGTCAATCTGCCCGAGGAGTACGGCGGCGGCGGCGCAGGCATCTACGAACTCGCTCTCGTGCAGGAGGAGTTGGCTGCGCACGGTGCCGGTCTGCTGCTCGTGGTCGTCAGCCCTGCCATCTGCGGCACCATCATCGGCAAGTACGGCACGGGCGATCAGAAGCAGGAGTGGCTCACCGCCCTCGCCGACGGATCCAAGATCATGGTCTTCGGCATCACCGAGCCCGACGCCGGATCCAATTCGCATCAGATCACCACCACTGCGCGCCGTGACGGCGACGAGTGGGTCCTCAAGGGCAACAAGATCTACATCTCCGGTGTCGATCAGGCCGACGCTGTCTTGATCGTCGCGCGCACCGAGGACTCCAAGACCGGCAAGCTCAAGCCTGCCCTGTTCATCGTGCCCACGGACGCTCCGGGTCTGCAGAAGACGCAGATGGAGATGGACATCGTCGAACCCGATCACCAGTTCGTGCTGTTCCTCGACGACGTCCGGTTGCCCGCCGAGGCACTCGTCGGTGAGGCCGACGCTGCCCTGATGCAGCTGTTCGCGGGACTGAACCCCGAGCGCATCCTCGGTGCCGCGATGGCCATCGGAATGGGCCGGTACGCCATCGATGCCGCAGTGAAGTACGCCAAGGAGCGCACCGTCTGGAAGACGCCGATCGGGGCCCACCAAGGCTTGGCGCACCCGTTGGCGCAGTGCAAGATCGAGCTGGAGTTGGCGAAATTGATGATGCAGAAGGCTGCGGTGCTCTACGACTCCGGCGACGACTTCGGCGCTGCCGAGGCTGCGAACATGGCCAAATACGCTGCGGCCGAGGCCAGCATCAAGGCGCTCGATCAGGCGATCCAAACCCACGGTGGTGCCGGGTTGAGCAGTGAGTACGGCTTGGCTGCAATGCTCGGAGCGGCTCGTATCGCGCGCGTCGCACCGGTGAGTCGGGAGATGATTCTGAACTTCGTGAGCCAGCACTCGCTCGGACTGCCGAGAAGCTACTGATGGCCGTTCTCGCCGAGAACTCCACGAGCACGGCGTATTTGACGTTGGATTCGCCGGAGAACCGAAATGCGTTGTCCTCGGTGTTGGTCGAGGAACTGACGGCGGGCCTGATCGCTGCGGCGCACGACGACGACGTCAGAACGATCGTGCTCGGTCACACCGGCACGACGTTCTGCGCCGGTGCCGACCTCCGAGAGGCCGGTGCGTCCCCGGAGTTACGCACCCGGCAGATGCTCGATCTGATGCGGCTGATCATCGACACCCCGAAACCCGTCATCTGTCACATCGACGGACATGTGCGGGCCGGCGGCATGGGCCTGGTTGCGGCGTGTGACATCGCGATCGCCGGACCCGAGAGTTCGTTCGCACTGACCGAGGTGCGGCTCGGGCTCGCGGCATCGGTCATCTCGGTGGCCGTGCTGCCGCGGCTGACGTCCCGCGCGGCGAGTCACTACTTCCTCACCGGGGAGACGTTCGACGGGGCGACGGCCGAGGCGATCGGCCTGGTCACCGCGGCCGACGCCGTTCCCGCGGCCGCGGTGGCCGACTACATGATCATGTTTCGGAAGTGCTCGCCGCAGGGCCTGGCCGAGTCGAAACAGCTCACCACGGCAGCGATCCGACGCGAGATCGACGAACGCGGAACGGCCGTCGCCGAGCAATCGGCCAGGTTGTTTGCATCGGACGAGGCCCGAGAGGGGATGATGTCTTTTCTGGAGAAGAGGCCGCCGTCCTGGGTGGTCGAAAAGTAGGTCGGCAGAGCGTCGGTAGCAGTAGGGAGTATGGCGATGGTGATGGCGCGCGAACCCAAGCAGGACCGCAGCAGGGTCACGCGTCAGCGACTGCTCGAGGCGACGATCGATTCACTCGCCGAGCAGGGGTGGAGCGCCACGACCGTGGGCGTCGTCGCCGAACGCGCCGGCGTCTCTCGCGGCGCGACCCAGCACCATTTCCCGACGCGTGAGGACCTGATCACCGGAGCCCTCGAGTACATGTTCGACACTCGAATGGACCACGCACGCCGCGAGGCCCAGGAGATCCCGCCGGGTCCCGGCCGGACGAAACTCGTGGTCGAGCGGCTCGTCGAGTACTACACCGGCCCGATGTTCAAAGCCGCACTGCAGGTCTGGACGGCAGCGTCGGCCGACCCCGAGTTGCGCGATCGCATCGTGCCGCTCGAGGAACGGTTCGGCCGTCGTGCCCACCAGATGGCCGTCGAGAACCTCGGTGTCGACGACAACGATCCCGTCACCCACCGTCTGGTGCAGGCAACCCTCGACCTCGCTCGAGGACTGGGTCTCGCCGATGTGCTCACCGACGACGCGCGACGCCGTGCCGAGGTCGTCAGATCGTGGGCCGAGGTACTGGATACATCGTTGAACTCGCGGCTGTCCGCAGCGTCGGTGGGAGCTCGCTAGAACCCACACGGTCTGCAGCACCGACCGACCTGTGCTTGAGTCTGGCGGGTGACTTCCGATACCGCACGCGTGCACCGCGGCCACATCTTTCACGTCGCCGGCTCGCCCACGGTGCTCGACGCTGCCGCGTCGTTGGTGTCGATTCCCGACGGTGCGCTGGTGGTGTCCGGCGAGGGCACGATCGAGTTCTGTGGCGAGTTCGATTCTCTGCCAACGCACTACGCGCACCGGGAGATCGCTGATCATCGTCCCGGGTTTCTGCTGCCGGGATTTGTGGACACCCACATTCACTTTCCGCAGACCTATGCGGGTGATTCCTACGGCGGCGGGCAACTACTCGAATGGCTGAACACGTGCATCTTCCCGTCCGAGTCTCGCTTCGCCGATCCCGAGTTCGCCGCCGCAGCGGCCAGAGATTTCTGCGCCGCGCGAATCCGGGCCGGAACCACGCAGGCGATGGTGTTCGGCTCGGCCTTTCCGCACGCACAGGACTCGCTGTTCTCCGAGACGCTCGAGCACGGGCTGCGCATCGTCAGCGGCCGCGGGGTCCAGACCACCGGGCCGGCGTCGGCGCAGGCCCTGATCACCGGTGAGGACGAGGCCATCCGACTGGTGTCCGAGGAGATCGAGAAGTGGCACGCGGCCGATACCGGCGACGTCGACACGGCGATGCTGCATGTGGCCGTCGTACCGCGGTTCTCGCTCTCGGTGACAACCGAGACGCTGAAGAATCTCGGCGAGCTCTACGATTCCGTCCGCGCCCGAGGTGTCTACTTCCACACGCACCTGAACGAGAACAACCGGCCGGGTACCGGCGAGATCGACGCCACCAAGAACGCCTACGGGGTGGACACCTACCTCGACACCTACGACGGCAAGTTTCTGCCGGGATCGCAGGTGGGCGGCAAGAGCTTCCTGGGTCGGCGCACCATCCTGGCCCACGCGGTGCACTGCCAGGACATCGAACTCGAGCGGTTGGCCGAAACCGGCACCTCCATTGCGCACTGTCCTACCTCGCAGCAGTTCCTGGGCTCGGGCACCATGCCGTGGGAGCGAACCGTCGCCGCGGGGGTGAACATCGCCATCGGTTCCGACTTCGGCGGAGGTGACGAATGGCTGCTGCCGCAGGTCCTCGCCGATGCGTTCAAGGTGCACATCTCCGAGGCCGGCGACGCCGGACTGTCGCTGCACCCGGCGGAACTGCTGTTCACCGGAACCCTCGCGGGGGCCCGCGCGCTGGACATGGAGAGCCGAATCGGCAACTTCGACGCCGGCAAGGAAGCCGACTTCGTCGTCGTCGATCCGTCCGCGTGGCCGCAGCTCGCGACGGCGATCGACCACGGCGTCCGCGCCGACGATCCCGAACTCGCCCGCGACCAGACCCTGTTCGCGCTACTGATGGCGATGCGCGAGCCGGCCATCGTCGGCGTCTATGTCCGGGGCCGGAAGCTCGCCGCTTCGCGGTAACGTATTGCCCACTCGCTTCCCAGGGATCAGGAGTAACTCGCACATGGCTCGTCGGACTCGATTCGGTCTACTTGCAGCTGCATTCGCGGCTGTGGGCACCATCGCCCTCGCGCCGGTCGCACAGGCTCAACCGCCTGCCGATGCCCCGCCTGCACCCACCGAGAATGCGCCTGCACCCCCGCCTGGACCGGTTTCCGTCCCCGTTCTGCAGATTCCCAACCTCGGGGTCACCGTCGGTGGGCTGATCGTTCCGGATCAGTGGATCGGCACGATCGAGGCCGCCGGTACCGAGACGCCAGGCCTGACCCACATCTGGGGCCGCGCCGCCGAGCCGCGGATCTGCACGTCCTACCAGAACTTCGCCAGCCTCCAGGTCGACTTCGTCAACGTTGCCAACGGTCGCACCGGATCGGTGAACGCTCCGATCTGCCAGCAGGGCAATGGACGATTCGTTCCCTCGGGGCCGGTGGTAGCGGACACCGGTAGCGGACCGATTCTCTTCACCGCACATGTTCTGGCTTCCGGCATTCTGTTCGACATTCCCGGCGTCGGCGCGTTCGAGGCACCGTAGGCGGATATGAAGCGGTTCGCGATGGCGGTGACGGTGGCGGCAATTCTGGTCGCCGGGTGCGGCGGTGCCGAGGACGACGCCGCGCCACCCGGGGACTCGGCACCCGCTACCTCCGCATACGAGCCCGGCCCCTTCTTCGGCGAATGCGGATCGATCACCGACGCCGAGGTGCAATCCGCGTTCGGGGCGGGCCCGTTCGGGCAGATCACCCGCAACTCCGTCGGCTGCCAGTGGGAGACGGTCGGCTTCGGCGGACCCGGCGTCAGCTTCTCCTGGTACCGCGGTAGCCCGATCGGCCGGGAACGGGCCGGTTCGGAGTTGATCGGCCGACCGGCGAAGGACATCGAGATCGACGGCAACCCCGGCTTCGAGGCCGAGCGGGGCACACTGTGCGAGATCGGCGTGCAATTCGGCGACGACTTCTTCCACTGGTCCATCACGTACTCCGACCAACCCGCGGCGCGCCCACCCTGTGATGTCGGAAACGAACTCGCACAGCTGACCGTGGAGCGCAAGCAATGAGAAAGAGACGCATCATTGCCGCCACAGCGACCCTGCTACTCGCCGCCGGCTGCTCCCAGACCGTCGAGGGGACCGCAAGGCCGGCGAGCTTCGGTGGCTCGGGTGGCGAAGAATTCACCGACTTGTTGACCGAGTGCGACGCCGTGTCCGACGACCAGATCACCGACACTGTCGGTGCCGACCTCATCGCTCAGGGTTTCCTCGGGGCCATTTGTCGGTGGGATCTCGTCGGCTCCGCGGGCACGGTGAAGGTGACGTTCAACTGGTTCGAGTCCGGCACCCTTGCAGCCGAGCGGGCTGCCGACGAGAAGTTGATGTACACCGTCACCGACACAACGGTCCAGGGACGCAAGGCAATCCAGGCCCAGCGCCCGAACGACCCCGACTCGTGCGGGGTCTCCGCCGGTGCGGATCGGGCGGGCATTTTCGGGTGGTGGGTGCAGTACCAGCCGGACGTCGCGCATCCCGATCCCTGTCAGGCCGCCGCCAAGCTCGCCGACCTCACGCTGAACCTCAGTCGATAGCCCGCGAACCCACACGAGGGGTGTTTTGACCCGAGGCGACGCTGCCGGGTATCGTTATGGGTCGTGTCCGGCCTGGCCGGACCGTTTGTGTGCCTATGCGAGGTACAGCCGTGCGCACGTTCGCTCGAAGAGCGCGCAACCGGCTGGACGTGTGGGGGTATGCGACACACCCGACCGCGGGGTGCAAGAGACCCGCGATAGCAGTACTGGAGCAGCAGCAGTACCGGGTGAGGAGCAGTGTTCTCTTGCTCCAACTGCTAGATCCCTGTTTATCGACACGAAGAAAGCCGGTTTATGCCAACGATCAACCAGCTGGTCCGCAAGGGTCGCACCGACAAGGTCGCGAAACTGAAGACCGCTGCCCTCAAGGGCAGTCCACAGCGCCGTGGCGTGTGCACTCGCGTGTACACCACCACCCCCAAGAAGCCGAACTCCGCTCTCCGTAAGGTCGCGCGTGTTCGCCTGACCTCCTCGGTCGAGGTCACCGCATACATCCCCGGTGAGGGTCACAACCTGCAGGAGCACTCGATGGTGCTCGTTCGCGGTGGTCGTGTGAAGGACCTCCCGGGTGTGCGTTACAAGATCATCCGCGGCTCGCTCGACACCCAGGGTGTCAAGAACCGCAAGCAGGCTCGTAGCCGCTACGGAGCCAAGAAGGAGAAGAGCTGATATGCCACGCAAGGGCCCAGCACCCAAGCGGCCGCTGATCAACGACCCGGTCTACGGATCGCCGTTGGTCACGCAGCTCGTCAACAAGATCCTTCTCGACGGCAAGAAGTCGACCGCAGAGCGCATCGTCTACCAGGCGCTCGAGCAGGCTCGCGAGAAGACCGGCACCGACCCCGTCGTCACGCTCAAGCGTGCACTCGACAACGTCAAGCCGGCCCTCGAGGTTCGCAGCCGTCGCGTCGGTGGTGCCACCTACCAGGTGCCCGTCGAGGTTCGTCCCGGCCGCTCCACCACGCTGGCACTGCGCTGGCTGGTCACGTTCTCGCGCGCTCGTCGTGAGAAGACCATGGTCGAGCGTCTGGCGAACGAGTTGCTCGACGCCAGCAACGGCCTCGGTGCCGCTGTGAAGCGTCGCGAGGACACTCACAAGATGGCCGAAGCCAACAAGGCGTTCGCCCACTACCGCTGGTGATCTCCTCGCTCGGGCGGTATTCGGAACTATCCGATGCCGCCGGAGCGTTGATCAGCTCAGGCAATACCTCTTCCAACACCAAGGCGGGTTAACTCGTGGCACAGGACGTGCTGACCGACCTACTCAAGGTCCGCAACATCGGCATCATGGCTCACATCGATGCCGGCAAGACCACCACTACCGAACGCATCCTCTTCTACACCGGTATCTCCTACAAGATCGGTGAAGTTCACGATGGCGCAGCCACGATGGACTGGATGGAGCAGGAGCAGGAACGTGGCATCACGATCACCTCTGCTGCCACGACGTGCTTCTGGAACGAAAACCAGATCAACATCATCGACACCCCCGGGCACGTCGACTTCACCGTCGAGGTGGAGCGTTCGCTCCGCGTGCTCGACGGTGCCGTCGCAGTGTTCGACGGCAAAGAAGGTGTCGAGCCGCAGTCCGAGCAGGTGTGGCGCCAGGCCGACAAGTACGACGTGCCGCGTATCTGCTTCGTCAACAAGATGGACAAGCTCGGTGCGGATTTCTACTACACCGTGCAGACCATCATCGATCGCCTCGGTGCCAAGCCGCTGGTCATCCAGCTGCCGATCGGCTCCGAGAGTGACTTCGAAGGCATCGTCGACCTCGTCGAGATGAACGCGAAGATCTGGCGCGGCGAAACCAAGCTGGGCGAGACCTACGAAACCATCGAGATCCCCGAAGATCTCAAGGAGCGCGCAGCCGAGTACCGCGAAATGCTGCTCGAGACCGTGGCCGAGTCCGACGAGGCGCTTCTGGAGAAGCACTTCAGCGGCGAAGAGCTCACGATCGACGAGATCAAGGCTGCCATCCGCAAGATGACGGTCAACAGCGAGCTGTACCCGATCCTCTGTGGATCCGCGTTCAAGAACAAGGGCGTTCAGCCCATGCTCGACGCAGTCATCGACTACCTCCCGTCTCCCCTCGACGTTGCCGAGACCATCGGACACGCCGTCGGCGACGAGGAGAAGGAGATCACTCGCAAGCCGTCCGCAGACGAGCCGTTCGCAGCTCTCGCGTTCAAGATCGCGACTCACCCCTTCTTCGGCAAGCTGACCTACGTCCGGGTGTACTCGGGCAAGGTCGACTCCGGCGCTCAGGTCGTCAACTCGACCAAGGGCAAGAAGGAGCGTCTGGGCAAGCTCTTCCAGATGCACTCCAACAAGGAGAACGCGATCGCGACCGCATCTGCCGGTCACATCTACGCGGTCATCGGCCTCAAGGACACCACGACGGGTGACACGCTCTGCGATCCGCAGAACCAGATCATCCTCGAGTCCATGAGCTTCCCGGACCCGGTCATCCAGGTCTCGATCGAGCCGAAGACCAAGTCCGACCAGGAGAAGCTGGGAACAGCCATCCAGAAGCTCGCCGAAGAGGATCCCACCTTCTCGGTGAAGCTGGACGAGGACACCGGCCAGACCGTCATCGGCGGCATGGGCGAGCTGCACCTCGACATCCTCGTCGACCGTATGCGTCGCGAGTTCAAGGTCGAGGCCAACGTCGGCAAGCCGCAGGTCGCGTACCGCGAGACCATCCGCAAGACGGTCGACAAGCACGACTACACGCACAAGAAGCAGACCGGTGGCTCCGGCCAGTTCGCGAAGGTCATCATCAAGCTCGAGCCTTTCGAGGGCGAAGACGGCGCGACCTACGAGTTCGAGAACAAGGTCAGCGGTGGTCGTGTGCCGAGGGAGTACATCCCCTCGGTCGACGCAGGTGCTCAGGACGCCATGCAGTACGGTGTTCTCGCCGGATACCCCCTGGTCAACGTCAAGGTCACACTGCTCGACGGTGCGTACCACGACGTCGACTCGTCGGAAATGGCCTTCAAGGTCGCCGGCTCACAAGCGTTCAAGGAAGCCGCTCGCAAGGCCAGCCCCGTCATTCTCGAACCCGTCATGGCCGTCGAGGTCATCACGCCCGAGGATTACATGGGTGAGGTCATCGGCGACCTGAACTCCCGCCGTGGTCAGATCCAGGCCATGGAGGAACGCAGCGGTGCCCGTATCGTCAAGGCACTGGTTCCGCTGTCGGAGATGTTCGGCTACATCGGAGACCTTCGGTCGAAGACGCAGGGCCGCGCAAACTACTCCATGGTCTTCGATTCGTACGCAGAAGTTCCCGCGAACGTAGCGAAGGAAATCATTGCGAAGGTGAACGGAGAGTAATTCTCTCCGCTTGCTGGACCACGCTCGACCTGTAATAAGAAACAACACATACGCGTGCTTGCCCCGCAGGGGCTCGCACAGATCAGTCCAGGAGGACACACAGTGGCGAAGGCGAAGTTCGATCGGACGAAGCCGCACGTCAACATCGGCACCATCGGTCACGTTGACCACGGTAAGACGACGCTGACGGCTGCAATCACCAAGGTTCTGCACGACAAGTTCCCGGACCTGAACGAGGCCTCGGCTTTCGATCAGATCGACAAGGCTCCGGAGGAGAAGGCTCGTGGTATCACGATCAACATCTCCCACGTCGAGTACCAGACCGAGAAGCGCCACTACGCGCACGTCGATGCACCGGGTCACGCCGACTACATCAAGAACATGATCACCGGCGCGGCTCAGATGGACGGCGCAATCCTGGTCGTGGCAGCAACCGACGGCCCGATGCCGCAGACCCGCGAGCACGTGCTGCTCGCCCGCCAGGTCGGTGTTCCGTACATCCTGGTCGCACTGAACAAGGCCGACATGGTCGACGACGACGAGATCATCGAGCTCGTCGAGATGGAGGTCCGCGAGCTCCTCGCTTCGCAGGAGTTCGACGAGGACGCACCGGTCATCAAGGTCTCCGCACTCAAGGCACTCGAGGGTGACGAGAAGTGGGGCGAATCGGTCATGGAGCTCATGCAGGCCGTCGACGATTCGGTTCCGGACCCCGTCCGTGAGACCGACAAGCCGTTCCTCATGCCCGTCGAGGACGTCTTCACCATCACCGGTCGTGGCACCGTGGTCACCGGACGTATCGAGCGCGGCTCGGTCAACGTCAACGAAGAGGTCGAGATCGTCGGCATCCGCCCCGGCTCGACCAAGACCACCGTCACCGGAATCGAAATGTTCCGCAAGCTGCTCGACTCGGGTCAGGCAGGCGACAACGTCGGCCTCCTCGTTCGTGGCATCAAGCGCGAAGACGTCGAGCGTGGACAGGTCATCATCAAGCCGGGCACCACGACTCCCCACACGGAGTTCGAGGGCAACGCATACATCCTGTCCAAGGACGAGGGCGGCCGCCACACGCCGTTCTTCAACAACTACCGCCCGCAGTTCTACTTCCGCACCACGGACGTTACGGGCGTCGTGACCCTTCCCGAGGGCACCGAGATGGTCATGCCCGGTGACAACACCGAGATGTCCGTCACGCTGATCCAGCCGGTCGCCATGGATGTCGGCCTCCGTTTCGCCATCCGTGAGGGCGGTCGTACCGTCGGAGCCGGTCGCGTCACGAAGATCGTCAAGTGATCTAGTTTCACCCTGCTCTACCGAAGCGGCACCCACCTTCTGGTGGGTGCCGCTTTTGCGTGCGGTCGGCTCCGCCGCCCGCGTCAATGGACCCTTGCGCCGCTCAGACGTATGCAACGGTCCATTCACGCGGTCCGGAGATGGCCACCCGTAGGTGCGTGAATGGACCCTTGCACCGCCCAGACGTGTTCAGTGGTCCATTCACGCGGCACGAGGATCCCCGAAAAATGGGACGCATCGGGCTCGGCGGTCCCGTAACGTCGCTGCGGTGCTACTGACCGTGACTGCAAATGCCACAACCGATTTCCCGGATACCTCCGACATCGGGTATTTGTTGCACAAGCACCCCGATCGTGTGCAGAGCTGGAACCTGCCGATGGGTGCCACCACGGTGCTGTATCCCGAGGTCTCGGCTGAGTGCACCACCGTCGCCGTTCTCGCCGATGCCGACGCCGCATCCGGACTGGCAGTGGCCCTGTCGCGACTGTTCAAGCAAACGCTGGCCGGTGTGTGCACCGGAAAGCCTGAATTGGTCTCTGCAGCACTCGATCTGACCATGTCGATGCCTGCCGCGCCGTCGCGGGGCGGAACCGATCTCGCGGATCGGCTCTTCGGTCCCCTCGGATGGACGGTAGACGCGACACCCATTGCCCTCGATCCGACGCAGCCGGAATGGGGTGACTCCGAATACGTCGATCTCGTTCTCACCGGCACGTTCACGCTGTCGGCTGCGCTGCGGCACCTGTACGTTCTTCTCCCGGTTCTCGACGACGCCAAGCACTATTGGGTGGGCGAGGACGAGGCCGACAAACTGGTTCGCGCAGCAGGGGATTGGCTGGGAGATCACCCGGAGTCAGCGCTCATCGCGTCCCGCTACCTGGCGCACCGTCGCGAACTCGTGGCGTCGGCGCTGGACCGACTCGTGCCCGACGCCCCGCAGGACGACGTTGCCCCGCGGGATCCGACGTTGGCCGAGCAGCGGGTACGCGCCGTACTGGCGGCGCTGACAGGCTTCGGCGCGAAGTCGGTGATCGACCTGGGCTGCGGTGAGGGTCGTCTACTCCGAGAGCTGTTCGCAGACAACTCTTTCGACCGTATTCTCGGCGCCGATGTGAGTGATCGTGCACTCGTGAAGGCACACCGCCGGTTGCGTCTGGACGACATGGCGGATCGGCAGCGAACGCGCATCGAACTGGTCCAGTCCTCGGCCACCTACCGCGACGTTCGGTTGCAGGGATTCGATGCGATGGTGCTCATGGAGGTGATCGAGCACGTCGACCTCGATCGACTGCCGGCATTGGTGCGCTCGGTCTTCGGCGAGGCGCGTCCGCGAACGGTTCTCGTCACCACACCCAACTCCGAGTACAACGTGCTGTATCCCGGCCTCGAACCAGGAACCTTCCGTCACGTCGATCACCGATTCGAGTTCACCCGCACCGAATTCGAGCAGTGGGCATCATCGGTGGCCGACGGCCACGCCTACTCGGTTCGTTTCGACCGCATCGGCCCCGTCGACGACGTGCACGGAACCCCGACCCAGATGGCCGTCTTCACCCGAGAGGAGCAGTCCCAGTGAGTACGTTCGACATTCCGGATCTGTCCCTGGTCGTCCTGATCGGTATCAGTGGGTCCGGCAAGTCGTCGTTCGCAACGCAGCACTTCGGCCCGTACGAGACGGTGTCCAGCGATGCCTGCCGAGGGATGGTGAGCAACGACCCCAATCTGCAGAGCGCAACCAAGGACGCGTTCGCGCTGCTGGAGTTCCTCGTCGCGACCAGGCTGCGGGCCGGTCTGCTCACCGTCGTCGACGCCACCAATGTGCAACCGGCGGCGCGCAAGGCGCTGATCGCGCTGGCTCGTGAACACGATGTGCTCCCGGTCGCCGTCGTACTCGATGTGCCGGAATCGGTGTGTGCCCAGCGCAACGCAGAACGGACCGACAGGGCGTTCGGCCGAGACGTACTGCGTCGCCAGCAGTCTCAGATGCAGCGTTCGATGCGTGGTCTGTCCAAGGAAGGATTTCGCTCGGTCCATGTACTCGACGGTGTCGAGGCGGTGGCGTCGGCGCAGTTCGTTCGGACGCCGCTGCGCAGCGATCGCCGCGGACTGACGGGGCCGTTCGACGTCATCGGGGACATCCACGGCTGCCTCAACGAACTCCAAAGCCTGCTCGAAGCACTGGGTTACACGATCGAGCGCGACGAGGTCGGCCGTGCGGTCGGCGCGACGCCACCGCCCGGTCGTACCGCGGTGTTCGTCGGCGACTACGTCGATCGCGGGCCGGAGTCGGTCGGCGTGCTGCGGCTGGTGATGGGGATGGTCGGTGCAGGCGCGGCATTGGCAGTGCCGGGCAACCACGAGAACAAGCTCGTCAAGGCGCTGCGGGGGCGGAAGGTGACTACCTCGCACGGCCTTGCCGAGACTCTCGAGCAGCTCGACGCCGAATCTCCAGACTTCCGCAGGGAGGTCCTCGAATTCTGCGACGGACTCGTCGCGCACCTCGTGCTCGACGGCGGAAAGCTCGTCGTTGCGCACGCCGGTCTGATCGAGAAGTACCACAACAGGGCGTCGGGCAGGGTTCGAAGCTTTGCCCTGTACGGTGACACCACGGGTGAGACCGACGAATTCGGGCTGCCGGTGCGGTACCCGTGGGCGCAGGACTATCGCGGTTCGGCGACGGTGCTCTACGGGCACACGCCGGTGCCGGAAGTGCAGTGGGAGAACAACACTGCGTGTCTCGACACGGGGTGTGTCTTCGGTGGGAAGCTCACGGCATTGCGCTATCCGGAGCGTGAGATCGTCTCGGTTCCGGCCGAGAAGGTCTGGTACGAGCCGGCGCGGCCGATGGGCGCGTTCACCCGTGATGCCGCGTCTCTCGATCTGTCCGATGTGATCGGGCCGACGGGCGTCGAGACGTCGCTGCGTGGTCGCGTGTCGATACGGTCCGAGAATGCCGCGGGCGCTTTGGAAGTGATGAGTCGGTTCGCATTGACTCCGCAGTGGTTGCACTATCTTCCGCCGACCATGGCACCGAGCCGAACATCGGACCGGGAGGGCTATCTCGAGTATCCGACAGAGGCGTTCGACGCGTATCGGGCGGTCGGTGCGTCAACGGTGATCTGCGAGGAGAAGCACATGGGCTCGCGGGTGGTCGTCGTGGTGTGTCGAGATGCACCTACCGCTCGGGAGAAGTTCGATGCGCCGGAGGGAGTGCTCGGCGCCGCGTACACGCGGACGGGTCGTCCGGTGTTCGACGAGTCGCTCACCGGCGAGCTGATTTCCGGGGTGTCCGACGCGATCGAGAAGGCCGGTGTGTGGGACGAATTGGCCTCGAGCTGGCTGATTCTCGACTGCGAACTGATGCCGTGGTCTGCCAAGGCGGAGGGCCTGATCAAGACCGAGTACGCCGCGGTCGCTGCGGTGTCTCGGGCGAACCTCGAGGCCGAGGCGGCGGCGTTGGCATCGGCCGGATCGCGCGGTCTGAATGTGCAGGAGTTGCAGGAACGGAACACCGTTCGGCAGGGCAACCTGGGTGAGTTCACCGCCGCGTACCGGCGGTACGTCTGGCCGACGGACGGGCTCGACGGAGTTCGGATCGCGCCGTTCCAGGTGCTGGCGTCGAATGTCGAGACGTATGCGGATCGACCGCACACGTGGCACCTCGACGTCGCCGACCGGCTGGTGGCAGCTGCTCCCGAGGTGTTCGCCACCACCCGTCGAATCGAGGTCGATCTGTCGTCCGCGGATTCGGTTGCTGCAGGGGAGAAGTGGTGGGAGGAGTTGACGGCACAGGGCGGTGAGGGCATGGTGGTCAAGCCTGCGGCGAACGCGCCAAGCGGGAAGATGCAGCCCGGCATGAAAGTTCGCGGCCGAGAGTACCTGCGGCTGATCTACGGTGCCGACTACACCGATCCGGATCGACTGACTGCACTGCGTAATCGAAACGTGGGACACAAGCAGTCGATGGCCCTACGCGAATACGCACTCGGCATGGAGGCGTTGGACCGATCGGTGCGCAATGAACCGCTGTATCGCATCCACCAGGCGGTATTCGCGGTCCTGGCACTGGAATCCGAGCCGGTGGACCCGCGACTGTAGGTGCCGTGGGCACTAATTCGAGGGCGACGAGAACGGACTGATGCCGGCGCTGATCGGAGCCGCGATTGCCGCAGCAACCGCGATCGATGCCCAGAACACCGGCGAGTCCAGCATCAGGCCGCCCGCGAGACCACACACGGCGACGACGACGCCGCAGCCCACCAGCAGTGCGGATCCGACTGCGGCGTGAGCGAGGTGGTCTCGTGTCGTGTCACGTCGGGCTTTGAGCCACAAGACCGTTCCCGAGGTGACGAAAGCCAGAGGAGCGAAGAAGAAGAGCGAGCTGCCACCGAGCTTCGACGAGACGCTTGCGATCACCAGCACCACTCCGAATGCCACCGGGACCACGAGAGGCATCCCACCGGACCATCGCTCGAACCTACTGCGCGTCGATGCAACCATGGCCCTACCGTACCGCCCGGACTGTTACCGCCGCTTGTCGACGTGCAGCTGAATACGGGTAGCGACGTGCGAACCGGCGAGTGATTCGGCTACGAAAGCGGCTCGTGATTCGGCCTGGGCGGTGAAGGCGACGACGTCGAAATCGGCTGCAGCATAGACCGACACGGCGACGGTCGGCATTCCTCGATCGTCGATCGCAGTACCGCGGGCGCGTCGAACACCAGGGAACTCGGCCAACTCCGCCGCCACGCCCGATGCGATGGAGCTCAGGTCCACATGCGCCGAGAAATGAGGCTCCTCGATGACACTTGCCGTTCCGGTCGTACGCGGCGAGATGTTGCCGATCAACAGGAGTAGTGCCATGACCACCGCGGTGCACCCGACCACAGCCAACGTCGGCACCCACCAGCCCTGTTCGGGCAGTTCGGCGATCCGCACACGATCGAAGCGAGAGAGCATCTCTCGCGCCCATGGGGCGTCGTGGTGCCAGGCAAGAGCGAAGCCACCACCGGCGAGGAGAACAACTCCGGTGACGACGGCGAGAAGCCGGTCCACCCCGGCGACGAACGTCTTCATCACGTAACCCTTGTCGGCGGCGCAGACGTGTGTTTCACCGTCGATCGCCGCCCATCCGCGGCAACCGACAGCACCGGAGCGAGCGCTTCGCGGACCGCAGAGTCGATGCCGTCGACCTCGAAACCAGGAGCGCGCGCCACCCGCACGTCGATCTTCCTGCGCGTGACGACGGTGTGCGCGTCCACGACCCCGCGGGTGGACTGTGCTGCAGCACTGCACAATCGAGCGATGTCGGTGGGCGTGGCCCAGACGGTCGACGCCGACCCACCGAGACCGGAATGTGTCTTCGTTCGCGGCTTGACGCCGATGAGCACGAGGAGCAATCCGACGACGGCGCTGCCGATCGCGGCGGCGATCATCCAACCCTGCCAGTGCAATCCGGCGACCCAGCCGATCGCGTCGGCGATCCACGGACTGCCGCCGATGGTTCCTTGCGCGATCAGGAACTCCCGGCCGGCGACGAAGGCCACGCCCAGGAGAACGAACCCGAACAGCAGGGCCACCGGCATCGCGGCCGGGCTTGCGGTGGGAGGTCGGGGGGAAACAGTCTGCGAAGCATCGGGATTCGACACAGGTGCTGGACCGCTGGCGAGGGTGGTGTCGGATACCAGCACGTTCACCCGATGCACGTGCAGACCCGTCATCGTCGCCAGCGCGTCTTCGACCTCCGCGTGCACCGCCTCGGTGACCTCGGTGATCTGCGACGGCCATGTCACGCCGATGTAGAGGTTGACGGCGATCGTGTCCTCGCCCAGGGTGACGTCGGCGCGGGGGAGTTCTCGACCGGTCAGCCGCGACATTCCGCCGGTGGTTCGGGTGACCCGGGGGTCCTTCAAGGCCGCCGTGATGGCAGTTCGGGAGATCGCCCGATTCTTGATCTCGAGGCTGCCACGCATCTCGAGATCGTCGCTGACCTCGTCGGATCCGGCATGCGTCATCACCGAGAATCCTTTGCACCTGTCGCGGCTCGCTGTGGTGCGGCACGCGCTCCACAACTGTAGTGACGACCGGTGGTGGATGACGTCGCGAGAGTAATTGTTCCTGGCATACTGCGACCGTGTCGGAAATTGTGCGGGTGACCGCGTCGGATATCTCCTCGGCCGAGGAGCTGCTGGAGCCGGTCATGCGCCGGACGCCGGTGGTGGCCTCGCGAATTCTGTCGGACCTCACCGGCCACGAGGTGCGTCTCAAGTGCGAGAACCTGCAGCGCACCGGATCGTTCAAGCCCCGCGGAGCGTACAACCGCATCGCCAGGCTCGACGCCGAGCAGCGCGCACGCGGGGTCGTCGCGGCCAGCGCAGGCAATCATGCTCAAGGTGTCGCCTGGGCGGCGTCGCAGGTGGGGATCGCCTCCACGGTGTTCATGCCGGTAGGGGCGTCGCTGCCGAAGCTGGTGGCCACCAAGGCATACGGAGCGACGGTCCATCTGGTGGGCAACACCGTCGACGAGGCGCTGAAGTCGGCCAGAGAATTCGCCGAACGCACCGGTGCCACCCTCATCCATCCGTTCGACCACCTCGACATCGTCGCGGGGCAGGCGACACTCGGGACCGAGCTGCTTCAGCAGATGCCGGACGTCGGCACCATCGTGATTCCCACCGGCGGCGGGGGACTGTTGGCCGGTGTCGCCGCGGCGGTCAAGCTGACCAAGCCCGATATCAGGGTCGTCGGCGTGCAGGCCGAGGGTGCCGCCGCGTGGCCGGCGTCGCTGAAGGCGGGGCATCCGATCGCGTTGACATCGATGTCGACGATGGCCGACGGCATCGCGGTCGGTCTGCCCGGATCGGTGCCGTTCGATCACGTGCAGGGCTGGGTGGACGACGTCGTCACCGTCAGTGAAGACGCGCTGTCGAGGGCTCTGGTGCTGTGCATCGAGCGCGCCAAACTCATCGTCGAACCAGCGGGTGCCGCTGCCGTGGCGGCGCTGATGACGCACTCGGCGGACGAGCTCGGATTGACCGGCTCGGTGTGTGCCGTCCTCTCCGGCGGGAACATCGACCCACTGTTGCTCACGCACGTCATCACCCACGGTCTCCGTGCCGGTGGACGCTATCTCGCTGTACGCGTGACGATTTCGGACAAACCGGGCGGACTCACCGGCGTGCTCGGTGTGGTTCGCGACGCCGGGGCCAGTGTGGTCGACGTCGTCCACTCCCGTACCGGCGGACGTCTGGGCCTCGAGGAGGTCGACGTGATGTTGACCGTCGAGACGCGCGGACCCGACCATCGCGGTTCGGTACTCGATGCCTTGGGTGCGGCCGGGTATGCGGTGCACGTGGAGAACTGATCTCCCGGGCCGCACAGGTGGCACTGGTACTTTGAGCAGCGACTTGAACCAGGACATCGGTGGGAGATATTTGCATGGCTCGGCTCGTCGCGATCGTCTCCGCTGTCCTGGGAATTCTGCTGACGATCGCGATACCGCTGTTGCCGATCGAGCAGCAGCAGTCCTCCCTGACGTGGCCACAGTCGGACACGATCGGCAATGTCGAGGCTCCACTCGTCGGCTACACCCCGATCAGCGTCGACGCGACGGTCCCGTGTGTCGCCGCTGATCAGCTCTCCGACGGCGGGCTGCTGCTGTCGACCTCGCCCGAAGGATCGCCCGACGCCTATCGATACGGCCTTGTCGCAGAAGTGACGGAAGGCGAGGCGTCGCAGTTGAAGGTGACGCTGCGTGATTCGGTTCTCCTCGAGAAGCCGGTCTCGGAACTGAGCCCATCGACTGCGGGCGATTGCTCGTTGACGATCACCTCGAACGGCACCACGACCACTGTCGGACTGACCGGCGAAGACACCGTGACGCGCGAGGGGGATCTTCGGCCACAGCTGGTCGGAGTGTTCAGCGATCTTCAGGGCAACATTCCCGGTCTGCAGCTGCAGGCCGAGCTGGACAGTAGGTTCTCGTCGACCCCGAGCGCGCTGAAGTGGTTCGCGATGATCGTCGGCGTACTCGCCACGGGCATCTCTCTGGTGGCACTGCACCGCCTCGACCTGTCCGACGGCCGACGTGCCCGACGCTTCCTCCCGCGTCGATGGTGGACCTTCGGCGCTGCCGATGCCGTGGTGATCGGGACGCTGCTGGTGTGGCATCTCATCGGCGCGAACACCTCCGACGACGGTTACCAGCTGGGCATGGCGCGCACGGCGGACAGCGCCGGGTACATGGCCAACTACTTCCGCTATTTCGGTGTGCCCGAGACACCGTTCGGGACACCGCTGTACGACATGTTCGGACTCATGGCGCACGTCTCGACGGCCAGTGTCTGGATGCGACTACCGACGCTGATCTGCGCGGTCGTCGCGTGGCTCGTCATCAGTCGCGAGGTGATACCTCGGTTCGGTGCCGCCGCTCGCGCTTCGAAAACCGCGCTGTGGACGGGCGGGCTGGTGCTGCTCGCGTTCTGGCTGCCGTACAACAACGGCCTGCGCCCGGAACCGTTCGTAGCGCTCGGAGTATTGCTGACGTGGTGCTCGGTGGAGCGATCCATCGCAACGCGCAGGTTGCTGCCCGCGGCCGCGGCTATTCTCATCGCGGCGTTGACGGTCACCCACGGACCCTCCGGTTTCATCTGCTTCGCTCCGCTCATCGCTGGAGCCAGGCCGGTGCTGCAGATCGTCGTCGCCCGCGCTCGCGAGTTCGGCAGTACAACACTGGGCGCGGCGACGCTGCTCGCCCCGTTGGTGGCGTCGGGCACGGTGGTGCTGGTGTTCGCGTTCGGCAACCAGACCGTGGCGGGCATGCTCGAGATGCAGCGGGTGCACACCGCGGTCGGGCCGAGCCAGGCCTGGTTCGACGAGTATCTGCGCTACCAGTGGCTGATGAACATGGACATCGACGGCTCGCTCGCGCGCCGCTTCGGAGTGTTCGTGATGATCGTCTCGCTGATCGCGGTGGTCGTTGCCATGCTGCGCAAGGGCGGCAAGATTCCCGGCACCGCAACGGGTCCGGGACGGCGCATCGTCGGCATCACCGTCGGGGCGATGGCCTTGATGATGATCACCCCCACCAAGTGGACCCACCATTTCGGTGTCTTCGCCGGCCTCGCGGCATCGGTGGCGGTACTGGCAGCCGTGGCGACCGGCGCGGCGGTACTGCGATCGCGGCGCAATCGACTGTTGTTCGCCGCCGCCGTATCGTTCCTGATGGCCGTCGCGTTCACCGGAACCAACGGGTACTGGTACGTCTCGGCGTGGGGAGTCCCGTTCTGGGACAAGCCGATCCTCGTTGCCGGTCTCGGTATCTCGACCATGTTCCTCGGCCTGACCTTGCTGCTGTTGCTCGCAGCCGTCTGGTTCCATCTCCGCGCGCCGTACATGCGCGTCGACAGACCGATGGCGCGCTGGTGGTCGGTACCGCCTGTCGCTGTCGCGGCCGCTCTGATGGTGCTGGTGGCCGTCGCGTCGATGGCCAAGGGTGCTGTGGCGCAATGGCCGTCGTACTCGGTCGCCAAATCGAACCTGTCGGCGCTGGCCGGCAACACGTGCGGTCTGGCGAACGACGTGTTGCTCGAGACGAACCCCAATGCCGATGTGCTGCAACCGGTCAGCGGGGACGCCTTCGCCGCCCTGGGTGCCGACAACGATGGGTTCACCCCCGATGGCGTGGCGGGCGACCTCACCGCGGACAAGGAGTCCTCGGCGTCGGGCACCTCGAACACCGTCGATACCGACGAACAACAGCAGCCGACGTCGACCACCGGAGCCGGAACCGGCGGCAGCGCACTGCCGTACGGCCTCGATCCCGCAGCCGTTCCGGTGCTCGGCTCGTTCGGATCCGACACCCCCGCCACGCTGACGACCGGCTGGTACGCGCTGCCGTCCGATCCGGGCGACCTGATCTCCATCGCCGCTGCCGGACGCATCCGCTCGGTCGACTCCGACGGTATCGTCACCTACGGGCAGAGCCTCGAACTCGAGTACGGAGTCGACGGCCGGGCGCAGGGTCGCGTGACACCCATCGACATCGGCCCGACGCCGTCGTGGCGCAACCTGCGCGTGCCCATGGAGCTGATTCCGTCCGGCACCAACACTGTTCGGCTCGTGCTGACCGACGACGATCGTGATCCCGACCAATGGTTGGCGGTCACCCCGCCGCGGGTTCCGCGCACCCAGACGTTGAACGAAGTCGTCGGCCGTGACGCTCCGGTGCTGCTGGACTGGGAGGTCGGCTTCAATTTCCCGTGCCAGCGTCCGTTCGAGCACCGCCTCGGGGTCGCCGAAGTTCCGCAGTACCGGGTGTTGCCGGATCGCAGCGGTGCCGTCATCACCAACGCGTGGCAGGACCATTTCGGCGGTGGTCCGCTCGGGTGGATCGACATCGTGGCCTCCGCCCGCACCATCCCGTCGTATCTGTCCGGCGACTGGGACCGCGACTGGGGATCGATCGAGCAGTACAGCCCGTACGACGACTCGGCGCAAGCGGCGCAGATCACAGCCGAAGAGGTCAAGCGTTCGGGTCTGTGGACGCCCGGTCCGATCAAGACCGGTTAATCTCTACGCGTTCGGAAGTCCTTACACCGACCAGGAGAGAAACGGGGACAGGGCAATGGCGAACGCTATAGAAGTAGAGGATCTCGTACTTCGGTACGGAAAGAACGTCGCGCTCGACGGGATCGATTTCACCGTTCCCGAGGGCACGGTGTTGGGTGTGCTCGGCCCCAACGGTGCAGGAAAGACCACGGCAGTCCGGATTCTCGCCACCCTGTTGCAGGCGACATCGGGCTCGGCCACGATCTTCGGGCTCGACGTCGCGACTCAGGCCAACGAGGTGCGCAGCACGATCGGACTGACCGGCCAGTTCGCGGCCGTGGACGAGTATCTGACCGGATACGAGAATCTCGAGATGGTCGGCAGGCTGTTCGGACTGCGCAAAGCGGAGGCCAAGAAGCGAGCCGGGGAACTGCTCGAGCGATTCGATCTGGAATACGCACGCGATCGCACGGCCAAGCAGTACTCGGGCGGTATGCGTCGACGACTCGACATCGCGGCCAGCCTGATCGGTCGGCCGCGGGTGGTCTTCCTGGACGAACCCACCACGGGACTCGATCCGCGCAGTCGAATCACCATGTGGGAGTTCATCGCAGACCTCGTGCGCGACGGCACCACCATCCTGTTGACCACCCAGTACCTCGAAGAGGCCGACCGGTTGGCCGATTCGATCATCGTGCTCAACAAGGGCAAGATCATCGCCCGCGGTACGGCGGACGAGCTCAAGGCTCAAACCGGCGGTGAGCGAGTCGAATTCGTGCTCACCGATCGATCTCGAGTAGATCGAGCGATGCAGATCCTGGCCCCGATCGGCGTCGAGCCACCTACTTTCGACGAACAGGTGGGCCGGATCGTCATGCCGGTCAACGGAGGCTCGAAAGACCTGTCCACTGCCCTGGCTCAGCTCGACGCGGCGGGCATCGACGTGGTCGACGTCGGACTGCGGCGGCCCAACCTCGACGATGTGTTCCTGAGCTTGACCGGTCAGACCACCGGCGAGCCCGAGACGGCGGAGGAAGAGAAATGAGCAACGTTTTCCTGGACTCCGCGATCATCACCAAGCGAAACCTGATCAAGCTCAAGCGAGTTCCCGATCTGCTGTTCTTCGCGATGCTGTCACCGATCATGTTCGTGCTGCTCTTCGCCTACGTCTTCGGCAGTGCCATCGACGTACCCGGCATCGACTACAAGAGCTTCCTGATGGGCGGCATCTTCGTGCAGACGATGATCTTCGGGGCCTCCCTCACCGGGTCGTCGCTGGCCGAGGATCTGCAGAAGGGCGTCATGGACCGGTTCCGGTCGCTGCCGATGGCGCGGTCGGCCGTCGTCATCGGGCGCACCGCGGCCGATGTGGGCAACAACCTCGTCACCATCACGATCATGTCGATCACCGGACTCATCGTGGGCTGGCGCATCACGTCCTCGTTCTTCGACGCATTGCTCGGCTACGTGTTGCTCCTGCTGTTCGCGTACTCGATCTCGTGGGTGATGGCGCTGGTGGGACTCACGGTGCGTTCCCCGGAGATCTTCAACAACGCGTCGTTCATCGTGATCTTCCCGTTGACGTTCATCGCCAACACCTTCGTCCCGATCGACAATTTTCCGAGCCTGCTCAAGACCATCGCGGAATGGAACCCGATCTCGTCGGTGACGTTGGCGGTACGCGAGCAGTTCGGCAACACCAACCCGATGGCACCGCCGCCGGAGGTGTGGCCACTGCAGAACCCTGTGCTCTACACGCTGATCTGGGTCGTGTTGATGCTCGTGGTGTTCGTGCCGCTCTCGGTACGCAAGTACCAGAAGACGATGACCGCCTGACAGCATCCGGACAGAAGAGCACCCCCGGTCGCTCGGCGGCCGGGGGTGCTTTTGCGTCTTCTGAGCGAAGGCCTACGTGTGGTACGGCTCCGCACTGACGAGCGTGACCTTCATGGTCTTGCCGTTGGGCAGCGTGTACTCGCGGGTGTCGCCGACCTTGGCGTCGATGAGCGATCCGCCCAGCGGTGACGCGGGGGAGTACACCTCGAGCTTGTTGTCGCGGGCACCCTCTTCGCGGGTGGCGATCAGGAACGTCTCGGTGTCGGACTCGTCGCCGTCGTAGTAGACCTTGACGACGGACCCGGGCAGGGCGACGCCGGACTGAGTGGGTGCCTCGCCGACCTTCGCATTGTTGAGCAGCTCCTGCAGCTGGCGGATACGTGCTTCCTGCTGGCCCTGCTCCTCGCGCGCAGCGTGGTAGCCGCCGTTCTCCTTCAGATCGCCCTCTTCGCGACGCTCGTTGATCTCGGCGGCGATGACGGGGCGATTGGAAATGAGCTGGTCGAGTTCGCTCTTGAGCCTGTCGTGTGATTCCTGGGTAAGCCAGGTCACCTGGGTCTCGGTCATCTCGATCACTCCCTCGTAGTCGGAATCTCGAGTTCGGATTCCGGTCTCTGAGCAGGTAGGGCACGCAACGAACAGGGGACTCCAATGGTTGGATCCCCTTGGTCGGCCCACATCCTGGAGCCGTCGTCATCGTTCGCAGGTGAACCCTGCCCGCAATGCAGCAATACACGGCACCTACTGCGGTGGCCGTGTATGACCTGACCTTACCACGAACAGGCAGTTCGCCTATCGGGCTCGTAAATAATCGGGAACATCGAGGCTGCAGCCGTAGACGTCGCCGACGGCAGGGGCAGCCGACGTCGTCACCTCGGTGGTCAGCTCCACGGTGGTGGACCTGGGCTCCGGTGGAATGTACAGCTCACGCCTGCCGGTCTCGGAGCCGTCGCGTGAGCGAACACGGACGATGCACACGGCCGGTTGTTCGGGGTCCTGTCGGGTGACGCTGAAACGGATCGACATCGTGGAGTCGTCGACGATGTCGAACGAAAGTTGACTGCCCTCGATCGGTTTGACCGAGAACTTGCTGTACGCGTAATAGGCCACGCCCACCCCGACCAGCAGGACCAAGGCCACCAATGCGATCTTCGTCGCACGTTTCGGGGCCTGCCGAATACCGCTGGGGCCGGAACCCGACGGGTATCTACCTGCGGGAAGTGCGTTGGTCATGGCCGCTCTCGGGATCGATTCGGGGGTGCCGCTGGGGGCCTGTCGGCGTCAGGTGGAACTATAGGGGCAGGCAAGAATCAGGCGAATCCGAGGTGAGGAAGAACGTGTCCGGACTGCGGCTCATGGCAGTACATGCCCATCCCGACGACGAATCCAGCAAAGGCGCTGCGACAACGGCTCGCTACGCGGCCGAAGGACACGATGTTCTGGTCGTGACCCTCACCGGTGGCGAGCGGGGAGACATCCTCAATCCGGCGATGGACATTCCCGGCGTGCACGAGCGCATCCGGGATGTTCGACGCGAGGAAATGGCCGAGGCTGCCCGCATCCTCGGCGTGCAGCAGACTTGGCTGGGCTTCGAGGACTCCGGATTGCCCGAGGGCGACCCGATGCCACCGCTGCCCGACGGCTGCTTCGCCTTGGTTCCGTTGGAGGTCTCGACCGAGGCCCTGGTGAAGGTGGTACGCGAGTTCAAGCCCCACGTCATCACCACCTACGACGAGCGCGGCGGCTATCCCCACCCCGACCACATTCGGTGCCACGAGGTCTCGATGGCGGCGTGGGAGGCAGCAGGAGACGCCGAGCGTTTCCCCGATGCGGGTGAGCCCTGGACTCCGCTCAAGCTCTACTACTCGCACGGGTTCATCCGTAAGCGCATGCAGCTCTTCCACGATTGGTTCATCGACCGCGGTGAAGAAAGCCCGTTCGTCGACTGGCTGAAGCGGTGGGACGGCCAGCGCGACGAGATCATGGGTCGTATCACCACGCAGGTCACCGTCGGTGATCACTTCGATCAGCGCGACGACGCCCTGCGGGCGCATGCAACGCAGATCGATCCCAACGGATCCTTCTTCGCCGTGCCGCTGGACGTGCAGCGCAAGTTGTGGCCCACCGAGGAGTTCGAACTGGCACGCACTCGGGTCACGACGTCGCTGCCCGAGACGGACCTGTTCGCCGGAATAGAAGAGACCGACAAATGATCGTTTCGATCCTCGCCCAGCAGCCCACCGGCCCCGAGTTCGGCAAGTCCTCGCCGATCGGTCTGGTGATACTGGTGGCACTGCTGGTCGGAACGGCACTGTTGATCTGGTCGATGAACAAGAAGATCAAGCGTCTGCCCGCCACGTTCGAGCAGGAGGATCCGACGCTGGATCAGGCGCTGGACGAGGGCACCGATCGTGGCGGTATAGCGGATGCGGCCCCATCGGAACGGAATCGACCCAAACCCGCCGTCCCCGACGAGACCTGATGCTCGACGCCAATGCCCTGGGTGAGTCCACCAGCCCTTATCTGCGGCAGCACGCGGACAACCCGGTGCACTGGCAGCAGTGGGGCCCGCAGGCTCTGCAGTCCGCGCGCGATCGCGATGTTCCGATTCTGCTGTCGATCGGATACTCGGCGTGTCATTGGTGCCACGTCATGGCACACGAATCGTTCGAGGACGAGGCAACCGCGGCGCTGATGAACGAGCACTTCGTGTGCATCAAGGTCGATCGTGAGGAAAGACCGGACCTCGACTCGGTGCACATGAACGCCACCGTCGCGATGACCGGTCAGGGTGGGTGGCCGATGACGTGCTTCCTCACCCCCGACACCGAACCGTTCTACTGCGGTACGTACTTTCCGCCTGCCCCGCGTCAGGGCATGCCGTCGTTTCAGCAGTTGCTCACCGCGATCGCCGACACCTGGGCGACGCGGCGACAGGAGGTGTTCGAGGCCTCCGCCGACATCGTGACCGAACTGCGCAAGCACAGCACAGGCGTGCCCGCCGGCGGACGACCGATCGACGCCGACGCATTGGCGGCCTCGGTCTCTGCGATCTGCGCCGACGAGGACACCACCTACGGCGGCTTCGGCCGGGCACCGAAGTTCCCACCCGGCGCGTTGCTCGAGGGTCTGCTCCGACACTACGAGCGCACCGGCAACGACGAGGTACTCGGCGTCGTTCGTCGCACCGCGTCGGCCATGGCGCGTGGGGGCATCTACGACCAGCTCGGCGGTGGATTCGCGCGCTACTCCGTCGACGCGGAATGGGTCGTCCCGCATTTCGAGAAGATGCTCTACGACAACGCTTTGCTGCTGCGGTTCTACGCCCACGCAGCTCGGGTCGACGACGATCCGCTCGCCCGGCGGGTTGCGTCGGACACTGCGGAGTTCATGCTCCGCGAACTACGCACGGCCGACGGCTGTTTCGCATCGGCACTCGATGCCGACACCGAAGGTATCGAGGGTCTGACCTACGCGTGGACTCCGGAGCAGCTGATCGAGACCCTCGGCTTCGAGGACGGCGTCTGGGCCGCCGGCTTGTTCGCGGTGAATTCCGCAGGCACGTTCGAGGCCGGCATGTCGGTTCTGCAGCTGCCTGCCGAACCCGAGGACTACGACCGGTTCGCCCGGGTGCGCAGCACGCTGTCGGCCGCCCGCGCAACGCGGCCGCAACCGGGCCGGGACGACAAGGTGGTCACCGCGTGGAACGGCTTGGCGATCACTGCACTGGTCGAGGCAGGCACCGGGCTGGGGCACCCGAGGTGGGTCGACGCGGCGGTCGAATGCGGCGAGCAACTCTTCGCCCGTCACGTCGAGGCGGGTCGGATTCGTCGGGCTTCACTCGGCAGCGCAGTCGGCGAGGCCACCGGCGTGCTCGAGGACTACGCGTGTCTCGCGGTCGCCGCGGCAGCGCTGTTCCAGGCCACCGGAGACGCAGTGTGGATCGAGCGCATGACGTCGGTCATCGATGCTGCGATCGAGCACTTCGCGGACCCCGACGATGCCGGCGGGTGGTTCGACACCGCCGACGACGCCGAGACCCTCGTGACCAGGCCGCGTGACCCGATCGACGGGGCCACGCCGTCGGGTGCTTCCACGATGGCCGAGGCGCTGCTCACTGCAGCTGCGTTGGTCGATCACACGTCCTCGGCGCGCTACGGCGAGCTGGCGGGTGCGTCGCTGGCACGATCGGCGTCGATTCTCGAACGCGCGCCCAGGTCCGGCGGACACTGGCTGGCCGTCGCCGAAGCATCCGTTCGCGGTCCGATTCAGGTTGCGGTGTCCACGGCACCGGGCGGGGACCTGCTTTCCGCCGTCCGGGCATCGGTTCCGGGTGGTTCCGTGGTGGTCGCCGGGGTGACGAACTCGTCCGTGTTGTTGATGGATCGTCCGCCCGTCGACGGCCTGGAAACGGCGTACGTATGTCGGGGCTTCGTGTGCGACCGTCCCGTGACCTCAGCCGACGATCTGGCTCTCGCACTGCGGAAGTGACGTCGCCGAGGTGGTGTTCGGAGCCCTTGGGACGCGTCGTCAGAACAGGACGAGCCACACGGCAACCAGGTGGCACGTTGCCGCCAATACGGTTGCCGCGTGGAAGAACTCGTGATGGCCGAATGTCGTCGGCCACGGGTTGGGCCACTTGGTGGCATACAGCACCGCCCCGACGCTGTAGAAGATCCCACCCACGAGCAGCAGCAGAAACGGTGCGTACCCGACCTGCTCGATGAGCGTCGGAGCCACCGGGACGATGGCCCAGCCCAGAATCAGGTACAGCGGTACCCCGACCCATCGGGGAGCGGTGGGCCACAACATCTTCAGGGCCACCCCGGCCAGGGCTCCGACCCATACGACGATCAGGAGCGTGCGTCCGGTAGAGGCGGGCAGACCCAGCACGGCGAACGGGGTGTAGCTACCTGCGATGAACAGGAAGATCATCGAATGATCGGCGCGTTTCATCCAGATCTGCGACGCCGTGGTCTTCCAGTGCACACGGTGATAGGTGGCACTGACCCCGAACACGCCGCAGACGGTGATGGAATACACGCTCACGGCCACACCCGCACTGACCGAGACCATGCTGAACGCGAGCGTGACGAGAGTGATCGCGCACACCACTGCCACGCCGAACGCGTACAGGTGAATCCAGCCGCGCATGCGAGGTTTGACGGGTATCTCGTCCAGTCCGAACATCGTCATGAAAGATTGCCTCCCGTGCCGTCCGCTGAACCTACGCAACCGTAGGTTCCGACGCTACTGTACCGGCGACCGGCTCGCAGACGTCGGCGTAAGGTGATCCTTCGTGGTGATGAGAGCAGCGGTGACGAAGCAGTGGTGATCATTCCGCAGAAGGTCCGCGGCGTTCTCTACAACGTGTACGAGCGGCGTCTGCTGAGCCAGCTCGAAGGAGTTCAGCACCCGCGTCACGTAGCAGTGATGTGCGACGGCAATCGCCGCTGGGCGCGGGAGAACGGGTTCACCGACGTCGCGCACGGGCACCGCATGGGGGCCCTGAAGATCGCCGAGATGCTCGGCTGGTGTGACGCCGCCGGGATCGAGATGGCCACCATCTACCTGCTCTCCACCGAGAACCTCCGCCGCGACGCCGACGAATTGGATTCGTTGCTCGACATCATCACCGATGTCGTCGAAGAGATTTGTGGACCCGAGATGAACTGGGGCGTCAAACTCGTCGGCACCCTCGATCTGCTGCCCGCGTCGACCTCGCGTCGACTCAAGGAAGCAGCTGCGCTCACCGAGGGTCGGTCGGGAACACACGTCAACGTCGCCGTCGGATACGGCGGTCGGCAGGAAATCGCCGACGCCGTGCAGTCCCTGGTGAGCGAGAAGATCGCCGAGGGCGTCAGCGGCGACGAATTGGTGGCCTCGATCAACGTCGATGAAATCGGCAGCCACCTCTACACCTCGGGCCAACCCGATCCGGATCTCGTCATCCGCACCTCGGGCGAGCAGCGACTCTCCGGCTTCCTGCTGTGGCAGAGCGCGTACTCGGAAATCTGGTTCACCGAGGCCTACTGGCCCGAATTCCGTCGCGTCGACTTCTTGCGCGCGCTACGTGACTTCGCCGCCAGACACCGACGCTTCGGCATCTGACGTGCACGGCAATTCGTAGCCTGCTACGAATTTCCACTCACGACATGGATCTACAACTTACGAAGCCGCAGCCGGTTGATCGCGTGGTCGGTGTCCTTGCGCAGCACCATCGTCGCTCGCGGTCGCGTCGGCAGGATGTTCTCCACGAGATTCGGCAGGTTGATCGAATGCCACAGATCCTCGGCCGCGATCTGCGCGTGATCGTCGGACAGGCCGGCGTAGTGATGGAAGTGCGAGGACGGATCGGTGAACGACGTCTTGCGTAGCGCCAGGAAGCGTTTGACGTACCAACTCTCGATGTCCTCGATCCGAGCGTCGACGTAGATCGAGAAGTCGAACAGATCCGAGACCATCAACCGCGGTCCGGTCTGTAATACGTTGAGCCCCTCCACGATCAGGATGTCGGGCTGCCGGACCATGTGATACTGGCCCTTGACGATGTCGTACGAAACGTGCGAGTAGACGGGAGCGCCCACCTCTTCGGCCCCGGACTTGACCTCGGTGACGAATCTGAGCAGCTTGCGCCTGTCGTAACTCTCGGGAAATCCCTTGCGATGCAGGATGCCTCGACGCATGAGCTCGGCCGTCGGATACAGGAATCCGTCGGTGGTGACCAGATCGACCCGCGGATGATGGTCCCACCGAGCCAGGAGTGCCTGCAGCACACGGGCCGTCGTCGATTTACCGACGGCGACGCTGCCCGCGACACCGATGACGAAGGGGACCTGACGGTCGGGGTGCTTCTCGCCGAGGAACGTCGCGGTCGCGGCGAACAGCCGTTGCCGAGCCGCGACCTGGAGGTGGATCAATCGTGCGAGCGGCAGGTAGACCTCGGCCACCTCGTCCAGATCGATTTGTTCACCGAGACCGCGCAGGCCGACGAGTTCTTCCTCGGTCAGCACCAGGGGCGTCGATTGGCGCAGCGTGCGCCACTGCACACGGTCGAACTCGACGTACGGACTGGACTCGCTCACGCACGGCTCCAACTGATCGGAGCTGCAGAGGAATCGGCTGAGCTCCTGTCGAGCGCGAGTCGCATGGTTCCCGATTGTGCTCGGTGCCGGTCCGTCACGCACGGGCGGGGTCGTTCGCCGTACTAGGGTTCGGATATGGATGCTGCTTCCCTCGTTCGTGAATACCTGCTGCTGGGCCTGAGTTTCGACCGGCTCGAAGACGGATTCGTCGACGCGTACACCGGCGATCCCGAGTTGCGTCGCACCACCGAGAACGCCCCCGCGCCCGAGCCGCGTGAGCTGATCCGTCGAGCACAGACACTGCGCGCCGAGCTCGGCAACGTCGACCTGACACCCGAGCGCACGACGTTCCTCGACGTTCACCTGCGCGCTCTCGAATGCTCGGCGCGCAAGTTCGCAGGCGAGGACATCGGATTCGTCGACGAGGTGTACTCCTACTTCGACGTCCGCATCGCTCCGGGCGATCAGGACCAGTACCTGCAGGCTCATCGCAAGATGGACGAGGTCCTTGCCGGTCCCGGTTCCCTCGGTGAACGGTTGATCGCGCATCGCCGCGCCGACGTGATTCCGGCCGACCGACTGCAGGACTGCGTCGAGGCGTTCTCGTCCGCGCTCCGCGACCGGGTTCGCGCCGAATACACGTTGCCCGACACCGAGAAAGTCACCTACGAGGTCGTCGGAGACAAGCCGTGGTCCGGCTTTAACTACTACCTCGGCGACTTCCAGTCCACCGTCGCGATAAACTCCGACATCGAACAGCAGATGGCCAACCTGCCGCACTTGATCGCGCACGAGTCCTATCCCGGACACCACACCGAGCATTGCCGCAAGGAGACCGGGTTGGTCGGCGCAGGGCAGCTGGAGCAGACGCTGTTCGTGGTCAACACTCCGCAGTGCCTGATGGCCGAGGGGCTGGCCGATCACGCCCTCGGGGCCATCGTCGGCGAGGGATGGGGTCTGTGGGCGCAGGAGATCTACGCCGATCTGGGGCTGCGATTCGACGGCGAGAAGGCCGAGCGTCTCGCGGCCGCGTCGAGCCAGCTGTTGGGGGTTCGGCAGGACGCCGCGCTGCTGCTTCACGATCAGCACAAGAGCGAGGACGACGTGGCTGCGTACCTCGAGAGATGGTCACTGGCATCACCCCAGCGGGCCCGGCACAGCCTGCGGTTTCTGTCCTCCCCGCTCTGGCGCGCCTACATCAGCACCTACGTCGAGGGCTACAAGCTGCTCGCCGGCTGGCTCGACCGTGGTGAGACGACCAGTGCGCGCGCGCAACTGTTCGGCAGGCTGCTCGACGAGCCACTGACACCCGGTGCACTGCGCGTCTCGTAAACTGGCATAGCCCCTTACTCTGCTGTCCCTTGGAGACTCCTGTTATGACTGACGTCAACAACCTGTCACTGGCCGAACTCGATCCCGAGGTCGCCGAGGCGATGGCCGGTGAACTGGGACGTCAGCGCGACACTCTCGAGATGATCGCGTCGGAGAACTTCGTCCCCCGCGCGGTGCTACAGGCCCAGGGCAGCGTCCTGACCAACAAGTACGCCGAGGGCTACCCCGGCCGCCGCTACTACGGCGGTTGCGAACACGTCGACATCGTCGAGGATCTCGCGCGCAACCGCGCCAAGGAACTCTTCGGTGCCGAGTTCGCCAACGTGCAACCGCACGCAGGCGCACAGGCCAACGCGGCCGTGCTGATGGCGCTGATCAACCCGGGCGACAAGATCATGGGCCTCGACCTGGCACACGGCGGCCACCTCACCCACGGCATGAAGCTCAACTTCTCGGGCAAGCTCTACGAGGTCGAGTCCTACGGCGTCAGCAAAGAAGACCACCGCATCGACATGGACGAGGTGCGCAAGCAGGCCATCGCCGCCAAGCCGCAGGTGCTCATCGCCGGGTGGTCGGCCTACCCGCGCCACCAGGACTTCGCTGCGTTCCGCTCCATCGCCGACGAAGTGGGCGCTCTGCTCTGGGTCGACATGGCGCACTTCGCCGGACTCGTCGCCGCAGGCGTGCACCCCTCGCCCGTGCCGTACGCAGACGTCGTCTCCTCCACCGTGCACAAGACCCTCGGCGGACCCCGCTCCGGCATCATCCTGGCCAAGAAGGAATGGGCCAAGAAGCTCAACTCGGCAGTGTTCCCCGGTCAGCAGGGCGGGCCGTTGATGCACGCCATCGCAGCCAAGGCCGTCGCCTTCAAGATCGCCGCCACGCCCGAGTTCAAGGAACGTCAGGAGCGCACCCTCCGCGGTGCCTCGCTGCTCGCCGAGCGCCTCACCGCATCCGACGTCGCCGACAAGGGCGTCTCGGTCCTCACCGGCGGCACCGACGTGCACCTCGCTCTCGTCGACCTGCGCAACTCGGAGATGAACGGGCAGCAGGCCGAGGACCTCCTGCACGAGGTCGGCATCACCGTCAACCGCAACGCAGTGCCCTTCGACCCGCGCCCGCCTATGGTCACCTCCGGCCTGCGCATCGGCACCGGTGCACTGGCCACCCGCGGATTCGGCGAAGCCGAGTTCACCGAGGTCGCAGACATCATCGGTACGGCCCTGGCCACCGGCGAGGCCAGCGATTCCCTGAAGGATCGCGTCGTGAAACTGGCACAGAGCACGCCGCTGTACGAGGGCCTCGAAGACTGGGGATTGCTGGGCTGACCCTGGCTCTCGCCCACCCTCACCCGCCCACCCCGGTCCGCCCGCCCACCCTGTTCCGCGTCAATGGACCATTGCAGCGCTCAGACGTATGTAGTGGTCCATTCACCCAGCACGCTGGTCTGCGTCAATGGACCGTTGCAGCGCTCAGACGTATGCAGTGGTCCATTGACGCGTCCGGGGAGGGCGCGTTCGGCACCGGTTGGCTGCCGACCTGGGGCGATGTCGACGTAACGCGTTGTTCACCGACACGCCAGACTTCCAGCGAGCCCCCACGCGATTTCGGCGGTACCGTCGGCAGTAACAGGCAGCGGGGAAGCTACCTGTGCGGGAGGTTCTGATACGTGACTGAGCTAGTGAGCGCGAGAGGGCCGGTACCCGGTCCTCGTGTCACCTGACACATCGGACCCGACCGGCCGAGCGACAGAGTTTGCGCGGTACCGCGCAGACGTAGGAGCCCCACGTGACCACTTCACGCTCCGTTTCCGCCCCTCTTCGGACATTCGTGCTCGATACCTCGGTCCTGCTCTCGGATCCCTGGGCAGTTATTCGGTTCGCCGAGCACAATGTGGTACTTCCGTTGATCGTGATCAGCGAGTTGGAGGGCAAACGCCACCATCACGAATTGGGATGGTTCGCGCGGGAATCCTTGCGCATGCTCGACGACCTTCGCGTCGAGTTCGGTCGACTCGACCAGCCGGTCCCCATCGGAACCTCCGGTGGCACACTGCAAGTCGAGCTCAACCACACCGATCCCTCGGTACTTCCCGTCGGATTCCGTACCGACTCCAACGACTCCAGGATCCTCGCGTGCGCCCTGAATCTGGCGGCCGAGGGCAAAGATGTGGTGTTGGTCAGCAAGGACATCCCGCTGCGCGTCAAGGCCGGTGCTGTCGGGCTTCCCGCCGACGAGTACCACGCACACGACGTCGTCCCGTCCGGGTGGACCGGCATGACCGAGCTCGACGTGCAGCCCGACGCCGTGGACACACTGTTCAACGACGGTGTCATCGACCTGGCCGAGGCGCGAGACCTGCCGTGCCACACCGGAGTTCGACTGCTTGCCGGACGGCAGAGTGCGCTGGGGCGCGTCACGCCCGACAAGCAGATCCAACTCGTGCGCGGTGAGCGAGAGGCGTTCGGCCTGCACGGTCGCTCGGCAGAACAGCGAGTGGCGCTGGATCTTCTGCTCGACGAGAGCATCGGCATCGTCTCGCTCGGTGGAAAGGCCGGCACCGGTAAGTCCGCTCTGGCGCTGACTGCCGGACTCGAGGCCGTCCTCGAACGACGCTCGCATCGGAAAGTCGTTGTCTTCCGGCCGCTCTACGCCGTCGGCGGTCAGGAGCTCGGCTATCTCCCCGGTAGCGAGAGCGAGAAGATGGGCCCCTGGGGACAGGCGGTCTTCGACACCCTCGAAGGGCTCGCGAGCCCGGAGGTGATGGAGGAGGTCATCGCCCGCGGAATGCTGGAAGTGTTGCCGCTGACGCACATTCGCGGTCGCTCGCTGCACGATTCCTTCGTCATCGTCGACGAGGCACAGTCACTCGAGCGCAACGTCCTGCTGACGGTTCTGTCCCGGCTGGGTTCGGGCTCACGCGTCGTACTCACCCACGACGTCGCTCAGCGAGACAACCTGCGTGTCGGACGCCACGATGGAGTCGCTGCGGTGATCGAAAAGCTCAAGGGCCACCCACTTTTCGCGCACATCACCCTCACCCGCAGCGAGCGTTCACCGATCGCGGCACTGGTGACGGAAATGCTCGAAGAATTCGGGCCTTCGGGAGCCTGACCCCCCTTGTGAGCGTGGAGCCTGCGGGTCGTTCCGCAGGCTCCACTCCTGACTTCGCAGCCCACTACGAAGTTTCGCACACAAGGGTCACCGGCCCACTACGGCCCGGAATGCCCCGCGCACAAGGCCTTTCAGGAAATCGACGTTGTCGAAATAGTCGCGCCACACAGCTACTCTGCCGTCGCGCAGCTCGAAGGTGCCGCACACCCAGAATTCGATCCGGAGCCGCCGCCAGATCAGAACGTCGGTGCGCTCGGTGAGGACGACAGCTCCGTCGGCGGCGATGTTGTGCACGATCACGTCGAAGCCGAACGCAGGCTTGGCAAGCGTGGCCATGAACCTGCCCACGTTCGAGTGACCGCGTACCTTCGGTAATCCGACGTTGTGCCACACGATCCGGTCGTCGAGGAGCGACATCGCGCGCTCGGTATCTCGACTTCTCAACGCGTCGAACAGATCCACTACGGTCTCGGTTGCCTGCTGCGTCTCGGTCATTTCGTGAACCGCCCCAATCCATCGCCGTCGAAGAACTCGAGTGTCAGCGTATTCGCGTCGAACGTCGCCTGGGAAATGGACCCGTCGGGTGCATTCTCGCCGCTCGGCTCGAAGGTGAACGTGTCACCGTCCCAGGGCATCAGTTCGTAGGTGGTTCCATCGGGGCCCAGGGTCAACGTCAGCTTCTGGTCGACCTCCGTTACCGTCGCCGGCCCCCAGTAGCTGTTCTGATACACCCCCTCGTACGATGAGAGGGCTTGTGGTTCAGCAGCATTCGAGGGACGGGTTGTGCCCGCGAGCTCGCCCTCCGGTTCGCTCATCCCGGCGAACGCATTCTTGTACAGCGTCCGCCAATCCTCCCGCACCTCACCGAACTGGACGAGGTCCGCGAACTCGGCAGTCACCGTTTCGGCGATACCGATCGGTGCGGCGTTGGTCAGTACGACGATGGCGACGTCGAGCGAAGGAATCCACACGAAGTTGGTGCCGGCTCCGAGGGCGAACGCTCCCGAATGGCTCACCGTCGTGCGGCCGGCCGCACTGGTGGAGACATTGAACCCGAAGCCGTAGTAGCCCGCGCGTGAATCCGGGGTCGCGGAGGGGCTCGAGACGATCTGCGCGCTGACGGCAGGCAGGAGGGCGTCGGGATCGACCAGCTGTCGGCCGTCGTGGGTCCCGTCGGCCACGAGCATCGTCAGCCACTTCGCGAGATCGTTCACCGAGGAGCTGACGCCACCGGCCGGGGTCTGTGGATCGGGTTGTCGCTGATACTTCGCCTGGTACTCGCCGTCGACGAGGACATGAGGTACGGCCCGATCGGCCCGAGCCATGTAGTCCGAAAATGACGAGCTCGTCGAGGTCATGCCCAGTGGGCCGTAGATCGTGTCCTGGCTGAGCGTGTCCCAGTCCTTGCCCGACGCCGCAGCGACGGCCTCGGCCGCAGCCGTGATGCCGAAGTTGGTGTAGTGGTAGGTGGAGCGGAACGGGTCGAGAGGCACCTCCCGGAGGCGTTCGAGAACCTGGCGCCGGTCGTAGCCCAGGTCCTCGAGCAGATCGCCTGCATGCTCGGGTAGGCCGCTTCGATGGGCATAGAAGTCGCCGACCGTGATGTTCTCGGTCACCCACGGGTCGTCGAGCGCGAACCACGGCAACTGCGAGACCCATGGCGTCGACCAGTCGACCACGCCCGCTCCCACCTGGGACGCGATGACCGTCGCACCGACCGATTTGGACAGTGAGGCCAACTGGAACACCGAGTCACCGTCGACGGGGTCGTCCGTGCCCACTTCGCGAACGCCGAAGCCTTTCGAGTAGACGACGTCCGAGCCGTGCACGACGGCAATGGCCATACCGGGGATGTTCGACGACGCCATCAGCTCCTCGGCGATGCCGTCGAGCTTGCCGACGGCCTCGTCGATGCGACCGGAAGGAACATCGACGCCCGCGACCTGACCGGGGGAGAGGTCGCTGGGCGGGGAGGGCTCGGAGGTCGGGGGGCTGGATGCGGTGGGTGCGTCGTTCGAGCACCCGACCAGCGCGACCATCGAGCACACAACAGCAAGACACAGAAAATTTCGACCCGACCGCATCATGAGGAGTCCTCACTTCGATGACTGGATGCACCTGAGAATAGACCTGCGACGACCTGGGCGTTAGGACAATTCACAATGGTCAGGGGCGCGACGTCGGGCGCTCGGGCGCAGGCGCTACGGTTACCGCATGTCTACGAACCTGTCCGACGGTGATCTGCTGGTCCGTTTGGAGCCCGCGGTCGAAGAGAATCTACGACGCCACATCGAGGCTGCCAGCGACTGGCATCCACACGATCTCGCGCCGTTCGACGAGGGCAAGAACTTCGCGTTCCTCGGCGGCGAGGACTGGACGCCGGAGCAGTCGCACCTCAGTGATGTCGAAATCCTGTCCGCCACGGTCGGCGTGCTGGTGGCGGACAACCTGCCCGCGTACCACCGGGAATTGGCCCACGCGCTCACCGGCCTCGGAGCCTGGTGGAAGTGGACCGGCCGCTGGACCTCGGAGGAGAACCGACAGTCCATCGTGCTGCGCAACTTCCTGGTGCTCACGCGCGCGGTCGACCCGGTCGCCCTCGAGCGCGTTCGGATGGAGCACATGACACTCGGATTCGATGCGCCCAGCCAGGGTCTGCTCGACATCCTCGCGCACTTCGCCATCGAGGAAGCGGCAGCCTCGCTGCGGAACCGCAACACCATTGCCCTCGGCAAGGACCCGGTGCTGGCCACCATCCTCGGCCGGATCGCCGACGACGACGCGCTGCAGTCGGCATTCTTCGCCAGCATCCTCGACGAGGCCTTCGCCGTGGTGCCCGATCAGGCCGCGCGCGCCATCGCAGACCGCATCAACGGATTCAAGATCCCCGAGGTCGACCTCCCCGACCGCGGCAGCAGCACCGCCGCCCTCGCCGAAGCCGGAATCTACGACGCCGATCAGGAACGCGACAAGGTGTTCAAGCCGCTGCTCGCGGGCTGGAAGATCTTCGATCGCACCGATCTGGGCGAGGACGGCCTGAAGGCACGCGAGGAACTCGCGCACCTGGCCTGAGGTTCGCCCCCTTCGAAACCGTGAATGGTCCATTGCACACGTCTCGGCGGTGCAATGGACCATTCACGCGTTCAGGGGGTCCGGCAGGGCGAACGGGAAAACTAGTCCTTGACCTTCGCCATGGCGAGGACGTCCAGGCGCTTGTCCAGTTCGGCCTCACTGAGTTTGTCGCCGATCAGGCCGCGGTCGATGACCGTCTGACGGATCGTCTTCTTCTCCTTGAGTGCCTGCTTGGCGACGGCGGCAGCTTCCTCGTAACCGATTGCAGAGTTCAACGGCGTCACGATCGACGGCGAGGACTCGGCGAGGGTCTTGAGGTGCTCCACATTGGCTTCGAGGCCGACGACGCACTTGTCGGCGAACAGTACCGAAACGTTGGCGAGCAGCTTGAACGACTCGAGCACGTTGCGCGCCATCATCGGGATGTAGACGTTGAGCTCGAATGCGCCCGATGCGCCGCCGAATGCGACTGCGGCGTCGTTGCCGATGACCTGGGCCGCGACCTGCGTAACAGCCTCGGGCAGAACAGGATTGACCTTGCCGGGCATGATGGAGCTGCCGGGCTGCAGGTCAGGAAGGGCGATCTCGCCGAGTCCGGTGAGCGGTCCCGATCCCATCCAGCGAATGTCGTTGGCAATCTTGGTCAGCGAGACCGCGATGGTGCGCAGTGCGCCCGATGCCTCGACGAGTCCGTCGCGGGCAGCCTGCGCCTCGAACGAATCCTTGGCTGCGGTGAGTGCGTCGATGCCGGTCGACTTGACCAGTTCTGCAACGACTTTCGGGCCGAAGCCGTCGGGTGCGTTGAGGCCGGTGCCGACGGCGGTGCCGCCGATGGGCAGTTCACCGAGGCGCGGCAGGGTGGCCTCGACGCGCTCGATGCCGGCCTCGATCTGACGGGCGTAGCCGCCGAATTCCTGACCGAGGGTGACCGGAACGGCATCCATCAGGTGGGTGCGGCCGGACTTCACGACGTGCTTCCACTCGGTGGCCTTGACGACAAGTGCCTCGTGCAGGTGACGCAGCGCGGGCACGAGCGACGTGACGGCTGCCTCGGTGGCGGCGACATGAGTAGCCGTCGGGAACGTGTCGTTGGAGGACTGCGACATGTTGACGTGATCGTTGGGGTGCACCTCGACGCCGTTCGCCTTCGCGATCGACGCGATGACCTCGTTGGCGTTCATGTTCGAGCTGGTGCCCGAGCCGGTCTGGAAGACGTCGATCGGGAACTGGTCGTCGTGCTTGCCGTCGGCGATCTCGGTGGCTGCGGCGACGATCGCGTCGGCCAGTGCGCCGTCGAGCAGACCGAGATCCTTGTTGACCTGTGCGCAGGCCGCCTTGAGCAGGCCCATCGCGCGGATCTGGGTGCGCTCGAGCGGGCGGCCCGAGATGGGGAAGTTCTCCACTGCACGCTGCGTCTGGGCACGCCAGAGCGCATCGATGGGAACGCGAACCTCTCCCATGGTGTCGTGCTCGATCCGGAACTGCTGTTCGTTCTCTGTCATTGACCTCTTGCCTCGGTAGGGGAGCGGAAACTTCGTCGAGCGGACGGTCAGAAGGACGGGATGGCGCCGGAGGTGTCGCCGTCGAAGTCGATGGTCGAGTACTCCTTGAGCTTGTTGAGCTGGTGGTACGCGTCGATCATGCGAACGGTGCCGGACTTCGAGCGCATCACGATGGACTGCGTGTGTGCGCCTCCGCCCGAGTAGCGGACGCCCTGGAGCAGGTCTCCGTCGGTGACGCCGGTCGCGGTGAAGAAGACGTTCTCGCCCGAGACCAGGTCTTCGGTGGACAGGACGCGATCGAGATCGTGCCCGGCGTCGATGGCCTTCTGGCGTTCGTCGTCGTCGGTCGGAGCCAACATGCCCTGGTGCGCGCCACCCATGCAGCGCATGGCGGCCGCCGCGATGATGCCCTCGGGAGTTCCGCCGGTACCCATCAGGATGTCGATGGGTGAGGTGGGCCGAGCGGCGGCGATGGCACCGGCGACGTCGCCGTCGGAGATCAGTCGAATGCGAGCGCCGGTATCGCGCACCTGCTGGATCAGCTCGGCGTGCCGGGGCCGGTCGAGGATGCACACCGTGACGTCGGAGGTCGATCCCTTCTTGATCTTGGCGACGCGGGCGATGTTCTCCGCGACCGGTGCGGTGATGTCGATGACGTCTGCGAAGTCGGGTCCGACGGCGATCTTCCTCATGTAGAAGACGGCGGACGGGTCGAACATCGCGCCGCGCTCGGCGACGGCGAGAACCGAGATGGCGTTGGGCATGCCCTTGGCCATCAGCGTGGTGCCGTCGACGGGATCGACGGCGAAGTCGACCTCGGGGCCGTTGCCGTTGCCGACCTGCTCGCCGTTGTAGAGCATCGGCGCTTCGTCCTTCTCGCCCTCGCCGATGACGACGACGCCACGCATCGAGACCGAGCTGACCAACTGACGCATGGCGTCGACCGCAGCACCGTCGCCACCTTCCTTGTCGCCGCGACCGACCCAGCGACCCGAGGCGAGCGCACCGGCCTCGGTGACGCGTACGAGTTCGAGTGCGAGGTTGCGATCTGGCGCCATGGCGCGAGTGGACTCGGTGCTGGCCGTCATCGGTTTGTAGCCTCCTGGTTGGTGGGGTGTTACCCAGGCGCGATTATCTCACTTCTGTGATGCCCGCGGTGGGGTCGGGTCGGGTGTGAGGCACGCGCCGACCGAGCACTGCCGCGCACAGGGGATACTGGTGAGGTGGCAAACAGCAAACCTCGGATTCTCAACAACAGCCGCGACATGGTCTGGTCGCTCATTCCGCTGGTCATCGCATGTTTGCTGATTGCGGGTATCGCCAGTCAGTGCTCACTGAGCCCCGGCGGGCCCAAGCAGGGGCCCATTCCGAACTTCGACATCGACACCGCGTTGCAGTACGACGCATCGCAGATCGGCTTTCCGGTGCGCAACCCGGTCGTTCCCGAGGACTGGACGCCGAATTCGGGCAGTAGCGCAACGATCTCGGGCGACAACGGCGGACCGGTGTCGACTGTCGGATACATCACCGGATCGGGTGCGTATCTCCAACTGACCCAGACCAGCGCCGTCGAGGACGTGTTGGTTCCCTTCGTGGCAGGCGACGAGACGGTGTACGCGTCGGGTGCGCAGAACGTGTCGGGCCGAGATTGGGTGGTCTACGGCGAAGAGGGTTCGCGGACCTACTGGGTCTCGGACTTCGGCGACGTGCGAATCCTGCTGGGCGGTACCGCCACCACAGAGGAATTCACCACGCTCGCACAGGCACTCGAGGTCACCGAACCGCTCGCGCCCTAGCTGTCCTTCTCGGTGCTCGCGAGCGCGGTCTCGATACGTTTGCGGGCACCGGCGAGTTGCTCCTCGCAGCGAGTGGCCAGCTGCTCTCCCCGCTCCCACAGGGCCAGGGAGGCGTCGAGATCGAGTCCGCCCTGCTCGAGGATCTTCACCACACCCACGAGTTCGTCGCGGGCCTCTTCGTAGCCCAATTCCGATACCGGCTTGTCGTTCTCGCTCATCCGTACTCCTTCTGTCATCTGACCCGTCCCATGACTGCGGCGGTGACGGCACCGTCGGCCACCCGCACTCTGATCTGTGTACCCGGTGGCGCGTCCTCTACCGAACGCAGTACCTCGGGATCCGAACCCGCAACCACCCGCTGTACGACGGCATAGCCCCGAGCCAGTGTGGCAGCCGGTCCCAACGTCGACAGCCGCGCCCGAAGATGTTCGACGAGTGTGTCCTGGGTGGTGAGTTCGCGTTGCACGTCGCGTCGGGCGGCGTCGAGGAGGCGTCGAACCTCCTCGCGACGTTGCTCGAGCGAGGCCAGTGGATCTGCCAGCACCGGCCGGTGTCGGAGCATGTCCAATCCGCGCGCCTCGCGCTCGACCCAATTGCGGAGTGCTGCAGCGCTTCTCGACTTCAGTTCCGAGACGAGGGTTTGTTCGGCGACGGCGTCGGGCACCACGAGTTTGGCGGCATCGGTAGGGGTTGCGGCCCGCAGATCCGCGACGTGATCGCTGAGCGGGCTGTCGGGTTCGTGGCCGATGGCACTGACGATCGGCGTCGTCGCCCGAGAGATGGCGCGACACAGAGCCTCGTCCGAGAACGGCAGCAGGTCCTCGACGCTACCGCCGCCGCGGGCGAGGATGATGACGTCGACGCCGGGGTCGTCGTTCAGATCCTTCAGTGCGTCCAGAATCGCCGGCACCGACTGCGGGCCCTGGACCGGAGTGTTGCGAACCTCGAATCGGACCGCAGGCCAACGCCTCTGGGCGACGGTGAGTACGTCCTTCTCGGCCGCGCTGGCGCGAGCGGTGATCAAGCCGATGGTGCCCGGCAGGAACGGCAGCGGACGCTTGAGGCGTGGGTCGAACAAGCCCTCGGCGGCGAGCAGGGCTCTGAGCCGCTCGATGCGGGCGAGGAGTTCGCCGACGCCAACAGCGCGAATGTCCGTGGCGCGCAGCGAAATCGTCCCTCGACCGGTGAAGAACGACAGCTTGCCGTAGAGAATGACGCGCGCACCCTCGGTCAGTGGAACCGGAGAACGGTCGAGCAGCTGTGGCGAACACGTCACCGACAACGACATGTCGGCCGACGGATCACGCAGCGTCAGAAAGGCCGTCCTGGTGCCCGGACGAGCGTTGATCTGCGTGAGCTGGCCCTCGACCCAGATGGAGCCGAGCTTGTCGATCCAGCCGGCGACCTTCATGGCGACGGTACGCACCGGCCATGGCTGTTCGGCGGTGCTTGCACCCGGCTGGGTGGGACCGGACTGGGGTGGGGGAGTGCTCACTTGGCCTTGGCGGTGGTGATGCGGTTGGCGAGCATCGTCTGGAAGGGTGCGCGGGAGAGCGTGTCGTTCTCGTAGTCGAGCAGTGTTTCGAGTTCCTCGATCGAGAGTGTGCGCAGACGGGCTCGCAACTGAGCCAGGGCGAGGGTGTCGAAGTCGATCATCTCGACGATCTCGGGCTTGTCTGCTGCGGGACCGCGCTTGGCCGCGCTGTCCTGGACCGGCTCGTCCAGCGGAGGCGTCGAGTACAGCGCGAAGCGGCCGTTCGCCGCGACGGGCTCGGCAACGGGTGCGTCGGGCACGTCGACGTCGTCGGTGATGACAGCGGCGTCGAACATCGACTCGGTGACCGAGGTCTCGTCCCCGTCCTCGTCGAAGCTGGCCCAGGCGGGCTGCTCCTCGCTCGGGGTCCCGATGACCGGGAGGCTCGCGATCACCAGATCGCCCTTGATGGCCAACGCGGTCACCTGCTGCTGGAATCGCATGCTGCGCGCCAGTGCCTCGCTGACGACCGTCATCGGCAGCATCAGGGCGGAACCGGGAAGCTTGCGAGCCTCTTCCACGACGGTCACGGCGACGCCTGCAGCCACACGCGCTGCAAAGGGGACTCGAGTCATGTGCACCAGACTGCCCGAAACGGTGAACTTTGGGTAGCCGACAGGCGGTACGACCCCTCGCAGCGGGGGCTGGAGGACTCGGAAGCGAGGCAGGCGTGCTGGGTGCACGTATCCTGGTAGGTATGTCTTCGGCTGTTCCTCTGAATCTTGGTATTGCACACTCCGCCGGCGCGGGGAAGTCCTCGTACGCCGGGGGTAAACGAGTGCTGCTCGCAGAGCCGCGGGGTTACTGCGCGGGTGTCGATCGAGCGGTCGAGACCGTCGAGAAAGCGCTGGAGCAGCACGGTGCGCCGGTGTACGTGCGCAAGGAGATCGTGCACAACCGACATGTCGTCGAGACGCTGTCCGACCGTGGCGCAGTGTTCGTGGAGGAGACCGACGAGGTTCCCGAGGGATCGCTGCTGGTGTTCTCCGCGCACGGCGTCTCACCTGCGGTGCACGCCTCCGCTGCCGACCGCAGCCTGCGCACCATCGACGCCACCTGCCCGTTGGTGACCAAGGTGCACCAGGAGGCCAAGCGCTTCGCCAGGGACGACTACGACATTTTGCTCATCGGCCACGAGGGCCATGAGGAGGTCGAGGGCACCGCAGGCGAGGCTCCCGAACACATTCAGCTGGTCGACGGCCCCGATTCGGTCGACAGTGTCACCGTCCGAGACGAGAACAAGGTCATCTGGCTGTCCCAGACCACGTTGAGCGTCGACGAGACGATGATGACGGTCGCCAAGCTCCGTGAGCGCTTCCCGACGCTGCAGGACCCGCCGAGTGACGACATCTGCTACGCCACCCAGAATCGCCAGGTCGCGGTGAAGGCGATGGCACCGGAATGCGATCTGGTGATCGTCGTCGGCTCCAGGAATTCCTCGAACTCCGTGCGGTTGGTCGAGGTTGCGCTCGGTGCCGGTGCGCGGGCGAGCTACCTCGTCGACTACGCGAAGGAAATCGATCTGGCCTGGCTCGACGGGGTCGAGACGATCGGCATCACCTCGGGTGCGTCCGTTCCCGAGATTCTGGTGCAGGGCGTCATCGAACTGTTCGCCGAGCACGGCTACGCCGACGTACAGCCGGTCACCACGGCAAACGAGACTCTAGTGTTCTCCCTGCCCCGCGAGCTGCGCCCCGCTCGCTAGTGGCAAGGCCCCACGAGAACGCCCCGTATCGGAACCCCTGCCCAGAAGTGAGGGAACCGATACGGGGCGTTTTTCGTACGAACTAGTCGCTGGGACGGTCGCGGTAGCGAACCCGCGGCACCGGATGCGGGGGAATGTCGTCCCGATGCGGAGTCGGCAGAGCGTGATCGCCCTGGCTGTCGTCTGCAGAGGAGTTGCTCGTCCGAGGAGTCACGACGGGCCGGGGTCCCGTGCTGTAGGGATCCGCCACCTCGCGCGGAGCGTGAACCCGGGCAGACCGCTCGCGACGAGGTTCGGTCGAATACCGGGCTTCGCCGGAATGACGAGGCTCTGACCCGTAGCGCGACTCGGACGGCTGCGGCCGCTGTGTTTCACGTGACTGTGCCGGCCGGGGCTGTGCCTGCGGATACTGCGCTCGCGGGTACTCCGGCGTCTGGTGTTCGGGCTTGCGGTCCTGCCGAGGGGAGTCGGTGGCGGCGTATCGCGACTGCGATGTCGGTGCAGACGAGCGGCGCGGAGTCGCCGGTGAATCAGCCGTGCCACGCGAGCCGGGGCGAGAGGTCGACCGAGGGTCGGTGGCGTTGCGCGGGCGAGAATCGGTGCTTCTGCGACCGACGTACGGCCCGGGCACGATGTCGGTGGCCTCGGCCGCAGAGTCGGGGGTGCGATCGGCTGCGGCTGTTCGCCTGCGAGATCGTTCGGGGCGCTCTTCCTGTGCTCGTCGCTGTGCTCTGGTGGGCTTGTCGTCGCTGAGCTTCGGGCTGCGTCGTTGTGCGGGGGCATGCGTGTTCTGCCGTTTGAGAACGATGCGCAGTGCTCCGAGTCCGACGGCCACCAGGGTGCCGAGAAGCATCAAGGGGAAGCGGTTGACCAGCGGGATGGCGACGTTGAGGATGATGTCCTTGAGTCCGGTGCCGGCGTTGTCGGTGAAGTACTGGTAGGACAGCGGGACCGCCACGAACAGAATCAGTGGGGCTTGCACCATCGCCGTGAACAGTCCACGGAAACGGACGAGAAGAACGCCGGCGATGCAGCCCAGGACGTACATGAACGCGAACGCACCGGTCAGCTCGGTACCGCGGGCGGCATCGATGAGAAATCCGAGAAAGGTCAGTCCCGCGGCGATCGCGACGGCACCCCATGCTGGTATGCCGGGCAGAGTCGCGAGGATGGATCGGTGATCCAGCGGTACCCCGGAGCGGGCACGTTGGGAGGTAGACACCCCCCGAGGTTAGCCGTTGTTCAGCCGACTGCATCGCTGACATGACCGAAGTCGTGCCGGTAGCGGGACGAATCGGACAGTTTCGGTCGCTCGTCCACTCGGGCGATGTCCACCGGCTCGGCGTCGAACAGCTCGAGCTCGTGCAGCTTTCTTGCCGTAACGCTCACCCGGGTATCGACGGACCCGACGGTGGAATTGAAGGACTCGACGGCCTTGCCGAGGTGCGCACCGAGCTTGTCCAGGTGTGTCGACACGACGCCGATGCGCGTGTACAGCTCACGTCCCAGCTGCTGGATGCGTGCGGCGTCCTCGGCCAGTGACTCCTGTTTCCACGTGTACGCGACGGTCCTCAGTAGCGCGACCAGGGTGGTGGGGGTGGCCAGGATCACGTTCCGGCCGAAGGCGTACTCCAGCAGACCGGTGTCCGACGTCAGCGCCGCGTCGAGAAACGGGTCGCCGGGAACGAACAGCACGACGAACTCCGGCGTCGGTTCGAATGCCTGCCAGTACGCCTTGTCGGCCAACTGATCGATATGGGTGCGCAGTTGCTTGGCATGGCGACGCAGGTTCTTCTCGCGCGTGCCGGGTTCCTCGTCCTGAGCGGCGTCGAGGTAGGCCGCGAACGGAACCTTGGCGTCGACCACGATCTGTCGACCGCCGGCGAGACGCACGATCATGTCGGGTCGGATGCCGTCCTTGCTGACCTGAGTGTCGAAATCACAGTGCTTGACCATGCCGGCGAGCTCGACGACGCGCTCGAGCTGGATCTCGCCCCACCTGCCCCGAATCTGCGGCGCGCGCAGAGCCGTGACCAGCTGACCGGTCTGCGTCGACAGATGCATCGACGCGCGATGCATACCGGTGACCTGCTCCGACAGCCCCGCATACGCCCGGATGCGGTTGTGCTCAACCTGCCGTACGTGCTCGGAGAGAGCATCGACGGCGTCGTGCAAGGGCTCGACCAGATGCGAGACCTGCTGACCGATGACGGTCGAATTGCGCCGCGCCGAATCCTCGTTGACCGCACTGAGCGACTGCCGAAGCATGCTCTCGTGCTCACGCAGCGCGAACAGCTGTGCCTCGGCTCGTACGGCACGATCGCCCATCCGGGAGGCATGCAGCAACCAGCCGACGACCGCGCCGATACCGAGGGCGACGAGCAGGCCGAACGCGGTGAGAATGTTCATGGGGCAGATGATGCAGGACGGTACCGACAACTTCGGTTCTCGAAGGCTGTGGACAGCAGCTCACGTCCGACAGGCCGAGGCACCTCGAGGAGTTTGTCGGTGGTTCCCGATAGCGTCGTCGGTATGAGAATCCTGCACACCTCGGACTGGCACATCGGTCGCACCTTTCACGGTGTCGACCTGTTGGCCGATCAGAGCGCTGTGCTGGCGTCCATCGCGGAACTGGTTGCGGCACAATCGATCGATGTGGTGGTGGTGCCCGGCGACATCTACGACCGCGCTGTTCCCAGTGCCGATGCCGTCCTGGTCTGCAACCGCGGGCTCGAGGCGATTCGTGCGGCCGGTGCCGTGATCGTCGCGACGTCGGGAAACCACGATTCACCCGCACGGCTGGGCGCAGGCGCTGCGTTCGCCTCGGCCGGCGGGTTGCATCTGATGACTCGGGTGGGCGACGTCGCCACCCCGGTCGTCATCGACGACGAGCACGGCGGCGTTGCGTTCTACGGGATTCCGTATCTCGAGCCAGAAACCACGCGCCTCGAACTCGACGTTCCCACCGCACGTACTCACGCCGATGTGCTCGGTGCCGCAATGGATCGGGTGCGCGGCGACCTCGCTGCGAGAAGTGAAGCAGGGCAACGCGTTCGATCGGTCGTGCTCGCCCACGCATTCATAGTCGGCGGTGAGGCGACCGGCTCGGAGCGGTCGATCTCCTCCGGCGGCATCGAAACCGCGCCTGCGTCGGCGTTCGACGGGGTCGACTACGTGGCGCTCGGACATCTGCATTCCCCTCAGACACTGACCGACCGGGTGCGGTATTCCGGTTCGCCGTTGCCCTATTCGTTCGGCGAGCGGTCGCACCGCAAGGCGGTGTGGATTCTCGACCTCGACGCGAACGGGCTCGGCAGCGTAGAGCGAGTGGACCTGCCGGTGGTGCGCGGACTCGCCCGTATCGAAGGCACCGTCGAGGAATTGACAACGGGCGCAGCGTATTTCGAGTTCGAGGATCAATACGTTTCCGCCGTGCTCACCGACGAGGTGCGTCCGGTCGACGCAATGCGATTGCTGCAGCAGCGTTTCCCGCACGCGATCCACCTGGAATGGCGTCGCCCGGAGGGCTCGGGCGAGCTTCGCTACCGTGACCGTGTGCGCGGCCGTAGCGATCTCGACATCGCCACTTCGTTCGTGACGGATATGCGCAGTGTGCCGACGGCAGCGGAGTCCGCACTTCTGGCTCGCGCTCTGGCCTCCGTCCACCGTGAGGCCGAGACCACCCGCGGGCCGGCCACCGCCGCCGGCCGCGGTGCCGCATGAGGCTGCATTCACTCGAGATCACCGCCTTCGGCCCTTTCGCGGGCACCGAGACGGTGGACTTCGATGCGCTGGGAGCAGACGGGCTCTTCCTGTTGCACGGCCACACCGGAGCGGGCAAGACGACGGTGCTCGACGCCGTGGCGTTCGCGCTGTACGGAACCGTGCCCGGAGCCCGTCGCGAGGGCAAGCGACTGCTGTCCGATCACGCAGCCAAGGGCGCGGTTCCACAGGTCACGTTGGAGGCCACACTCGGTGGGCGACGCATCAGGATAGTACGCAGCCCGGAGTTCCTGCGGCCCAAGCTTCGAAGCACGGGTACTACCAAACAGCACGCCAAAGCCAGTCTCACCTGGCTCGACGGCCGCGGGCAGAACCTCACCCGGCTCAATGAGATCGGTGACGCCGTCAATGCGCTGCTCGGGATGAGCGCCGACCAGTTCTTTCAGGTGGTGCTGCTGCCGCAGGGCGAGTTCGCGCGATTCCTCCGAGCCGACAGCGACGAACGCGGAAACCTACTCGAAAGACTCTTCGACACAGGCCGATTCGGTGACGTCGAAGAGTGGTTCGCGCAGCGCCGCCGGGAGCTCGCCGCCGAACTCGCCGACGCCCACCACGCCATCGACATCATGCTGGGGCGCGTATCGCAGGCGTCGGGAGAGCCCGAGCCCACGAGCGAGGACAGCGAACAGCCCGATCCACTCGAGTGGGCGGCCGACGTCCTGGACGATGCCCGGCAGAATCGAACCCTCGCGCAGGGCCGGGCGGTGCTGATCGACGCGGCAGCTCGGCGTGCGTCGGCAGCTCTGGCGAAGGCCACCACCGTTCTCGATCTGCAGCGGCGACGCGCTCTCGCCGAGGGCCAACTCGCGCACTACGAGGAGGGCGAGGCGGCACGACTGGCGCGCAGAACCGAGCTCGCCGACTCCGCGGCTGCAGGGCCGATCGCGGACGCGGCCGGAGACCTTCGCCTCGCACGCCTGACCACCGACGCGGCCACCGCCGCACTCGCTGCGGCGGAGCGTGGCCTACCGACAACGGCGGAGGGGCAGCGCTTTCACGCTGCACTGCACTGGCCGCCCGCGCCGACCGATCCGTCGGACGAGCGCGCTGTCGTCGCACAGTTCGTGCGCGACTGGACCACCGATGTCGCTCGGCTGCAGTCGCTGCTCGGTCTTGCCCGCGAGGCCGACCGACTCGACGGCACTCTCGCCGACTACCGTGCGCAGCAACGCACCACCGCGGCGGCGATCGAGCGCACCGTGCAGTCGCAGGCCTCCGTGCCCGAGAAGATCGCGGCGGTCGAATCACGGATGGCCCGAGCCGCCTCGGCTGCGGCAGAGTTGCCGGGCCTGGAGGAGCGCTGCGGTCGGGCCCGCGCGGCGGCCGAGTCCGCACTCGAATTGGTTCGTCAGCGCGCGACTCTGGCCGAGGCCGAACGTGCCCGCGACGCCGCCGCGGCAGCGCACAACACGGCCTGGGAGCATCTGCTCGATCTCCGTGAGCGACGCATCGACGGGATGGCGGCCGAGCTGGCGGCCCGTCTGGAGGCGGGGGAGCCGTGCGTCGTGTGCGGATCGGAGGTGCACCCGCATCCCGCTGCAGCGTCCATGTCGACGGTGACCAAGGCACAGGAAGACAAGGCCGCTGCCGCAGAACGCAAGGCCGCCGCTGCGCTCGATCGAGGGGTCGCGGAGGTTGCGGAAGCGCGACGTGGCGTCGACCTGCTGCACGACCGTACCGGCGGGGTCTCCGCGGCGGAGTTGACCCAGATGCTCGATGCCGCAACCACCGCAGTGCAGGACGCCCGAGCGCGGGCCGCCGATGTCGAACCGGCAACCGCAGAAATGAACCGCCTGCGGAGCGAGTCGCAGGCGCTGACGGTCACGCTCCACGATCTCGTCGCCTCGCGTGGTGCCGTGGACGAACGCATCTCGGCTACCGAGGAATCGCTGGCGCAGATGCGGGCGTCGGTAGCCGAGGAAGTGAACGAGGGCGCGTCGCTGGCAGATCGAATCGCGGAGCGAGAGAACCTGATCGACGGTGCCCGGCGAATTCAGGAAGCGCGCATCGCCTGGCTCGACGCCACCGTGCGGGCGGATGCACTGGCAGCCGAACTGGACCGACGGGTACAGGCGTCGAACTTCGAGTCGGTCGACGCAGCGGCCGGGGCAGTGCTGGCCGCCGACCGCGTCGAGCAGATCGAGACCGAGCTGCGCACCGCAGAGGAGACGCGTGCGCATGCCGAGCACGTGCTGCGCGAGCCCGCCATCGTGGACGTGGCAGGTCGGCCGCCTGCGGATCTGGAACCGCTCGATCAGGCGTGCGCCGAGCTGGACGACGAGGTCCGGGCTGCTGCTGCGACGGTGGCGGAAAGCCGAAGGCGCGCAGACGACCTGGAACGCCTGATCGCCGAATTGTTCACCGCCGCCCAGGCCATCGCGCCACAACGCGCCGAATTCGACGAACTCGCCAACCTGGCGGACGTGGTGGCAGGTCGGGGGCAGAATGCGCGCAAGATGTCGTTGCGCTCCTACGTACTCGCGTCGCGGCTCGAGGACGTGGCCGAGTCCGCATCCGCGCGGCTGCGTCGAATGTCCTCGGGGCGCTACGAATTCGTGCACTCCGACGAGGCCGGCGTCCGCGGAAAACGGGGTGGTCTCGGGCTGGACATCAGGGACGACTACACCGGCGTCGTGCGCTCGGCCAAGACACTCTCGGGCGGTGAGGCGTTTCTCGCGTCGCTCTCGCTCGCGTTGGGCCTGGCCGACGTCGTGGCCGCCGAGTCCGGCGGTGTTGTCCTCGACACCATGTTCATCGACGAAGGATTCGGCACACTCGACGCCGACACGCTCGAATCCGTGATGGCGGTTCTCGACGAACTACGTGCAGGCGGACGCGTCGTGGGCGTGGTCAGCCATGTCGACGAGATGCGGCAACGCATTCCCAGCCGGCTCTACGTCAAGCGGGAGCGTTCCGGATCCACCCTTCAGGTCGTAGCGTCCTGACCTGAAGCAGGTTTGTCGGATTTCGACTCGTCCTCGTCGTCCAGACCGGCCTGCTCCTCGGTCAGCCCATCGGGCGGCGGGATTTCGTCTTCGAGTTCGTCCTGATCCGGTTCGTTCGAGCGTTCGTCGATCTGCTCGGACAGGTACCGGATCAGCACAGCGGCCACTGCGGCCGCCGGGACGGCGAGGAACGCGCCGATGATGCCGAACAGTGAGCTGCCGCCCGCCACGGCCAGCAGCACGATCGCCGGGTGCAAGTTCATGCTGCGGCTCTGCAGGATCGGCTGCAGCACATTGCCTTCCAACTGCTGGACCGCAACGATGATGGCGAGCACGATCAACGCAGTCGTCAGCCCGTTCGCCACCAGGGCGACCAGTACCGCGAGAGCACCTGCGACGAACGCACCGACGATCGGGATGAAGCCACCGATGAACGTCAGGGTCGCCAACACCAACGCCAGCGGAACACCCAGAATGACCAGTCCGAGTCCGATGAAGAAGGCATCGATGAAACTGACGATGGCCTGAGTTCGGATGAATCCGCCCAGCGTCGCCCACATTCGTGAGAGCACCTCGCCCAGGTGGCGTCCGGCGCGGCCACCGGAGAACCCGTGCAGCCACGGCAGGAACCTCGGGCCGTCCTTGACGAAGAAGAACGTCAGCACCAACACCAGCGCCAGAGTGACCAACAGCGAGCCGGCCGCGGAGACGCCGGTGAAGACGCCGGTGGCGATGACCTCCCCGCTGTCCTGTAGCCGAGACACGATCGCCGATACCGCCGAGTCGATCTGGTCGTCGCCGATGTTCAGCGGCGGCCCCTTCAACCAGTCCTGAACCTGCGCGATACCGCCGGACGCCTGGTCCACCAACTCGGGAGCCTGTTCGGCGACCGACGGAACGATCAGGGTGATGATGCCGCCGATGACGACGAAGAACACCACGAGCGACACCGAGGCGGCCAGTGCGGGAGGAAATCCCAGACGCATCATCAGTTTCGCCGGCGGCCACAGCACCGTCGCGACGATGACAGCGAGCAGAACCGGCAGCAGGATCACCCAGAGGTGGCCGATCAGCCAGCCCAGTACCCACGCCCCGGCAGCGATCGAAATGAGAATGAGCGACCACTTGGCAAGCCACAGACCGCCGACCCCGATGAGGTCACCGCGATCACTGCCGGGCTTCTCGGACTTCGACGTACTACCGGGAACTGCCGATTCGGTCACGGTGGGGTCCTCACAGTCGGCGGTTGGCGGTTCGTGATGAACCATAACGTCCCGGCGTGCCCAGCTGTATGTCACCGCCGTCCAAGACAAGGCCGGTCAGGCCGCCTCGTGCGCCAGCAACCACTTCTTCACCGGCAGTCCCCAGCGGAAACCGCCGAGTCCGCCGCCGATGCGCACCACCCGGTGGCACGGCACGAACAGTGCAGCGGCATTGCGAGCGCATGCCGACGCAGCTCCGCGGATGGCCGCCGGTCTCCCGGACAGTTCGGCGAACTCGGAGTAGGTCACCGGCGCGCCGGGTTCGACGGTGCGCAATACGCCCCAGGCATGCATGAGAAATTCGCCGGATCGTTGTGCGACGGCCACGGAGTCGACAGCCCTCAGCTCGCCGCGGTGATAGCTGTCGACGGCGCGGGTCACGTCGCCGAGATCGGACACAGCGCGGACGGTCTCGGGGCGCATCGTCGAGTGGATCAGGACGCGCAGTTCCTCGACGTCGGCGGTCCACCCGGATGCGAGGACGCGCTGATCGGCGTCGACGATGGTGCTGAACGGCCCGATCGGGGTGTCCTGGGTGGCGGCGGTGGCAGTCATGCTCGTCTTCTTTCCAGTGCGGTGATCCACAGGTGCATCGAGACGTACGAACGCCACGGAGCCCAGCGGGCGGAGTCCTTCAGCGAGATGTCCAGGGCTTGTGCGCCCTGGCGGACGACCAGGTCGGTATCGAGCAGAACATCGGGGTCGCCGAGTAGCCGCATCACGACGTACCGGGCGGTCCAGGGGCCGATTCCTTTGAGCGCGAGTAGTTCTCGCTCCAGTTCCGGCCCTTCTCGCGCGGGATGCAGCACGACGGTTCCCGACGCGATGGCGTCGGCGACGCGGATGACGGTCTGGACCCGGGCGGTAGGTCCGGTGAGTACCTCGTGGCCTCGTTCGGCGATGACGGCAGGTTCGGGAAACAACCTGGTGACCGTGTCGTTGCCGAGATCGAGTGGTGCACCGAGAGCGTCGACGAGCCGGGCGGTGTGGGTGGCCGCGGCCTTCAGGGAGATCTGCTGTCCGATCACCGTGCGCAGCAACATCTCTGCGCCGTCGACCACTCCGAGGGCGCGAATCCCCGGGTGGGCGTCGACGCTCGCTGCCAACTGCGGGTCTGCGCGCAGGGCGTCGTCGACGGCGAGTGGATCGGCATCGAGGTCCAGCAGGTGTCGGATGCGGGCGACGGCAGGAGCCAGATCGCGCATGTCCTGCAATGTCACTGCGGCACTGACAAATCCGTCCATCACCCGTAGTGCGACGAGTCCGGCGGCGTGCGGCAGGCTCAGGGATCTCACGTATTCGCCGTCCTCGGCGAAGGATTCGATGCCATCGACCACGTGGCCTCGAAGGAACCACTCGATCCAGCCGCGATCGAGCGGTGGGCGGTACGGCAACCGTAGCGTGACGGTTCCGCCTGCGGTCGGTACGGCGGTGCGGTGTGCCTCGCGACGCAGCGTCGACGGGTCGACGGCGAAGACTTCCTTGATGGTGTCGTTGAATTGCCGGACGCTGGAGAACCCGGCCGCGAAGGCGACGTCGGCCATCGACATGTCCGTGGTCTGGATCAGGGTGCGGGCGGTATGGGCGCGGTGCGCGCGGGCCAGAGCGAGCGGGCCTGCACCGACTTCGGCGGTCAACACGCGGGTCAGTTGCCGGCTCGAGTAACCGAGGGTGCTCGCGAGGCCGTCGACACCCCCGCGTTCGACGGCTCCGTCGGAGATCAACCGCATGGCGCGAGAATTGAGGTCCGAGTGGATGTTCCACCGTGGGGAACCGGGGGAGGCGTCGGGCTGGCAGCGGCGGCAGGCGCGGTAGCCGGATTGTTGCGCCGCCGCTGCGGTGGCCAGAAACGAGACGTTGCTCGGCTTGGGTGTACGGGCCGGGCAGGAGGGTCGGCAGTAGATGCCGGTGGTGGAGACGGCGGTGAAGAACTGGCCGTCGAACCGTGCGTCACGCGAGGAGACCGCGCGATAACACCGATCGAAGTCCAGCTCTTGCACCTGCCGTTCGCTGCTCATGCACCTACTGTGTCAGCGCGGACGCGTCGGTGCTAGCGGGAATCGGACATCACCGTGTCAACAGCATCGGGCCCCGGGGTTTCGGTCCGCCTCCGCGTGCCGGTCCTTCCAGTACTGCCGCACGGTCGGCGGTTCCTGATCCGGATGGTGGCGGGCCAGATGGGCGACATAGCGGTCGTAATCGTGGTCGCCCATCACCGAGGTGATCCACCACCACAGCCCGCGCATCTAGTGCGCCGATCCGGGTCGACGGACGGTGCCGGCGTCGATCAGCTCGTCCCATTCGGCCTGGATCTTCTTCTCGGCCGGGGTGAGGACGAAACCGGTGGGACCGAAGATCTTCGACGGCACCTCGGGCTCCTCGTTGTCGGGCAGGGTGTCTCCTCGAACGGCCTTGATGCACACCCACACTCCGGCGAACACGACGACCAGGACGAGTACCGCGAAAATGATCGACAGCGTGCCCTGAATGAAGGTGTTGCGGATGACGGCGTCGATGGCCTCGGGTGTCCCGGCGGTGCGGAACTCGCTGAGGCCCTGCGCCTTGGCATCGCGGAACTGCGAGTGTTGCGTCCAGTAACCGATGGCCGGGACCGAGGAGAAGATCTTCTGGTACGACGCCGTCATCGTCACGATGAGGTCCCAGGCCAGTGGAACTCCGGGAATCCACGCCCACTTGTAGAGACCTCGTTTGACGACGATGACGAGTACCACCGTCAGCGCGATCGCCGCCAGCAGCTGGTTGGCGATACCGAACAGCGGGAACAGGGTGTTGATGCCGCCCAGGGGATCGGTGACGCCCATGAGAAGGATTGCGCCCCAGGCTGCGACGACGATGATCGAGCAGATCCAGGCACCGGGACGCCACGACGGATCCTTGAACTTCTTGGCCGATGCACCGGGCAGGTTGCCGATGCTGTCGGAGAGCATGAAGCGTGCGACGCGGGTGCCTGCATCGACCGTGGTGAGGATGAACAGCGCCTCGAACATGATCGCGAAGTGGTACCAGAACGACTTGAGTCCCGCTCCGCCGAAGACCTGGCTCAGTACCTCGGACATGCCGAACGCGAGGGTCGGGGCGCCGCCGGTGCGGGAGATGATCGACTCCTCGCCCACATCGGCTGCGGCCTGGCTCAATTCGGCCGGGGTGATGTCCCCGCCGCTCAAGCCGAGTCCGTTGAGGTATGGCACTGCGGTCTCCGGAGTCCCGCCGGTGAGCGCAGTCGGTGCGTTGAGTGCGAAGTAGAGGTGCTGATCGAGAACGCAGGCGGTGATCAGAGCCATGATGGCGACGAACGATTCGGTCAGCATGCCTCCGTAACCGATCATCCGCATCTGCTTTTCCTTCTCGAGCAACTTCGGCGTGGTGCCCGAGGAGATCAGTGCGTGAAAGCCGGACAGGGCACCGCAAGCGATGGTGATGAACAGGAACGGGAACAGCGAGCCGGCGAACGCCGGGCCGTTGCCCTCGGTGGCGAAGGTGGTCATCGCGGGCATCTGGATCTCGGGACGGGCGATGAGAATTCCGACGGCCAGCAGTGCGATGGTGCCGACCTTCATGAACGTCGACAGGTAGTCACGCGGTGCGAGTAGCAGCCATACCGGCAGGATGCAGGCGAGCAGACCGTAGCCGATGAGCAGCCAGGCGACGGTCACCTTCGACAGCGTGAACCAGTTGTTGCCCCAATCGGTTTCGGACACCCAGCCGCCGGCGATGATCGCGAACAACAGCAGGACGACGCCGATGAGCGAGACCTCGGTGACGGCACCCGGTCGCAGGAAGCGCAGGTAGACGCCCATGAACAGCGCGATCGGGATGGTGAGTGCGATGGAGAAGACGCCCCAGGGACTTTCGGCGAGGGCGTTGACGACGACCAGTGCGAGCACGGCGATCAGGATGATCATGATGGTGAACACGGCGATCAGGGCGGCGGTGCCGCCGACGACTCCGAGTTCGTCGCGGGCCATCTGACCGAGGCTGCGGCCGTGGCGGCGAGTGGAGATCCACAGCACCAGGAAGTCCTGCACCGCACCGGCGAACACGACGCCGATGATGATCCACATGGTGCCCGGGAGGTAGCCCATCTGGGCGGCGAGGACGGGTCCGACGAGCGGGCCCGCTCCGGCGATCGCGGCGAAGTGGTGGCCGAACAGCACCCGACGATCCGTCGGCATGTAGTCCTTGCCGTTTTCCAGTATCTCGGCAGGAGTGGCGCGGTCGTCGCGTGGGAAGACGATCTTGCGTTCGATCAGCCTGGCGTAGAAGCGAAAAGCGAAGATGTACGTGCACACCGCGGCGATGACGAACCAGACGGCGTTGGGGTTCTCCCCCCGCACTATCGCGATGATCGTCCACGCAACACCGCCGAGGAGGCCGATGGCGACGAGCATCAGACGCTTTGCCGTGGTCATCGGATGTGATTCGACGACTCCGACCGGTGGTAGGTCGGGGTCTGTCTTCAGCAGTTCGACGTGGGGATCGTCGGGCGCTTTCAGTGACATGTGTGGGGTCTCCAGGATCGCAGGTGTGACTGCGATCACCCTATGTGTGGCGCAGGTGCACGTCCTCGAATCGAGGCTTCGTGGTGCGCCCGGCGGTCGCTGGAGTGCGACGAGCGGCAATCGGGCCGTGAGACCGCCTGCTGCTAGCTGCCGAGGGCGTCGTCGACGGCCCGGGCGCTGAGTACCTGGTCCAATACCAGTGCTGCACTGCCGATGACTCCGGAGAGGTCGCCGTGGGTGGTCGACTGGATGGTGAGGGCCTTGGTGGCCAGGGCGGTGGCGTTTCCGTAGACGGTCTCGCGCAGTCCTGCGACGAAGATGTCGTAGGCGTTGGCCATGTCGCCGCCGATGATGAGCACCTCGGGGTTGAGCAGGTTCACGGCCCCGGCGAGGGTTTCGCCGATGTGGCGTCCGCTGTCACGGATGAGTCTGCGTGCTTCGGGGTCGCCGCTCACCGCGAGGTCGACGACGCCTCGGATGTGGCCCACTTCTCGGCCCTGCTCGTTGAGTGCGCGCACCAGCGCCCAGCCGCCTGCGATGGCTTCGAGGCAGCCGCTGTCGCCGCACCGGCACGCGACCCCGGCGGCGGCTGCGGTCTTCGTGTGGCCGAATTCGCCTGCCGCGCCCAGTGATCCACGTTGTAGCGCGCCGCCCGCCACGATCCCGGCACCGAGACCCGTCGAGGCCTTGACCAAGAGGGCGTTCTGGAAGCGATCTCGGTTGTCCCGGCGTTCGGCGAGCACCATCGCGTTGGCGTCGTTGTCGAGAAACACCGGAGCCGACGTGGTGTCGGCGAAGAACGGGGCCAGCGGCACACCGTCCCAGCCGTGCATGATCGGCGAGTCCAGGCTGCACCCCCGTGCGGTGTCGGCGGTGCCGGGGATGGACAGGCCGACGCCGAGGATTCGATGTTCGGTTCGGTGCGACTCGTCGAGCAATGCCTGCAAACGCTTGGTGATCTGCGGCATCAGCTCGTCCGGGCCGATGCCGATCTCCTGTTCGACGGTATCGCTCGCGAGAAACTCCCCGCCGAGAGTGAACACGCCCAATTGCGAGCGACTGCGGCCGATCGCGGCGGCGAGTACGACTCCCGCGTCGACGTCGAAGGACAGTCGCGCCGGGGGACGCCCTCCCGTCGAGTGGGTGTCCTCGGTTTCGATGATCAAGCCGAGGCCGGTGAGTGCGGCGACGCGGGAGGCGACTGCCGACCTGGAGAGTCCGGTGATCCGGCCCAACTCCGCGCGGGTATCGGCTTCGCCGTCGCGAACCAGAGCAAAGATCTCACCTGCAGTCGCAGGTGGAGCGCTCAGGCGCGGCATCGACATATACGCCATTCAACCAACTGGCAACTTTTACGGCAACACCCTAAGAATTGCTACTTAGAACTTTGAAAAACATAAGTTGGGTTGCCGATGTACTTAACTGGCTTTAGGCTCAGTCGTGAGAGACCGAACATCGGAGATACTCATGGACACACTTCACCCGGTTCTGCGTCAGGTAACCGACCGCATCGCAGACCGCAGCCAGTCCGATCGCACCAAATACCTCGCTCGCATCGCGGCAGCCGGAGACCGCGGCCCGGCCCGTGGCCGACTCGCCTGCGCCAACATCGCCCACGGCTTCGCAGCCTCAGGAACGGCCGACAAGAAGGCGCTCCGCGGCATGGTCAAGCCCAACATCGCGATCGTCTCCGCCTACAACGACATGCTCTCTGCGCACAAGCCGTTCGAGACCTACCCCGCTGTGCTCAAGAAATCCGTCATCGACGCCGGCGGCATCGCGCAGTTCGCCGGGGGCGTCCCCGCCATGTGCGACGGCATCACCCAGGGCCGCGACGGCATGCAACTGTCTCTGTTCAGTCGGGACATCATCGCGATGTCCACGGCAATTGCGCTGTCCCACGACATGTTCGACGCCACCCTCATGCTCGGCGTGTGCGACAAGATCGTCCCCGGAATGCTCATCGGTGCACTGAGTTTCGGTCATCTGCCCGCTGTGTTCGTGCCCGCGGGTCCGATGACGTCCGGACTTCCCAACGGCGAGAAGGCGAAAGCCCGCCAGCTCTACGCCGAGGGCAAGGTGGGTCGAGAGGCACTGCTGGACGCCGAGGCCGCGTCGTATCACGGCAGTGGCACGTGCACGTTCTTCGGAACGGCCAACTCCAACCAGCTGCTCATGGAGGTCATGGGTCTGCATCTGCCCGGCTCGTCGTTCGTCAACCCCGGAACCGCGATGCGCGACGCATTGACCCGCGAAGCCGCCCATGTCGTCACCGGTCTGACGTCGTTGGGCGACAACTACACCCCGGTGGGGGAGGTCGTCGACGTCAAGTCGATCGTGAACGGCTGCGTCGCGTTGCTGGCCACCGGTGGTTCGACCAATCACACGATGCACCTCGTCGCCATCGCAAAGGCTGCGGGTATCACGCTGACGTGGCAGGACCTCTCCGATCTGTCGGCCGTGGTTCCGCTGATGGCCAGGATCTACCCCAACGGCAAAGCCGACGTCAACCATTTCCACGCCGCCGGCGGACTCGGGTTCGTCATCGGATCTCTGCTCGACGCCGGGCTGATGCACGACGATGTGAAAACCGTTGCCGGGCAGGGTCTGCGCCGCTACACGCAGGAGCCGAAGCTCGACGGCGACGGGGTGATGTGGCAGGACGGCACTCGAATGAGCCACGACGACACCGTGTTACGTGGTGCGAACGAGCCGTTCAGTGCCGACGGCGGACTGAAGATGCTGACCGGACCGATCGGAAAATGTGTCATCAAGACTTCTGCCTTGGCTCCCGAACATCGGGTGGTCACCGGACCGGCGCGAGTGTTCGACGACCAAGCGGACTTCCTCGAGGCATTCGACGCAGGGCTTCTCGACGGCGACTTCGTTGCTGTGCTGCGTTATCAGGGCCCGCAGGCCAACGGCATGCCCGAGTTGCACAAGCTCACCCCGGCACTCGGAATCCTGCAGGACAAGGGGCGGTCCGTCGCGCTGATCACGGACGGCCGGATGTCCGGTGCCTCCGGAAAAGTCGCTGCAGCAATTCATCTCACGCCCGAGGCCGCGAGTGGGGGACCGATCGCGAAAATTCTCGACGGTGACATGATCACTCTCGACTCCCTCGACGGCACATTGTCGATCGACGTTCCGCTCGACGAGTTCGAGGCTCGACCGGTCACCGGTCGCGTGTTGGACGCCGACGAGTGGTCCAGCACCGGCCGTGACCTGTTCTCCGGTATGCGTGCGCTCGTCGGCCCGGCCGACGAGGGCGCGATGTTCGTGATGCGTTGAGCCCTGTAACTCCAGAAGAAGGTAAGAACGTGACTGTATCCCTGCTCGACCGCGTACCCGTGATTCCCGTCGTCGTCATCGACGATCTCGAGTACGCCGTTCCGATCGCCCGTGCCCTGGTGCAGGGCGGAGTGCCCGTGATCGAGCTGACCTTGCGCACTCCGGTGGCACTCGACGCCATCGAGCGCATCGCGGCGGAGGTCCCCGAGATCCTCGTCGGCGCAGGCACGATCATCACTCCCGGCCAGGCAAAGCAGGCCGCCGACGCGGGTGCTCAGTTCCTGGTCTCGCCCGGTTGCACGCCTTCCCTGACGAAGGCCATGCGCGACACCGGACTACCACATCTGCCCGGTGCCGCAACGGTGTCCGAGGTGCTCACTCTCCTCGAAGCCGGCTACACCGAGCTCAAGTTCTTCCCGGCCGAGGCGTCGGGTGGCGCGAATTTCCTGAAATCGATCCACTCGCCCATCCCGGCCGCACGCTTCTGCCCGACGGGTGGAATCTCCACCGCCAATGCATCGAGCTATCTGGCGCTTCCCAACGTCGAATGTGTCGGGGGATCGTGGCTCACTCCGGCCGCGGCTGTCGCAGAACAAGATTGGGATGCCATCGTCACTCTCGCGGCAGCCACGGCCGAACTGGTCTGAGCTACCGCACGAGCGTCAGGTGCGGGCCCGCGACCCACGCTGTCGCCTCGGCGGGGAGCCTGCCGTCCTCGAGTGGAACGGTCGAGACGAGGACGTCCCCACCGGGAAGCTCTACCGGCGAGGTGCCGAAGTTGGTCACGATGTGCCAGCCACCGGGTCGAACGAAGTGCAGGGCATCGTCCTGGGTCTCGATCCACTCGAGCGTTTCCGCGCCCTGCAGACGGCGGCGCAACGCGAGAGCGGCGCGGTACAAGCCGAGAGTCGAATCCGATTCGGACATCTGTGCATTCGCGGCATACTCGGCGAACCATTCGGGTTGCGGCAGGTGCGCATCGCCGGAACCGAATCCGAAGGACGGACCGTCGGACTGCCACGGCAACGGAACTCGGCAACCGTCGCGGCCGACCTCGCTACCGTTGCGGAAGAAGATCGGATCCCGACGATCGGCGTCGGGAATCTGGCCGACTTCGGGTAGACCGAGCTCTTCTCCCTGATACAGGTATGCCGAGCCGGGAAGGGCGAGCATCAGCAGGGTCGCGGCCTTCGCGCGGCGGAGGCCACGTTCTGCGTCGACCTCGGCCGGATCGCCGCCACCGAACAGCCAATCGATACCGTCGGTGCCCTTGTTGTTTCCGTGCTGGTCCTTGCCACCCGTGCCCTTGGGCAGGCCGTATCTTGTGGCGTGGCGGACCACATCGTGGTTGGAGAAAACCCAGGTCGACGACGCACCGGACTGCGCTGCGTACTCCAGGTTCGTCTCGATGATCCGGCGGAACTGGTCGGCGTCGAAATCCGCCTTGAGGAGATCGAAATTGAACGCCTGCCCGAGCCCCGTCGGCGACGCGTACCTGGTCACTCGATGGGGTGGTACCCACACCTCCGCGACTGCCATCCGAGGAGGGGTGTACTCGTCGAACACCGTTCGCCATGCGGCATAGACGGAATGGACGTCGTCGCGGTCCCACAGGGGATGGTCGCTGCGGGTGAAGACCTCGTCGGGATCGGTGGTCCAGTTGCCGTGCACAGCCGCAGTCATGTCTTTCTTGAGGGCGTGCGCCACATCGACGCGAAAGCCGTCGACACCTCGGTCGGACCAGAATCGCAGGGTCGTCAGGAAGTCCTCGTTGACTTCGGGGTTGTCCCAGTTCAGGTCCGGCTGCTCCGGGGCGAACAGGTGCAGGTACCACTGGCCGGGCGTTCCGTCCGGCTCGATGATGCGCTCCCAGGCGCTGCCGCCGAACATCGACGTCCAGTCGGTGGGCGGGAGTTCACCGTTCTCGCCGCGACCGTCGTGAAAGATGTAGCGTGCACGGGCCTTCGAATCACGCGGTGATGCGAGTGCCTCCTCGAACCAGGCGTGCCGATTCGAGGTGTGGTTGGGGACGATATCGACGATGATCCTGATTCCAGCGTCGTGTAGACCCGCGACCAGCTCGTCGAACTCGTCGAGCGTGCCGATGGTGGGATCGACGTTGCGATAGTCGTCTACGTCGTATCCCCCGTCGGCCAGCGCCGACGGATAGAAGGGACTCAGCCACACCGCGTCGATCCCGAGATCGCTCAGGTACGCAACCTTGTTCGTGATGCCGCGGAGATCGCCGATCCCGTCGCCGTTGGAATCGGCGAAGCTGCGCGGGTAGATCTGGTAGACCGCTGCCTGACGCCACCAGTCGGCATCGATGTCGCTCGTCGAGACGGGCTGAACTGAATTCTGGATGTCGGTCATCATATTCTTTCTGGGAGTGCAGCTTTCGATGGTCGTGAGGTCAGCCCTTGACGGCACCGGAGATCATCGCTTTCACGAAGTGGCGTTGGAAGATGAGGAACACCACGATGGTGGGAGCCATGATGAGCAACGAGCCGGCGTTGAGCAGAACCACATCGGTGGAGTACTGACCCACGAAGTTCTGCAGCGCCCCCGCCATCGTTCGTTTGGCCGGGTCGTCGATCAAGACGATGGCCTGGAGAAACGTGTTCCACGTCCACAGGAACAGCAGCAGGCACATCGACGCCAGGGCCGGTACTGCCAGGGGAATCTGTATGTATCGGAACGCTTTCCATGCACCTGCGCCGTCGAGTGATGCTGCTTCGGTGAGTTCCTTGGGCATCGACAGGAAGTGCGCGCGCATCCAGAAGACGGCGAAGGGCATGAACGTTCCGATGAGTACGAGGATCAGCCCCAATCTGGTGTTGAGCAAGTTCATCTCGCGCAGCTGGTAGTAGAGCGGAACGATCGTCGCTTCCCTCGGGAGCGTCAGGCCCAGGAGGAGAAGCAGGAACACCGCTGTACCGCCGGGGACTTTCAGCTGACCGAGTCCGTAGCCGGCCATCGCGGCGAACAGGGCCGCGACCGGTACCACTCCCGCGACCAGGATGATGCTCGAGATCAACAGCGGTGTCACCTCGGCGACCCGCCACGCGTCGACGAAGTTGTGCCACTGGGGGTCCGACGGCCAGGACAGGCCTAGCGGGACGGTGCCCTGCGGTTGCAGCGCGGCCGAAAGCATGCTCAGCAGCGGCAGGATCGAGAAGATCATCGTGCCGATCAGCAGTACCAGGCCTGGAACCCGTTGACGTACGGAGGTTTTCATGGTCACTTCTCCCTGAAGATGCGCTGGAGGGGCACGATGACCACCAGGATCAACGCGGTGAGGACGACGGCGAGTGCGCTGGCGAGCCCGACCCGGGATTCGGTGAATCCGAGTTGGTAGATCTGCACGCCGGGGACGGTGGTGGAGTATCCAGGACCGCCCTGGGTGGACATGAACACTATGTCGAAGCTGGCGAGGGCGGCGATGACGGTGACGGTGACGCACACACCGATTTCTGCTCGCAGTGCCGGGACGGTGACGTAGCGAAAGGTGTGGAAGAAGCCGGCACCGTCGATGCGGGCGGCCTCGTAGATCGAAGTGTCGATCTTTCCGATGCCGGAGATCAGCAGGATGGTGCAGAAGCCCAATCCGAGCCAGGTGCCGATGATTCCGACGGCGGGCAGTGCCCAGTCGAAGTCGCCGAGCCACGACCGAGTGATGCTCTCCAGGCCGATCGCCGAGAGCGCCTGGTTGACGGTTCCGTTGCTGGAGAACATCCACACCCAGGCCACTGCGGCTGCTGCGCCGGGAATGATCTGCGGCAGGAACAGCAACGTACGGGCAGCAGTTCCGAGGCCACGTATGCGGATCTCCTGCAACAGAGCAGCGACGAGAAGGCCGCCGATGACCGGGAAGACGGTGAAGAACAGGATGAGGAAGAACGCGTGTCCGATCGACGACAGCAGCTGCGGGTCGGTGAGCACGCGGCCGTAATTGTCGAGCCCCACCCAGCTGCCGACCGAGATGCCGTCCCAGTTGTAGAAGGAATACCAGATGGTCGTCAACAGGGGCCGTAGAACGAACACGCCGTAGACCAACGCTGCGGGGAGGACGAACAGCCAGCCGGTGAGGGCGCGTCGTGCGCGGGTGATTCGTTCCACTCGCCCGGCTGGGTGTCTCGGCGTCGTTGCGGCCGTGGGGGACTGGGTTCGGTGCGTGGTGGCGGTCATTTCAGAAGGTCCTGCTCGTAGGCGGATTGGATGGCGCTCATCATCTCGGCGGGCGTGGTCCTGTCCGCGACGAGCATCTGGACTTGCGGCAGCCATGTTCCGGTCATGCCGTTGGTGGCGTTCTGCACGAACTGAACCTGGCCGTTGCCGTCGACGAGTCGCCCGAAGGCGTCCTGGACGTCCGCGCCCACGGATCCGGGCTCGGTGGCGGGTATGTCGCCGGTGCCGGACGGTGCGAACCCGGCATCGACGGCAACCTGCCGACCGGCGTCCGAGCGAAGGAAGTCGAGAAACGCAGCGGCGGCGTTCTTGTTGTCGGAACCGGATGGGATCGCGAAATTCGAGACCGGATCCGACATCGCCAGCACGCTTCCGTCTCGTGTGGGTGGCAGCATGAAGCCGACGTTGTCGCCCAACTTGGTCTGCAGCGTCGAGGAGTCCCAGTTTCCCGACGCGTAGAAGAGTCCCTCGCCCTCGGCGAATCTGCCCGCGGCAGTGGTGGCGTCGGTACCGTTGGTGTCCTCGGGGTAGTAGCCCTGCTGCGCCCACTCGGCGACCACCGATGCTGCGTCCACTGCGGTCGGAGTGTCCAGGGTTGCACCCGGAGTGTTGAAGACCCAGTCGTTCATGGCATCTCGCCCCAGGTAGGTGTTGAGCATCATCTGGACGGCGAAGGTGACCTGAGCGTTCTTGTTGCCGGCCATGATGGGGAGGATTCCTGCGGCTTTCGCGGATACGAGCGCAGTCTCGAATTCCGCGAGAGTGGATGGTGGTTCGGTCATACCGATCTCTCGGGCGAGTGCCTTGTTGTAGTACAGACCGGTGACGGTGAATCCGCTGGCCATCGTGTACTGCTGCCCGCTGCCTCGGACGCCGTTCTCGTCGACGCGATACATGGCCAGTTGGCCCGCGGGCAGATCGTTCCATCCGTAGGCCTCGGCCCACGGGTCGAGCACGGTCAGCTGGTTGTTGTTCACCGCAGCCGGCAGTGCGATGATCCGCGCGATGTCGGGCGGATCCGCGGAGCTGATCACGCGGGGTGCGTTGACTGCCTGAACGTCGTCCGGGTCGTAGCGGGCGGTGATGGTCACGTTCGGGTGGAGTTCGGTGAACGCTGCGATCAGGGCTTCGTCGATCGCCTTCAGGCCGGCACCGTCGTAGAGGGTCAGCTCGATCGGCTCGGTGCCGAGATCGGTACTGACCTCGACGGGAGCCGCGGGAGAGCTGGTGGTGTTACCACTGCCGGGCGGTGCGCAGGCCGCCGCGGTGGGGAGAAGTGCGGCGCAGGCGGCGACCGCGAGGCGTCGCATCCACCTCGATCCAGCTGTGTGATGTGAATTCATCGTACCTCCGCAGTGAGATGCGCATCACAGTTCGGAAGCGCTTCCGGAGCATATGTCGGAAGCGCTTCCGAAATCAAGTGGTTGGGGTTACGCTCGCCTCGTGACCGACCAACGTGGATCCCTGAGCTTGAGCGATATCGCTCGTGAAGCCGGCGTTTCCCTCACCACCGCCTCACGCGCCCTGAACAATTCCTACGGCGTATCGGCGGCGACGAGAGACAAAGTTCTTGCTACCGCCCGACGCCTCGACTACGTGGTGTCGCCGGACGCGGTACGCCTGGCGAGTGGGAGCCGAACGCAGCGAGTGGCGTTGGTCGTTCCGCACGTCGAACGCTGGTTCTTCGGTGAGATGGTCAATGGAATCGAGACGGTGCTCGCCGCGGCCAACGTCGACCTGCTGCTCTATCAGGTCGGGGGACCCGAGGATCGCCAGGACTTCTTCAGTAGGTTGCCCGCGCGTCGAAAAGTCGATGCCGTTGTGGTGGTTGCCTTTCCGGTCGATCGCGTCGAGCAGGAGAGGCTCGAGCTGATGGGCGTCGGGATCGTCGCGGCAGGTGGGCAGAGTGCCGCGTATCCGTACGTCTGCATCGACGACTATCAGGCCGGTCGAACGGCCGTCGACCACCTCGTCGAGCTCGGCCACCGACGAATCGCGATGATCGCCGCACACGATCCGGACCAGCCGGGGTGGCCGATGCGATCGGGGCGCTCGGAGGGCTACGTCGACGCGTTGGCCGCCGCCGGTGTCGCCGTGGACAATTCGCTCATCCGGGATGTGGACTGGGGCGGACTCAACGCCGCGGCTGCAATGGACGATATCTTCGACGCTGCCCAGGGCGATCCGCCGACCGCAGTCTTTGCACACAGCGACGAACTCGCACTCGGGGTCATGCGAACTCTGCGTCGACGCGGTATGCGGTTCCCGGAGGATATTTCGATCGTCGGGATCGACGATCATCCCGTCGCCGCGCTGACAGACCTGACCACCGTCCGCCAATCCGTACGCGAGCAAGGCGAAATCGCCGCTCGCCTCATTCTCGACGTGTTGAACCCCGTCGCAGGCGAGGGCGCACCCCGCGCCGTCACCGCACCGATCACCTTGACCGTTCGAGCCAGCACCGGACCGGTGCCCAACCGAACGCGGCCGCCGGCGCAGGCCACCCGAGACCACTAGGAGAGACCCCGCGCTCACCCTTGTTCAGCCCACTCGGATCGTCCGGCACGTTCCTGCCGGTGGAGGGATTTCAATCTCATGGCAACAATCTCGTACGACCGCGCAACCAGGCTTTTCCCCGGATCCAGTACGCCGGCAGTCGACGCGCTCGACCTGCAGATCGAGGACGGCGAGTTCCTCGTTCTCGTCGGCCCGTCCGGCTGCGGTAAGTCCACCTCGCTGCGCATGCTCGCCGGTCTCGAGGAGGTCGACGGCGGCCGCATCATGATCGGCGGCACCGACGTCACGCACTCCGAGCCCAAGGATCGCGACATCGCGATGGTCTTTCAGAACTACGCGCTGTACCCGCACATGAGCGTCGCCGAGAACATGGGCTTCGCACTCAAACTCGCCGGCACCGACAAGGCCGAGATCCGCACACGCGTCGGGGAGGCCGCCGACATGCTCGACCTCGGTGACTACCTCGACCGCAAACCCAAGGCGCTCTCCGGTGGGCAGCGCCAGCGAGTTGCCATGGGGCGAGCCATCGTTCGTCAGCCACAGGTGTTCCTCATGGACGAGCCGTTGTCGAACCTCGACGCGAAACTGCGAGTGCAGACCCGCACCCAGATCGCTCAGCTGCAACGCCGGCTCGGAACCACCACCGTCTACGTCACCCACGATCAGGTCGAGGCCATGACGATGGGCGACCGGGTGGCGGTGCTGAAATCCGGTGTTCTGCAGCAGTGCGCGTCTCCTCGCGAGCTCTACCGAAGCCCCGTGAACGTGTTCGTTGCCGGGTTCATGGGCTCACCGTCGATGAATCTGTTCACTGTGCCCATCGCCGACGGCGGCGTGCAGATCGGCGAGCAACTGGTTCCCGTTTCTCGCGACGTGCTCACGGCCGCGAGAGGGCGTGAAGTGGTGTTCGGAATTCGACCCGAGCACGTCCAGATCGCGGATTCGGGCGGTCTGGAACTGACCATCGACGTGGTCGAGGAACTCGGATCCGAGGCATTCGTGTTCGGCAACACCACCATCAACGGTCAGGTTCAGCATCTGGTCGCCCGCGTCGATTGGCGCAACCCTCCAGAGAAGGGGCAGGTCGTCCACGTTCGTATCGACGAGGCACATGCCCACATCTTCGCCACCACCCCCGGCGGAGAACGACTGACGTAGCGACCGATGGAACCGGACGCGACGGTGCGGCGTCCTACTGGTTGTCCGTCATCGAACAATCGGGGGAACTTCTCATGTCAGGTCCGTACGAGCAACCGTTTTCAGCTGTACAACCGTTTCCGCCTGCGCGGACGCCCACCCTGCCGTCGTCGAATGCCGGGTGGGCCGTCGTGGCCATCATCTTCTTCTGGCCGCTGGCCATTCCGGCGTTCAATCACGCACTGAAGGTGCACCCGCTGTGGATGATGGGAGATGTTCAGGGAGCGCAGCATTCGTCGAATCGTGCCGGGTTCTTCGGGAAGCTGTCGCTGATCATCTTCGGTGCCTTCATCGTTCTCTACCTCGCGTTCATCGGCTTGGTCGTCTCGACCATGTGACGGATCACTGCTCACCCGCGGGTGACAGAGATGCCGCCGTCGACGTAGAGCGTCGTTCCGTGGACCATCGCGGCGTTGTCCGAGACCAGGAACAGAACGCCGTGGGCGATGTCCTGCGGAGAGAGCACTGCGCCTGCCGGTGTGCCGGCCGTCATGGCGTCGAGTACACGACGCGCATCCTCGTTGCCCGGGGTCAGGGTGGCCCCGGGCGCGAGGGAGTTCACCCGCACGCCGCGCGGGCCGAACTCGGCGGCCCAACTGCGGGTGAGCTGTTCGTCGGCGGCTTTGGTGGCGGAGTACATCGCTGCGAAGGGGCTGCCCATCGTGGCCATCCACGATCCGATGTTCACGATGACTCCGCTACCGCGCTCGGCCATGGCGGGAGCGAGCGCGCCGACGAGCACGTGTGGAGCTCGGACGTTGACGGCAAGCATCGCGTCGAGCTGATCATCGGGCAGGTCCGCGGTGGCGGTGGCCGGATAGATGCCGGCGTTGTTGACAAGAATGTCGACGCGGCCGCCGAGAGCGCCGGTGCTGCGGGCGGCGAACTCGCGGAGCTCCTGATAGCTGCCCGAGAGATCGACGTCGACGAAGGTCGCAGTGCCGCCTGTCTCGGAAATGCGGAGAGCCAGGGCCTTGCCGCGCTCGGCGTCGCGGCCGCTGACGACGACCGATGCCCCCTCGGCGGCGAGGGTGAGCGCGATGGCAGCACCGATCCCACTGGTCGATCCGGTGACAACGGCGGTGCGTCCGAGCAGCTGCGAAGAAGTAAAAGAAGTCATGACGCCATGTCTACGGTCGGTCGAGGCAGCGAACCAGGCGTCGTTCTGCCTAGGTCTGTCATGACCAGGTTGGCAATCGCCCCCGTGGCTACTGTGGAATTCGTGAACAAAGACAGGTCGGCTCTCAGCGCATTTCTGCGTGATCGGCGCGACCGCCTGACCCCGATCGAGGCCGGGCTTCGTACGTATCCCGGTGCTCGACGGGTGCCCGGGCTTCGGCGAGAAGAGCTGGCATCGCTGGCCGGAGTGAGTCCGGACTACTACAGCAAACTCGAACAGGGTCGGCAGGCCAACGTGTCGAACGAGGTGCTGCTGGCGATCGCCGGTGCGTTGAAGCTCGATGAGGTCGAGTGTGCACATCTACTCGATCTCGCGTCCCCGGCTGTGCCCACCGAGCATGTTGCGCAGCTCCCGAATCCAGGGCTGCTCCAAGTCATGAAGGCGCTCGACCATGTGCCGGTGATCCTGCTCGGGCGCAGCGGGGTAGTGCTGGCCAGCAACTCGCTGGTGCGATCCGTACTGAGCCTGCAACCGTCTGCTGGCCACTCGCTGTTCCACTATCTGTTTCGCAATCCCATCGCCCGCGAGCGAATCGTCAATTGGTCGCAGTTCGCGGCGGCCTCGGTCGCGGCGCTGCGTCGCGATCTCGCTCGTCGACCGGGAGACCCGACCTTGATCACGTTGATCGACGAATTACGTTCGTCCGAGTCTTGTTTCGAGCAATGGTGGAGCGATCACGAGGTCGCCGACTTTGCGGGTGCAACCAAGATCATTCAGCACCCCGCGGCAGGCACTCTGCAATTCGGGATCGAATTTCTGACGTCGCCGAGCGAGCCGGATCAAAGTCTGATCGTCTACACGGTCGAGGAAGGGTCGAGTACGGCGAAAGTCCTGCCGATCCTGGCGAGCTGGGACCCGAGTTCGGCGATCACCTCTTGACCGGTGAACTCGGTCGGATCAGCCGGCTCCAGCGGCGCACGGCACAGACGCCGGCCGGGCACTGTCCGAGCTGGTGGTGTCGTCAAAGTAGACTCCATAGACCGTGAGCCTCACCCTCGGAATCGTCGGACTGCCCAACGTCGGCAAGTCCACCCTCTTCAATGCACTGACCAACAACGATGTGCTGGCCGCGAACTATCCGTTCGCCACCATCGAGCCCAACGTGGGTGTGGTTGCGCTGCCGGATCCCCGGCTCGAGAAGCTGGCCGAGGTGTTCGGTTCGGAGAAGCTCGTGCCTGCGCTGGTGTCGTTCGTCGATATCGCCGGCATCGTCAAGGGTGCGTCCGAGGGCGCAGGCCTGGGCAACAAGTTCCTCGCCAACATCCGTGAGGCCGACGCCATCTGCCAGGTCGTTCGTGTCTTCGCCGACGACGACGTGGTGCACGTCGACGGTCGCGTCGACCCGACCGCCGATATCGAGGTCATCGAAACCGAACTCGCGATCGCCGATCTGCAGACTCTCGAGAAGGCCATCCCGCGCCTCGAGAAAGAGGTGCGGATCAAGAAGGATCGCAAGCCCGCGCTCGACGCGGCGCTGGCAGCACAGGCTGTGCTGAACGACGGCAAGACGTTGTTCTCGGCGAAGGCGAAGCTGGACTTCGAGCTGCTCGGTGAATTCCAGCTGCTCACCACCAAGCCGTTCCTGTACGTCTTCAACGCAGACGAGTCGGTGCTGACCGACGACGCGAAGATCGGCGAACTGGCTCGCCTCGTAGCTCCCGCCGATGCGGTGTTCCTCGACGCGAAGATCGAATCCGAGTTGCTCGAACTCGACAAGGAATCGGCAGCGGAACTGCTCGAATCCGTCGGACAGACCGAGCCCGGTCTCGACGCGTTGGCTCGCGCAGGCTTCCACACTCTGGGCTTGCAGACCTACCTCACCGCAGGCCCGAAAGAGGCCCGTGCGTGGACGATTCATCGAGGTGACACTGCACCCCAGGCTGCGGGCGTCATTCACACCGACTTCGAGCGCGGCTTCATCAAGGCCGAAATCGTCTCCTACGAAGACCTCATCGCCGCGGGTTCCATGGCCTCGGCCAAGGCCGCCGGCAAGGTGCGCATCGAGGGCAAGGACTACATCATGTCCGACGGCGATGTGGTGGAGTTCCGCTTCAACGTCTAGTTGACGCGCGACATCAGTAGGTCACCCGGGCATGTCACGTGGTGGCACCTCGTAGCCTCGTTGAGAACTGAACCATTCAAATCGGTGCAGCACAAAACAGTCTGAATCCCGGATTTTTCACAAAATGCCGACGATTTGTCCGCTTCTTGTCCTTCCTCCGTGCGAGACTGCCTCGACAACAGCGGTCGCAGAGCGCCGCGGGCAGTGGGGGTTCTATGTTCGGCGTGCGGCCGGTTCTGGTGATGATCGCAGTTCTGCTCACCGTCGTAGCGGGCGTGCCCGCCGCTGCTCAAGACATCGACACCGAGAATCCTGAATCGAGCCAGCCGGCGCGGATCGAGAACCGAATCGATACCGGCCCGACGCTGACGTGGCTGTCGGTGTACTCGCCGAGCATGGATCGGACCATCGAGGTGCAGGTTCTCACCCCCGCGGAACGTAAAGGCCCGCGCCCGACGCTGTACATGCTCAGCGGATCCGGGGAGAACGAACCGTCGAGCAGCATCTGGCTTCGCAAGGGCAAAGCGGCGGAGTTCTTCCGTGACAAGAACGTCAACGTGGTTCTCCCGCTTGCCGGGCCGGCCAGCTTCTATGCCGACTGGGAGAACGACGACCCCCGCCTCGGCCGCTACCGCTTCGAAACCTTCCTGACGCAGGAGCTTCCGCCGTTGATCGACGCGGAGTTCGAGGGCAACGGCAGTGACGGTGTGGCGGGCCTGTCGATGGGCGCTCAGTCGGCGATGATGTTGGCCGCCCGGAATCCGGACAAGTACTCGGCCGTCGCGGCGTACAGCGGGTGCTTTCTGTCCGAGGGCATAGTCGGGCAAACCGTCATGCGAAGCATCGTCGCCGGGTACGGCGGCAACGCGAACAATATGCTCGGTGGGCCCCTCAACGCGGGTTGGGCCGCCCACGACCTGCTGGTGAACGCGGAAGCGCTGCGCGGAATGTCCATCTACCTCTTTTCTGCCAGCGGCCTCCCCGGCCCGCACGAGCGTTACGAGACGCTCGAAGACCTCGACACGCTGGTGATCGGCGGGGCGATCGAAGTAGGTACCGACTTCTGCACACGCCTGTTGCGCGACAGGCTCGTCGAGCTGAACATCCCGGCCACGTTCGATCTGGGCAGCCCGGGTACGCACTCGTGGCCGTACTGGGCAGACCAGCTTGCGAAGAGCTGGCCGACGCTGGCCGCGGGGCTCGAGCCGTGACGTCTGATCGACGAATGTGCAGAATCCGAGGCGCAGTACGACCGAGTGTCGGATATTCTTACCGCGGTGGTAAGCGCCACCGACTGCGCTTCCACGTGGCAACCACGTGAATCATCGAGGAGAGGCCTGACCAGTTCAGGACATGTCTGGATGGGGTGCGGCGCAGAAATGCGCCATCTTCATTCCGCCGATGGCCGACATCGGTTGACGAAAGGACATGACATGTCGTCGAAGGACGAAAAGAACCTGACTCAGGTGATCGAGAAGATCTCGAAGATGGATGAACCGCGGCGTTCGGTCATGCAGCAGGTGCACGAGATAATCGTGTCCGCGGCCCCCATGTTGAAGCCGAGGATCTGGTACGGAATGCCCGCCTACGCGACGTCGGCAAGCACGCCCGCGCTTGTGACGCTGCGCAACGACGATCGATTGAATCTGGCCATCACCGAGAAGGCGGCCTTCCGCGCTGCCGGTGGCGTTGACGGGGAGTTGATGCCGGCGGCATGGTTTTTCGAGACCGTGGACGAGGCGACTGCGCAGCGTATCGCCGAGATTGTCCGTTCGGTAATCGACTGAAGCGCGTTCGGTCGACCGTAGGTCCCGGCGGGACAACGAGGCTCGGAGAAACCACCGCCAGGACGGAAGCTCCAGCAGGACCGCGGCGTGCATGGCCATTCGCGCTAGAATTCTGTACATGACGACCCTGCCGCTTGCCGAAGTTCGGGCGAACCTGTCGAGACTCGTGGATGAAGCCGTCCGTACTCATCAGCGCATCGAGGTCACCCGGCAGGGGCGTCGTGCGGTGGTCCTGCTCAGCGCGGACGACTACGACTCGATCATGGAGACGCTCGAAATCCTCGGTGATCAGTCGTTGATGGCAGAAATCAGGGCCGCCGAGGCGGCGGAGGATCGAGGCGAGGTCTACTCCCTCGACGACGTCACTGCCGAGATGCGTGAGCGTGGTCGGCTCCCCGAGTGAGCTATACGATCGAACTGACGGGCTCCGCTCGGAAGGCGCTGAACGAACGGTTGCCCGACGCTGTCGCCGTCGCCTGCTGGGAGTTCATTCGTGGCCCGCTGGCGGGGAATCCGTATCAAGTAGGCAAGCCACTGAGAGATCGACTGGGAGGTAAGTTCTCGGCCCGCCGCGGTGAGTTTCGCGTCGTGTACCAAATCTACGAAGACCGAGTTGTGGTGCGAGTGATCGCAATTGCTCACCGTCGGGACGTCTATCGGTAGCTTCACCTGTGAGCGTGGTCGTCAGTGCCCGGATGCGATCTCGGCTACGCTCCGATCAGACGATAGGAGAACGTAGATGGGTCTGCAGGAACTCGAAGCATTGGTGCATCGGACGGCCACTGCTGGAGAACCTTTCGAGCGTGGAGCCGATGAGGCGGAGCAGACGTATCTGTCCTCGCTTGCGGCCCGGCCGAGTACCGAGCTGATCTGCGAGGTCGGGTTCAATGCCGGCTTCTCGAGTTGGGCGTTCCTGGAAGCGTCTCCCGACGTGACTGTCGTGTCCTTCGACTTGGCCGCGTATGAATACAGTGCCGCTGCGAAAGCCCATATCGACGAACACTTTCCGGGCCGCCACACCCTGATTCAGGGTGACTCGCACACCACCATCGCGGCCTATGCGAAGGAACACCCGGACGTGCGATTCGACGTCATCTTCGTCGACGGTGACCATTCGGTGGAGGGTGCCCGCGCAGACCTCGACGATCTGCGTGCGTTCGCTACCGCAGACACGGTAGTCATCATGGACGACATCACGCCGTGGCTCTGGTTCGGCGAAGGCCCGACTCAGGCCTGGCGGGAAGCCGTCGACGCAGGTCGAATTCTGCACACGCAGTACTTCCGCGACGGTGAACCTGTCGACGAGGTGACCCCGCCGGCAGCCCGTGCCTGGGCCGAGGGACGCTACCGTCTCTGAATACCGACCTCACGGTGGCGGGATGAGGCGATGTGTGCAGGTTGTGACTGTTCCATCACAGCAGCGCTATCGCATCGACTCGGCGCGAGCCACCGCGTCCGAAACCAGTTGAGCGGCCTCATCGACATTCGACGCGAAGCGTACGTTATCGAACCGGTGCAGACATGCGTCATAAATTCCGGAGACTTTTTGGTTGGCGTTGTCCATCGCAACTACCTGCTTTCCCATCATCGCTGCCAGAACAGCAGCATGAAGGCGGTCGGTCAGCACTACCGATCCGAAGTTGAGAATGCGTTGTGCAACTGAAAGATTGAGTCTGATCAGTCGGCCGTAGGACTGGACGAGGGCAGGGTAGAGGATTTTCGTGGACTTCGGAAAGTTGGACACAATCCTGGTGGGCAAGGTAATCGCATGGGAGCGAACCGAAACCATTCTCTGCTGGCCCCAGTCGAATTTCGCCGACGAGTGCTCGAGGTGGACCGACCCGTGGTCCAGTCGTTCGGAGTCCTCTCTGAAAAGTTTCACCACGTCAACTTTCGAGCCAGAAGGACTGCGCGCGATAGATGCTCCGAAGGCGAGGTCTGGGCAGTATTCGATTCGATTCTCGGGGAATGCAGAGAGGGCGATTTCGTACGAACGACGTTCACGTAGCAGCAACGTCAGATCAGGGTGTTGTCCGTAGACCTCGGCGGTGGCCTTCAGTGCGTCCGACCGTGCGTAGTCGATTCCCTGAGGTAGAGCGACTATCCGATTGGCTGTGAACCGCGAGACTATACGTTCACGGAATTCTTGATGGAGGGGCCAGCGATCGCCGAAATTTCCCCCTCCGTGCAGGAAAATCGTTCGGTCGCCGATTCTTTTGCGGAGCATCTTGTCGCTGTGCGCAAAGATATCCGACAAGTAATCGACTCGCACCTGCAGATCACCGAAATAGCGCCGCTCACCTGCATATATGAGAGAGTCGCCAGCATTTTCATGGATTGGGAAATCCAATAACGCGATGCGATCGCCGGTGTGGATATGGTTGTGAAGAACTGCACGTGTGTCGTCGCGGATCGAGTTGAGGGCGTGCTGTGTCATGACGACCTGTTCCGAGTCGGAGAAAGACGGATTTGCCTCGAAGTGCTGTATTCGGAGCCAACGGCGTCCTTCGGTTGCAGCAAGAATCGAACGCGTGTCGATAGGGCGCCCCACTGCAGGCCGATGTTATGAGCCCACAATCCACGGGGTTGTGGGCTGAGCAGATTCGGTAGCCAGGGATTTCGAAGGATCGCGAGGAAGAAGATCGTGGCCAGTATTGCCGGAATCTGCGTCAAACAAGATGGGTTTGGGCAACCCATGTGTTCGTGCTTACGAACGACTTGGCAAGACGTTCTGCCGTAATTTATTCCTTGCCGGAATGAGGCGTGCATCGTGGGACGTAGCCGATACGCCACAACTGCATCAGGCACGTGTCCCAACGTCAGACCGGCCTCCTGTATCCGCCAGGAGTAGTCCACGTCCTCGCCCCCGCCGATCAACTCCTCGTCGTAATATCCGATCTTGTTCACCACCGTGCGCCATAGGGCAAAGTTGTTCCCCTGTGCGTAGGGAAGGTAGAAGGTCTCGAAGCGCTTCTCTGGAGGCGGCATCCGACGCCACGTCGCCACCTCGGTCGAATTCAGCGTGGTCAATTCGATCGACCCGCCTACTGCATCGAACTTCTCGGCCGCATGAGTAATCGCGCTCAACCAATGGGGATCGGCAACGTCGTCGTGATCGAGGACTGCCAAGAGATCGCCGCGAGCGGCGTCGATGCCGACGTTTCGTGCATGAGCCGCACCCCGGATGCCAGATGAGTCGACCCAGCGGAAGGGGAAGGAAGGAGTCAAGGCTTCGAGGTATCCACGAGTGCCGTCGCTGGAGCCGTTGTCGCTCACGATCACCTCGAACTCGCCTTTGTAGTCCTGGGCGGCGAGAGCCTGGAGCTGCCAGTCCAGATGGGGCACTCCATTGTGTACGGCAATGATGACGGAAACAAGACCGTTCGGCATAGTTTGTGACTTTACCTGACCTTTGGGCTCAGGCCTTGTCGAGCCTCAGCATCACCTGGTTCGTGAATGATCAGTTTCTCAACTTCTTCTCCAACGGCGTCGGGAACGACGGGACCACCGCGGTACCGTCGAGCAGGGTGGTGAACCGTTCGGCCTCCGCTGCAACGGCTTTCGACACCGTCGAGCCGACGTCTTCGAGCAATTCGGTGGACACCTCTCCGGAGCCGGTGACAGCCCAACCGCCGACGATGCGACCGTCGGACCAGATGCTCGGGCCGATGTTGCCGAAGGTGTCGAACAGTGGGGCCTTGTGGTCACCGAGATACCAGGTTCGGTGTTTTAAGCCCATCGGCGTGGGATCCAGTGCCGGCAGCAGCATGACACTGGTGCCGGCGGGCTTGTCGAAGGTTGTGCCGGGCAACATGATTCCGTCGCCTTCGGTGAGTTCGACGGTCACGGTGTCGAGGCCCGAGACCGCGCCACGAGTCTGTGTCTTGTTCCAACCCGTCCACCACTGCAGGTCGTCCAGGGTTGCTGGTCCGAACACCTCCAGCCAGCGTCGAGCCAGGTCCGCCCTGGCCTCGGTCTCGTCCAGGAGGGCAATCCCGTCCGGCCACCAGTGGTCGATCGGTGCCCACGCATGGCGTCGAGAAGTCCATGCGCCGCGAGGTTCGACGCGCACCAATCTGCCCTCGGCGGCCATCATCACCAATACCTCGGAAGTGACGTATCGCTTGACGTCGTACACCTTGTCGGTGGTCGGCAGATACGCCGTCTTCAGTCCGGGAACGGCAGCGGACAGCTCCGCTCCGGTCGCAGTTCCCATCGCGCGTAGCGCCGCCTCGGTCTGTTTCTCTGTTGCGGCAAGCCAGGATTCGACGTTGTCGATCACCGGCTCGGTGGGCAGCGTCGAGACTTGTTTGACCAAGCGTGCCCGCATGGTGCGCGCAACCCCGAGACTTGCGGCGGCATGAATCATCGGGACGTCGCCGTGTGCGACGACGAACATCGTGCGCCGCATCGCCATCAGGCGGACCAGGCTTCGGCGTTCGTACATCGCATCACGAACATCGGACAGTCCCAGCGATCGAGCACGTGCCAACACCGAGAGGTACACCGTCGCCGGGTCGGTGGCATGCAATGCGAGCAGTGACGACACCACCGCTTCGGTGGTCGAGGCGCGGGCGAAGTGCTGCGCGACGAGCCGGTGTCGCCGCTGAGCGTCGGTGATCTTCACGCGCTCAGTGTGACGGCAACCGAGGCCAAGGGCCGACGGAACCGGTGAGACGAGCGTCGGCGATGCCGCTGAGGAGAGTTCGTTGTCGCTGCAGTCGAGTCTCCGTAGGCAACGAAACAATCACGAGATGCCAGTTGTTCGGACCGGATGGGTCGTGCTCGCCGCCATTGCCGTAGCACTGGGTGTCTCGGTGTCGAATTGGCCGATGTACCGGATAACCGACTGCGAACGGGGCTTGTCGATGAGTCCCGCACGCTGCGAACAGCCGCTACTGGACTCACAGCGCCGGTAGCTGCTTCCGGCGTGCATCTGAGGCAGTTCGATGGAACGCGGCGGCTATCGATCCGATGATCGCCATAGGAAGAGCAAAGACGAGCAAGCTCGAGTAGGAGTCGTGGGTCACGAACGCGATCCCGGCCATGAACAGAACAACGAGGGCGGCGACGGCGATCCAGGAGAACCGCTTGTGCAGTGCTATCGCTGCCATTGCAGGTGGCGTGGCGAGGAACAGCCCTACGCCAATCAGGGGCCATACCCCCAGCACATCGACGGCACGGTCGCTGCACTGATAGGAACTGCTCTCGCCGATCTTGGAGCACGCCATCGATACGTCGAACATGGTCAACGACGCCGCGTTCCACGCAGTGAAGGCCACCGCGGTAACGGCCAACGCCCACCACACCGTTCGCACCATGCCCGCAGCCTAACCGTGTGGTCCGACCGAACTAGGCCCTCGTCCCTGGCGTATCACTGCTCGGCCTGCGAGACTGCGCTGACAGGAACCGGACGACAGGGGTGACGGATACATGGTGCTTGCGTTGTGTGCCATCACGTTCGCTGTTCTGCTTCACGTCGTGGCAGCTCGACTCGCCGCTCGTGAGAACTACGGCCGTAGGTTGCCAGCCGTGAACGGCCCGTATCCGGTCAGACCCGCCCGACGTGTCCGCGGTGCCCAGACTGCCGGATGGTTGCTGAGTATCTACGGTGCGTTCCAGCTCGGCAACTATTTCTGGCTGAGCGAGCCGTGGTTGGCGATCGGTCTCATGGTTGCCGTACTTCTTCTGGTGAACGGCCCACCGAGTCTGCTGGTGACGGTGCTGCACAACGGCAATCTATCGACGCAACCGTAGGACCTGAACAACATCAGGACGCGAACACCTTGCCCGGGTTCAGGATTCCGTGTGGATCCAGGGCTCTCTTCACCGCGCGGTGCATGTCCAACACCACCGGATCGAGTTCTTGCACCAGACCGTCCATCTTGAGCAGCCCCACTCCGTGCTCACCGGTCACCGTGCCGCCGAGTTCCAAAGCAGCGTCGATGATCTCGGCGAAGGCGGCCTGGGCACGCTCGCGAGCCGGAAGGTCGTCGTGTGGCGTGATGAGCAGCGGGTGCAGGTTTCCGTCACCGGCGTGGGCGATGTTGGCGATCGTCGTCTCGTAACGAAGGCCGATCTGCTCGATACGCGACAGCATCTCGGGCACATGCTTCTTCGGTACGCACACGTCCTCGGTCAACACCGGACCCAGCCGCTCCATCGCCGGATACGCCAACCGTCGGGCTGCGAACAGCGCGTCGGCCTCCTCCTGATCGGTCGAGACCGCAGACCACGTCGCCCCGGCCTCGTCGAAACACGAGAGCATCTTCTCTGCTTCCTGGTCTCCGATGAGGCCAGGATCGTCGATTCGTCCGAGCAGCACTACATTGGCCTCGACCGACAGGCCCATGTTCTTCCAGGCGTCGACGGCGATGAGGCACTGCTTGTCGATCAGCTCCAACGCGGAGGGCGTCAATCCGGCGGCGGCAACTGCGGCCACGGCACGTCCGGCGTCGACGATCGAATCGAAATAGCCCGCAACGGTGCGTTGCGGATCCTGCAGCGGGCGCAGCTTGAGTGTCACTTCGGTGATGATGCCGAGCGTGCCCTCCGACCCGACCATCAGCCCCGCAAGATCGTATCCGGCAACACCTTTCGCGGTCTTGCGCCCGAGCCGCACCAGCTCGCCGGTTCCGGTGACGACCTGCATGCCCATCACGTAATCGCGGGTCACGCCGTATTTCACGCAGCACAGCCCGCCCGCATTGGTGGCCACGTTGCCGCCGATGGTCGACCATGGCGCGCTGGCCGGATCCGGGGGATACCACAGACCCTGCTCGGCGACGGCTGCGCGCAGATGATCGTTGACCACTCCCGGCCCCACGACGGCGTAGCGCTCGAGTAGGTCGATCTCCTTGATCGCGTCCATACCGTCGAGGGCGAGCACGACGCATCCCTCGGTGGCATTCGCGCCACCGGACAACCCGGTACCCGCCCCGCGAGTGACAACGGGCGCGCCGTGAGCGAGGCACGCACGAACGACAGCCTGCACTTCCTCGGCGGTGCGGGGCCGCACGACGGCAACAGGCATCGCAAACGGGGCCCATTCCGCCTCGTCGTGCTGGTACGAGGCGATGACGTCGGGATCGACGAAGAGACGATCCGCGGGGAGAGAGTTCGACAACTGTTCGACGAGCGACATGCTTCGACTCTAGCTGTGACCTGGGTCTCGGCCAATGTAGGTTTTCTCTATGTCGCCCGCGAAGTCATGGATGGAACTACTTCTGGACGATGCGTCCATCGACGAACTGGAAGCCCACGGTCGAGAACATCCCGGTGCCGAGGCGTACGCGGCCTCCAGGCTGCGCGCGCTGCTCGATCAGCGCAAACAGCGCAGTACCGAACTCTCGGCGCTCAACGACATCGCGGTGCGCCTGACGACCGTGCGCGACAATCGGATCCTGCTGCAGGAGGTCGTGGACCAGGCCCGCACACTTCTGGGCGTGGATCTGGCCTACATGGGCTCGGTGTACGGGAACGAGTTCGTCATCGAGGTCACCAGTGGTGCTTTGACGCCGAAGCTCGTTGGTATCAGGCTCACGCTGGACGAGGGGCTCGTCGGGCTGATCGTGCGCGGAGCCTCGCCGTCATGGACACCCGACTATCAGAGCGAACCTGCATTTCGGCACATCACGGGAGCGGACAGTGCTGCGCGGTCGGAGAACATGCGCGGACTACTGGGCGTGCCACTCCGGGTCGGCGACCGAGTCATCGGCGCACTGTTCGCGTGCAAGCGGCAGGAGCGGGACTTCGCAGACAGTGAGATCGCGCTGCTGTCGGCACTGGCCGCACACGCGGCCATCGCCATCGAGAACGTGCGAGCGATCGACAAGCTCGAAACGCTCAACGCCGAATTGTCGCTCCGCACCGCGGAATTGGAACAGACCCTGCAGTGGGATCGTACGTTGACCCAGGTAGTGCTCCAGGGCGGCGGCGTACGGAGTCTGGTGCGGGAGGTGGCGTCGGCCACCGAATGCCCGGCGTACTTCGTGGCCGATGGCGCGTCCGTACCGGTTGCGCTGGAGGACAGAGCTATCGAGGTCGACGCCATGGTCGAACGCTGCAGGGCGGGCGCGGATACTGCCGTGGGCGACGGTATGACCGCACGCCGGGTAGTGGCTGCCGGACGCTTTCTGGGAGCGTTGATCTCCGTCGGACCGGACGACAGTCAGACCCACCTACTTCTCGATCGGGCTGTGCCGGCCATCGCGCTCTCGCTGGCCGAGGAGCGCGCGGCGGCGGAGTCCGCACGCCGTGCGCAGGACGCATTTCTGCTCGACCTGCTGCTCCATCCGACCTCGTCACCCGACGACGAACGCAGGCAGTTCCACCGCGCCGGACTGGCTCCGGACGTGACGTATTGTGTGGCGGTCGCGCAGGGAAACGCGTCGAGGTCCGAGCTGGAAGCGGCTGCACTACCACCGGGATCGGTTGTAGCAGAGCAGGGTTCGAGGGTATTGCTGGTCGTTCCTGCTCGTGAGTCCGCCGCCGTCCGCCGCATGATCGCCACCCGTGCCACCGTCGGGATCTCCGAGCCCGCGCGAGGTGCCGACGCTCTGGCGGCGGCGTTCCGAGAGGCGCAACAGACTGCAGACGTGCTGACCACCCTCGGCCGGGATGGGGACGTGTCCTCGGCGCGTGGCCTTGGCATCTACCGAATCCTGCTGAGCCACATGGCCCGTGAGCACTTGGACGAACTCACCGAGGACAAGCTCGGGCCGCTGCTCGCAGAACAGACCAAGCGCGGAGTCCCGCTCATGGAGACGTTGTCGACGTATCTGGCCCACGGCCGCCATCATTCGGCCACCGCGTCGAGCCTGGGGGTACACGTCAACACGCTCTATCAACGGCTCGATGCGATCGACCGGCTGATCGGTACGCAGTGGCGCGACCCGGACGATGCTCTCGATCTTCAGGTGCTGATGCGCCTGCGACGGTCCGCCGATCTGCTGGGTCTGTGATCCGAGCGAATCGGTGCTCGTCGGATAGCGTCGAGGCATGGCAGTCGACTTTTCGTGGTCTCAGTTCCTGTGGATAGTCTTCGTGTTCGTCGGTGTGCCGTCGACGTTCTGGGCTCTTGTTCTGTGGGCGGTGTTCTCGAAGCGTCGAGAGAGCAAGGGGAGCGGCCCGCTCGGCTTGTGGGCCACCGGATCGGTCGCTGTCGCATCGGGTTTCGCCGCGTGCGCAGGGTGGCTGAGCTGGTCTGCGGACTACCGGGGCGAGTTCCGTGGCCCGGGTCTGCCGGCACCGAACGAATTCCCGTCCTGGCAAGTCGTCGCGTGCGGTGCGACGGTCGTGGTGCTGTGCCTTCTTGCCGCACGCATGTCGCGCTGGGCGAAGACCGGTGGACACGTCGCTGCGTTGGGCACGACGGCAGGGTTCGCCACTGCGTTCTGCATCGAAGCAAGCACCGATGTCACCGGTCAATCGGGTGTGGGTGTCATTCTGTGCATGATGGGCTGGGGCACCGGCTTGACCGTGCTGATGCTCGTTCGGAACGTGTTCGGTGGGCGACAGCGGTCGGCAGTCCAGCCGTGAAGCCGTCAGAGCTCGATGCCCGTTGCCTCGACCACGCTTTCCCACAAGGCATCTCGCACGCGTGGTGAATCTCCACGCCAGGACGGGTAATGAGTCGGACGCGGGGCCCGGTCGTGCCAGAACGTACCGGTGCTGGTCAATGCCTGATCCGCTGCCACGAGCCAGACGATGGTGTCTGCCCCGTCGCGTGCGGTCCGCAGAATCGGCTTCATCACCGAACCGAACAACGGCATCGAGCCGGTGACCCCGGGCGTCGCCGCCCAGCCCGGGTGCATGCTGTGCACCACCGGATCGTCTTCGAGCGAAAAGCGTTCGGCCAACTGCTCGGCCACCACCACCTGCATGCGTTTGGTTCTGGCGTATGCCGTCATACCGGAGTATTTGCCGTCCGCGTATTCGAAGTCCGCGGACTGCAGCGGCACCGGGTACATGCCGCCGCTGGAGACGAAGACGACCCGAGATCCGGCGTCGAACAGCTCTCGCAGTCCCACCGTCAACGCAACCGGCCCGAGAACATGGGTGGCGTAAGCAGATTCGTGTCCCTGTGCAGACAGTTGTCTCCCGTCCGGCATCACCCCGGCGCAGTGCACGAGAGCATGCACCGACGTGAGCTCGGACGCCAGAGCCGCGATCAACTCGGCCACGGAGTCGAGATTGCTGACATCGCACTCACGTACCACGAGGGAGGCGTCGGGCACCTCGGCTCGGATGCCGGCGGCCGCGGACTCCAGCCGATCGGCCGACCTACCGACCAGGTGGACCCGTGCCCCCAACCTGGCCAGTTCCTTCGCCGTGGCTGCGCCCAACCCGGACGACGCACCGGTCACCACCATGTCGATGGGGGAGGGGAAGGGCGTCGGATCCGCGGCCCAGAACCGTCGACGCACCGTCGCACCGATGCGGGAGTATCCGGGAACGACTGCTCTGTCGAGGATCGTGTCCAGCGTGCGGGTCAGCAATGACATGCCGCTCTGATACCCCGCGGTAACCGGATGTATGCGCGTCCGCACGCCGGGGTCGATGCCAGAATGAGTCCATGGTTCACCCCGCCGTCTCCGACGTCACCCGCGACATCCTCGCCGAACTTCCCGCCCACCGACGGGAAACGTTCGAGTTGCGACTCGAGCAGTGGTTCCACGATCTGCATGACGCGGTCACGGCCGTCTACCCCGATCCCGACGCCGTCGCAGCGACCATGGTGGAGATCGCAGCGCACGCCTATGCCGCCCGCCCCGAGGATCTGCACCGACTCGACCAGCGCCGATCGCTCGAACCGGATTGGTTTCAGCAGCCGGACATGTTCGGCTACGCCTGTTACGTCGACCGGTACGGACAGACGTTGCGCGGAGTGGGCGAACGGCTCGACCATCTGACCGAGCTCGGCGTCACCTACCTGCACTTGATGCCGCTGCTGCAACCGCGGCCCGGCGACAACGACGGCGGATACGCGGTGATGGACTACCGCGCGGTGCGCGAGGATCTCGGCACCAACGAGGACTTGCGGGCGCTCGCGCAGACGCTACGCGGACGCGGCATCAGTCTTGTGGTCGATCTGGTACTCAATCACGTTGCTCGCGAACACGAATGGGCGGAGAAGGCGCGTGCCGGTGATCCGAGGTATCGAGACTACTTTCTGATCTATCCCGATCGCACCACACCGGACTCGTACGAGCGCACGCTTCCCGAGGTGTTTCCCGATTTCGCACCCGGCAGCTTCACCTTCGACGACACGCTCGGCGAATGGGTGTGGACGACGTTCAACGAATGGCAGTGGGATCTGAACTGGGCCAATCCTGCTGTGCTGCAGGAGTTCGCCAGCATCGTGCTGCATCTGGCCAACCTCGGGGTTGAAGTGCTTCGCCTCGATGCGATCGCGTTTCTGTGGAAGCGACTCGGCACCAACTGCCAGAACCAACCCGAGGTGCATGCGATCACCCAGGCCCTGCGCGCCACCGCCCGACTCGCTGCTCCGGCCACGCTGTTCAAGGCCGAGGCGATCGTCGGGCCTCGCGACCTCCTGCCGTACCTGGGTCAGGGGCGGCACACCGGGCGCGTCTCGGACATCGCGTACCACAACTCGCTGATGGTGCAGGTGTGGTCGATGTTGGCAACGGGCAGTACCGCTTTGGCGCGTCACGCCCTGTCCTCACTCCCACCGACTCCGCCGAGTGGCACGTGGGTGACCTATGTTCGCTGCCACGACGACATCGGCTGGGCCATCGACGACGGGGACGCAGCGTCACTCGGGCTCTCGGGCGCAGGCCATCGCCACTTCTTGGCCGACTGGTACTCCGGGGAATTCGACGGCTCCTGGGCCGAAGGCCTGGTGTTCCAGTACAACCCGGACACCGGTGACCGCCGGATCAGCGGAACAGCGGCCGCGCTGACCGGTCTCGGCCCGTCCCGGCTGGATCCCGACGGCGCATTCGGGCGAATCTTCCTGGCGCACGCCATCATTGCCGGCTGGGGTGGAATTCCGGTCGTGTGGAGCGGCGACGAGCTCGGCTCCCCTGGGGATCCGAACTGGGCCGACGAACCCGCTCACGCCGAGGACAATCGGTGGGTGCATCGGCCGCGCGTGACCGACGCCGATCGGGCCGGCCGATTCCAGCAGGGGAGCGACGCGCAACGAGTGTTCGACGGTATCGCGCGCATTGCGAAGGTGCGCGCCGGTCTGCCGATGTTGCACGCCGAGGCACCGGTGGACGTGCAGAGCGAATCGGACGACGGTCTGCTCGTGGTGCGCAGGCGGCATCCCAGCGGCACCCTGGTCGCCCTCTACAACGTGACGGCCGAACACCGGTCGTTCCCGCACGCGCAGCTCATCGAACTCGGAATCCCGGCCCCGGTGGAGGTGCTCTCGCAGCACGATCTGGGGGTCGACGACGCTGGCTCGGTGTGGTTGCCGCCCTACGCGGCGTGGTGGATCGTCGACAGCCCGCTGCGCTAGAAGAGGCGATGCCGTGACCGGGCTGTTACCCTCCCCGAGACGGTCGGCTGGATACGAACAAGGGGACAATGTTCATGCTGCATGCTCGGATGCGAAGTCTGGTGCTCGCTGTGGTGGCGGTGTTGGTCGCCACGATGGCAACGGTGCTGATGGGGACCGGTGTGGCGAAGGCCGACTCCGAGCTCGTCTACGTCTACTCGCCGTCGATGGACAAGGACATCCCGATCAAGGTGCTCACAGCTGCCGGGGGCGGACCAGCGCCCACGCTGTATCTGCTCGACGGCCTGCGCGCACCCGAGGACAACAGCGGCTGGCTCATCGAGACCGATGTCGAGCGCTTCTTCGCCGACAAGCACGTCAACGTGGTCATTCCGTTCGGCGGCGGCGGAACCTTCTACTCCGACTGGCAGCGCGACGACCCCAAGCTCGGACGGGTGAAGTGGGAAACCTTCCTCACTCAGGAGCTGCCGCCCGTCATGGCCGATCGTTTCGGCAGTGACAACGTCAACAATGCCGTCGCAGGACTGTCGATGAGCGGAACCTCCGCGCTCAACCTGGCCGCGCATCGTCCGGATTTCTACAAGGCGGTGGCGTCGTTCAGCGGCTACCCGACGGCGAGCAGCCCCGGGTTCGCGCAGGGCATCTCGGTGGCCGTCGGCGAAATGGGCGGCAACGCGCGCAACATGTGGGGCACCTGGCCGTCCGCGGACTGGATCCGTAACGACCCGTCGCTGAACGTGGGCGCACTGCGCAACACGGCAGTCTTCGTCTCCTCGGGGAGCGGCTCACCGGCTACGGACCCTGTCTTCAACCCGGCGAGCAGCCGCTTCGACCCCGTCAGGTTCGCGCAGATGGTGCCGCTCGAGACGGCAGCCGGCATGAGCAGCCGTGCATTCGTTCCGTTGCTGCAGGCGGCAGGCGGTCGACCCAACGTCAAGATCACCGGTACCGGTGTGCACTGGTGGAACCACTGGGAGCAGCACCTGCACGATGCGTGGTTCGAGACTATTGCCCCTGCGCTCGGCGGCTGAGCCGGAAGTTCGTCAGGGCGTGCCGCATCCTCGGCGACAGCGATCCGTACACACTTCCCATGCTCATCGCCCACATTCCCTTCGGTAGCGGTGACAGGCGCTTGGGCAGCCAGGGATTGCGCAACGCCAGCCCGTAGGCGAACAACGCCATCTCACGGAGATGGGGTTGACGGGCTCCGTTCTGCTCGTGCTTGTGGGTGACCTCCCAGGCGGAACGGCCGTAGCCGACGCCCTGATGGAACGCGGCGCGAACCGTCGTCCTCAGGCGGTAGGCAACGAGCGCGTCGGGGGTGTGGCCGAGGGAGAGGCCTGCCTCCTGGATTCGCCATGAGATGTCTGCGTCCTCACCGCCACCGAGGAAGCTCTCGTCGAACGTGCCCACTCGATCGACGACGTGCCGCCACATTCCGAAGTTGTTCCCGTGGGCGTACGGCAGATACGTCGTCTCGAATCGATCGTCCGGTGCAGGCACCACGCGCCATGTCGCCACCTCCGGTGAGTTCAGCGTCTGCACTTCGATCGGACCGCCGACGGCGTCGTACGTCTCTGCGGCTCGGGCGAGCGCGGTGAGACGTATTCGGATACACGGCATCGTCCTGGTCGGTGAAGACGAGGAAGTCTCCATGAGCGGCCTCGACGCCGGCGTTCCGCGCGTGTGGGGTGCCCCTGACGTCGGAGCTGTCGATCCAGCGGAGATCCAACGGAGACTCCAGCTGCTCGAGATGCTCGCGCAATCCATCGGTGGACCCGTTGTCGCTGATGATCACCTCGAACTCTCCGTGGTAATTCTGGGCGGCGAGCGCGGCAAGCTGAACGTCGAGGTCCGGCAGGCCGTCGAAGCACGGCACGATCACTGATACAAAACCGACTGGCATGTATGTTGACGCTACTCGGTCGAGTCCCGCTACTCTGTCCGCCATGACGCCACCGAGGATCACCGTCGACTACACCGTGCTCGACTGCCCGGATCCGGCTGCGCTCGGCCGTTTCTACAGCACCATCCTCGGATGGGAGCCGGTGCGCGACGACGGCGACTGGGTGGTGGCGCACGGTCCCGGCGAACTGCGCCTCGCTTTTCAGAAGGCAGCGGACTTCACCCCCATCGACTGGCCGAACGAGGGCATCAAGATCCACCTCGACCTCGTGGTGGACGACATGGAACAGGCCAGGGATTTCGTCGTCGACGCCGGGGCCGAACTCATCGACGACGCGCAGCCCTCGTTCTGGGTGTTCCGTGATCCGGCCGGGCACATCTTCTGCCTGTGCAAGCGAAGCTGATATCGAAACCGGATTTCGAGAACAGGCTCAGGCAACTTTCGACTGTGGCAGTGACATGCCGATCCGCTCGTGCTGCTCACCGAGCCAACGCGCAAGAACCTGGCAGCCGGTCAGTCCACCTGCATAGTCCTCCCGCGCGTACGCGATATGGCGGCCACCGCCGGGATTCGACCACTCGAATCGATTCCAGCGCAACGACTGCGGCAGGTAGCCGGCCACTTCGCCGGCCGCGGTGCGGAGGCGTCGAACATCCTTCGTCCACTGCGAGGGCCGAAGACGAGTTCGGGTAGCGTTCTGGAAACTGTTGCTGCGCACGAGGTTCCACAGTTCGCGTAGCCACGTCTTCGGGGTGCGGAACGACATCCATCGGGTCAGGTCGGCGATGTCGCGGACGAGGCTGTCGTCGCTGGCGTTGCAGATCATGTCCGAGGCGAGGCCGATCCACTCGACCGGAATCGACTCGGGCAGAGCAGGACCCGCGCCTGCGACGCCACGCCCGGTGCATCCGTCGACGGCACCCACCGCCTGCTGAGGATCGGAAATCAGACCTGCGGCAACGATGCGGCTGCCGTCGATCGTCCCGTCGTGGACGAGGCCGAGGACTTCGCGCACCACCGTCGCTCCCTGCGAGTAGCCGATCAGCGCAATCGGCCCCGCCGTGGTTTCCAGTGCACGGCGCAGGCGTCGAACACCGAGTTCTGCGCTGTGTCGGAAGCACAGACCGCCGAGCGCGACCGGTCCGTAGGACGCCGGATAGCCGACCCACCGGCCGACGAAGCGGTCGTCGAGTTCGGCGACCACACAGGACAGCAGGCCCGTCACCCGCGTCCGGTGGTCGGACGGATGTGATTCCCCGGTACCTCCGACGGCGAGTACGGTCACCTTCTCCTGGCTCATGGCCCTCAGTCTGGTGGGGGAACCTGAGCCCGACGCCCGACAAATGCTGAGAACTGTCTGGCAGTTCGATCCGGATTCATCCCAGTGCGACGCGTACCTCGTCGAGGGAATCCCGCAGGAGCGCCTCGTAGCCATCGGGGTCCGGCACGGCTGCGCTGTTGGACGTGATGCCGACCGTGACGGTATCGCCGATGCCGTGGACTCCGTGGGTCAGGCTCATGGCAGGTGACAGGGCGGGAAAGCCCGCGGTGAATCGGACGCAGCCGCCGCCGAGAGCGAGGTCTGCGGCACCACGCGAGACGCTGGACACGACGGTGTTTCCGGTGACCGTCGACGGGACGGCGGTGGGATCGAACTGCGCGACGCCCCACTCGGCCAGAAATGCCGGCACATGTGCTTCGACGTCGTCCTGTGACGAGCGGGCAGCCTCCGACAGTGAATGATTCGCGCGGTGTCTGCGGGCCGCCAGATCCGCCGAGATCAGAATGCTTCGGCTGCGGATGTCGGATTCGGAGGTGAACAAACCGACGCCGACGTTCCCGAAATTGTTGCGAGCGTCGGCTCGTGCGTCCCGGGCAAGGGTGACCTCGGCGGCCAGATCCACCGAATCCGCGAAAAAGCGTTGCAGCGCAACGGAGATTGCGGTCAGCACGAAGGTGGTGACGGTGGTACCGCCACAGTGCACGTCGGCCTTCGGGAGCACGATGGTGCGCACGGAGGTCCGGCCGGTGGGCGCAACGTCGAGGGCGGTCAGGGCGCGGGAGGGCGCGGGCGGTGGGATCGCCCCCGAGTCGGTGCCCTGCTCGAGGTCGAGCGCGTCGCGTCGGGCACGGACGCCGCCGCGAACCATCTGTGCCAGTCGAAGCGGAAGAGCGGCAGCGGCACGGGCTGCGGATGCCATCTCGCATACGACCGGAGGCTCTGTGCGGGCCGGTGATGCCGCAATGGAATGCGTGCCGAACAGGTCACGGGCAATCCGCGATGCCAGTGTTCCGTCGGCGGCTGCGTGCGAAAGCTGGAGCACCGCAACGAGGGCCGTGCCGCCGGGAGCGTCGACGATGTTCGGATAGAGGTGCAGGTGCCACACGGAATCTCGTGGGTCGACCTGCCGTCGGAACGACGCAGCGACCGCATCGAGACACTCCGGCCAGGTGCGGGCTGTCCGGTGGACGGAGATCGCATCGGAGGGCGGACTCGCCTCGGTCCAGTGGGGATACTCGAGGCCGAAAGCCGCGTCGGTGATGCGCGTGCGCAATACCTCGATGCGACCGCTGCGCTCGTGCAGTCGCGTCACCTCGGTATCGATGTCCGCGGAGCCGTGATCGAAGCAGTACAGCAGGAATTGGTCACTGGGAATCTTCGACGCCATCCAGTATGCGCGTGCATCCGCCGGATGCAGTCGTGTCGATTCGCGGCGACGGCTGTCGGCTCGAATGCGGGGCACACGCCAAGCCTATTCTCCCTCCACGCACCTGTGGACTACAGACTGTCCGGTACTGATCTGTGAACTGTCACCACGACCGGCCGGGAACTTCTTCGATGGCCTCGCCGTCTACCGGCACTATCGGCGCTAGCCTTGGCCAGTGCATCGACCAGCCCTGTGTTCGCGACGCCGTGACACCGCATGGTGGGTATCGTGACGCCGAGAGTCGCCTCGGGCTATCGGGCAGGACTGCGTTCGTCGACCAACGCGGCCGCGTCGGCCGACTATGTCACCGACGTCTCGTACACCGAGTACGGCTCCGCGGCCTGCACGCTCGGTGTCGCGGCCGACAACACCGTGTTCCTTGCCCCCGCTTTCACCGTCGACGGCATCGGTGTGCTGCGGTCGTCCGACTTCGGAAAGTCGTGGCGCGCATCGGTTCCGCAGGGCGTGCAGAACAGCCGACATCGGCCCTACATGTATTTCGACGACGTCGACGACCGACTGTATCTGCATGCCGGCCGATTCGATGCGCTGTCCCCGCACCCGCTGAGGACTGGATTCGTGCTCGGAGTCACCGACGATCGCGGCGAAACCTGGCGCACGAGGAAAGTGGCGTCGAAGGCCAGGATGGACGCCAAAGTGTTCGCTGGGCCACGTCCTACACGCGAGGGGAGGATCACGTATCTCTCCGCGCCGACGCCGTTCTCGATGCGAGTCCGGCCACTGATCAACGTCACCCGTCAGATGATCTGGCGGTCCTTCGACGGCGGTGTGAAGTGGGAGGTGGCCGGAGGTTTCGACATCGACCCGAAGAACATCCCCGGCCTGCCGAGCCGGGAGTACGTCTCGTTCGGCAAGGGCGTCGTCGGTCCGGACGGCACCGTCTACATCGGTGGCCGCTACGGTCGACGGTTCGCCGTTGCAGTCAGTCACGACGAGGGCCTGAGCTGGAACGTTCGAATGGTGCCGGGTTCGGCACTGGCCAAATATCACAATGCTCTGCACTTTCTGCTACACGGATCGCGCTATCTGCTACCGGAGTCGATGGCGGTCGACGACGACGGAAACGTGTACGCGGTGTGGCCGGACCGCGACGGATTGTTGCATGCCGCATGGTCTTCCGACGGTGCGGTGAGCTGGTCGAGGCCGGTGGTGGTATCGGCACCGGGGGTGCGTGATGCCCGCTTCGGTGCGATCACCGCCACGGGGTCCGGGAGGGTGGGTATCGCCTACTACGGACGTGAGAAGGGTCGTGCCTTCCATGGATTCATCGCGCAGTGCCGTGATTTCCGCACCGGGGGCCCGGTGTTCGTCGGCGGCAAGTACAACGATCCCGATGCCCCGTTGTTTCCGCACGGATTCTGCAGCGGCTACCCGGGTTTCGCGTTGGGGCGTTCACCGAACGACAACGTGCGGGTGCACTTCGCCCCCAACGGTGACCTTCTGACCGGGGCCGTGATGCAGATGCGAGGAAGAAATCGGCAGCGCCCGTGGGCGGCACGCTCGGAACGCACCGAGATGCAGGCAGTGCTGGGCAGGCTGGGCCGGATCGGCCGCGACTGAACAACGAAAGGCCCTGCAGCAGTGTGCTGCAGGGCCTTTCGGGGTCGAGCGCAAGCGTCAGGCGACGTTGATCAGACCGACAGTGGGGAAGAAGAAGCAACTCTTGTCGGTACCGTCGAGCGCCTTGTGGTTCACCGTGCCGAACACCGCCGCGAGGACGGTTCCCGATCCGGTCTCGACGGGCACTGCGCGTGCACCGGCGGCGGGCAACGCATCGAGTGCGTTGACCACGAGAGGCCGAGCCAGTTCCTTCAACTCTGCCGGAATGCCGGAGTTGTCGAGGATGGACTGGGCGAGAGTGGTTGTCAGCCCACCGAAGTCGGCGAAGCCACCCTGCAGGGTATTGACGTTGAACCACGCCACCTGCATGCCGGACTTGTCGGCCGAGTCGTTCACGATGCCGGCCGGAACGAACGCGAACATCGTCTCGCCCTTGTTCACCGCGTTGAGTTCGGGCACGGCGATCGACGGCAGGCCGGGCAGAGTGGCGATCGGTGGCACGGTCAGCTGGGGCCACGGTCCGCCGGCACCACCGGCGACGCCCGGCACGATTCCCAGCGGTGCGCCGGGTGTGGCAGCGCAGTTGATGGCTGCGGTCGGGTAGAAGAACGGAGTGATGCCGAAGTCGGTCAAAGCCTTGTTGGCTGCGTTCAGTGCGGCGAACGGGTCGGCGCTCACATCCTCGGCGACCGGGGTGCGCGACTCGGCGATGGCGTTCGCCGCGTCGAGCGAGGCACCACCCTGTCCCTGCAGGGCGGCGATCGCCTGTGCCAGCGGATCGGCCGGTGCCGGATCCGCTGCCGCGGTGGCGGGAACTGCGAGCAATGCCGCGCAGGAGAGCGCGAGCGCGCCCGCCAGACGGCTGAGGCGACGAGACATGTGTGACTCCTGTGACTGATGTGGCTTATGTTGCGGTTGCGCTGATATCACCACACATCATCTCGACGTCACAAGCCAGGACGGATTCCGTTGTCCAATCGAGACGGTCCGTCTGCCGCTCAACCCACGTCGATACCGAAGTCCCGGACGATTCCTTCGAGACCCGATGCGTAGCCCTGGCCGATGGCGCGAAATTTCCATTCGGCACCGCGGCGGTACAGCTCACCGAACACCATGGCGGTTTCCGTCGATGCGTCCTCGCTGAGGTCGAAGCGGGCGAGCTCACGCCCGTCCGACTTGTCCACCACGCGAATGAAGGCGTTGACGACCTGACCGAAGTTCTGGCCGAGGGCGTCGGCGTTGTGGATGGAGACCGGGAAGACGATGGAGTCGACCTCAGGGGTCAGGGCTGCGAGGTCGACGTCGATGCTCTCGTCGTCGCCTTCGCCCTCTCCGGTCCGGTTGTCGCCGGTGTGCTCGATGGCACCGTCGGGGGATCGCAGGTTGTTGTAGAAGACGAAATAGTTGTCGCTCAGTGCCTTCTTGGTCGTGCCGAGGCCGATGGCACTGGCGTCCAGATCGAAGTCACCGCCGGTGGTGGCGCGAACATCCCAGCCGAGCCCGACGCTCACGGCGGTCAGATTCGGTGCTTCCTTCGTCAGCGAGACATTTCCACCTTTGGCAAGCGTTACGCCCATGTCCATTCACTCCTCAGCGCGTTCGTCCGTGCATCGTCTCTCCACCATATTCATGTTCGTGACGGGGTTGCGCGAGGTGCTCGTGTGAAGCCGGAGGGAGACGTTGCGGGTGTGAGCAGTGAGGCTGGCGGTACCGATGGGTTTGTGGTGGGATACGACAAACGACGAAAGCTAGCAGTGGTTGTGCACATTTTCGAGTAGGCGCGCCGCGGCGATCGAACGGCAATGGAGATTTCTGTGCAGGTGTCGCGACGTGAACTGTTCAAGTACGCCGCCGCGGGGTCCGCGGCCGCCGTCGGCCTGGTTGCGGTGGGCACAGCGACCGCGCACGCCGACGCCGGACTCGGAACGCTCGTCGACTACTCGGGTGGAGTGCCGTCGGCCTCGGCGATCAAGGAGGCCGGTCACCTCGGGGCCGTCCGCTACGTCTCCGACCGCCGTCCCGACGCGAACTGGATGATCGGCAAGCCGATGCGCAAGTCCGAGGCCGACTCGCTCACCTCTGCCGGGCTGGAGGTGGTCTCGAACTACCAATTCGGCAAAGGGACCACATCGGATTGGCGCGGGGGATACGCGGCGGGCGTGAAGCATGCCACCCGCGGCCTCGAACTCCACACGGCTGCCGGAGGTCCTGCGGACCGCCCGATCTACGTGTCGATCGACGACAACCCCACCGCGGTGGAGTTCGCGACTCTGATCGCGCCGTACATCCTGGGCTGGGAGTCGGTGATCGGAGCCGAGCGAACCGGTATCTATGCCAATTCACCGACCATCGAATTGGCTTCGGTGGCAGGTCTGGGTCAGTGGTATTGGCAGCACGATTGGGGAACCCCCAAAGGCTTCGTTCACCCGGCAGCGCATATTCATCAGATTCGAATAGACAAGGATTTTGTGGGTGGGGTCAAAGTCGACATCAACAATATTCTGAAAGCCGATTACGGGCAGTGGTCGAAATCTGCCGCCGACATTCTCTGAAATGCCATCGATGTAATTCTTTCCGAACGCACCGAATGCGGTGCGCTGTTCGGTGCGTTCCGTGCGGACGGCTACATTCTGCATTCGCCCACAGAAAACAGTTCGCCCCCGGCCTCTGCTGAGGCCGGGGGCGAACTGCGGTGGTCTGTGCGTGCGAGCTACGGGACGTAGACCGTGCCGATGGTGGGCAGGAAGGTGCAGCTCCGCGGAGCCGACGCGGGATCTTCCTTCGACTGTGTGGTGATCGATCCGGAGACGACCGACAGGACGCGTCCTGGGCCGGTGTCGGCGATGGCAGACAGCGTTGCCGGGCCGTCGGTGTTGATCATCGCCGCGCCGGTCAGATCCTGAGTTCCCGAGCGGCGATTGTCGATGTTGAGCCAGGTCACCGTCAGAGGAGCTGCCTGCTCTGGGGCAATCGGCGCGGTGCCGAGGGCGGTGAAGACGAAGCCGGCCTGGCCTGCACCCGGTCCGGGAGGCGGCAAGGTGGCGGGGCCGGGTACGGCCAGTGCGGTTCCGACGGAATCGGCGGTGTCGGAGATGCACCCCACGCCGAGTGTCGGGTAGAGGAACTGGGCGATGACGGGACCGTCCGTCGGCAGTTCCGGGCCGCCGCCGCCGGAGCCGTCCAGGAAGGTGATGACTCGTTCGAGCAACGCCTTGACCTGGTCCGGTAGCTGCGCTGTCTCGAGCAGTGCGCGGGCCTGACCCAACAGGTCGGCGGCCGGAGCGGCTCCGACATCGGCAGGTCCGGCTGCGGCACCGAGGATGGCGGGTGCGAACGAGGCGAGTGCCTCCACCTCGGCCAGGTTGGGCATGGGCTCACCCGGGGCGGGGAGGAACTGGGCGATCAGATCGGCGGGATCGGCCGGTGCCGCGGGCAGATCTGCCGGTGCCATGGGCACCAACGGCTGCGCGGATACGCTGGTCGGCACGACTAGTGCGGCGGCTGCGGCTACGGCCAAAGCTGTAACTACGCGACGCGTTCCGCGGGTACGAAGCACGGTGATGTTCCCCATTCTGATCATGACGCGGGCCCTCGGCGACAGCCGGTGCTCGAGGGGTCACTCTATGTAGCGCAATCCCCGATGTACAGCCGTTGTCGATGGAGCCCTTCCCCGTCGCAGCGATGCCAGGGCAGTCTATTGGTCGCACGCTGCGAATTCTCCGCAGACGCACACGATAACCTGTTACTGGAGTTGTCAGTGTGAAAGGTGATGCAAATGTTACTCGCGTGCATCCGCGGTTAGGGCAGCTGTTCGGCGCCCTATAAGCTCGACGATCGATACACGGCATCGATACCGAACGGAACCGCACGCACAGTGAACCGACTCGTTCGGCTGGCCCCCGTTCTGCTCGCGGTCTCGGTGATCAGCCGATTCGTCTGGGCCTTCGCGACGCCCAACGGAATGAACCTCGTGGACCTGCACGTCTACGTCGACGGCTCCGCTGCTCTGCTCGGCGGCAATCTGTACGACTACACGTATTCGGTTCAGACGCCGGACTTCCCGCTCCCGTTCACGTACCCGCCGTTCGCCGCGCTCGTGTTCTTCCCGCTGCACTACCTGCCGTTCACGGTGGTCGGCGTCCTGTGGCAGGCCGCGACCATGCTCGCACTGTTCGCGGTGGTGCGTCTGGTTCTGTCGATGATTCTCGGCGACGAGCGAGCCGCCGAGTCGCGCTGGGTCCGCATCGCAATGCTCTGGACCGCACTCGGGCTGTGGTCGGAACCGGTGCGGACGACGCTGGACTACGGCCAGGTCAACGTGTTTCTGGTGCTGCTGGCGATCCTCGCGGTACGCAGCAGTCGGTGGTGGGTGGCAGGCGGGCTCGTCGGTGTCGCCGCAGGGATCAAGTTGACTCCCGCCATCACCGGTCTGTACTTCCTGGCGACGCGGCGATGGAAAGCGGCAGCATTCTCTGCGGTGGCGTTCGCCCTCACGGTCGTGGTCAGCTACGCGGCACTGGGGCAGCAGGCCTCCACCTACTTCACCACGCTGCTCGGCGACGCCGACCGCATCGGCCCCGTCGGCTCGGTCTGGAATCAGTCTCTGCGCGGAGCGCTGAGCCGGATCGTGGGCGAGGACGTCGGCCAGGGTCCGTTGTGGATCGCCGCCGCGGTGATCGCCACGGTTCTCGCTGTGCTGGCGTGGCGAGCACTCGATCGCCGCGACTACCTGGGAACCCTGGTCATCGTCCAACTCCTGGGCTTGTTGGTGTCGCCCATCTCGTGGTCGCATCACTGGATCTGGGTGATTCCGATGGTGCTCTGGCTCGTGCACGGGCCACTGCGCGACATCGCCGGAGCCAGAATCGTCGCCGGCTACTGGCTGGTGACAGTCACGGTGGGGGTGCCGTGGTTGCTCAGCTTCTTCCAGGAGTCGATCTGGACGATCCCTCGTCCCGGCCTCGAGGCCGGGGCCGGTGCCGTCGACGTGATCGGATCTATTCTGTTCCTCGGCTGGGTCGTCTATGCGGGACGCATCAGTGCGCGGTCAGCTGGTCGATCCGACGCGCCAGATCCACATCCTTCTGTGTGAGACCGCCGGCAGAGTGCGTGGACAGCGTGAACGTCAGCGTCCGCCACCTGATGTCGATGTCGGGGTGATGGTCCGCCTCCTCCGCGGCGTCGGCCACGCGGTTCACCACCTCGATCGCTGCTCGGAACGACGTCAGTTCGACGGTTCGGGTGATGGATTTCTCCACCACGGTCCACTCCGTGAGCCGGGCGTCCTCGATGTCGCGGTCGGTCAGCAGTTCGGTCATAGAAAGATGGTGGCATGTCCGGTACCCCCACCGCTGTGGTTGTCGCAGCCGCGTTGACGCACGAGGGCGCGCTGTTGCTCGCGCAACGAACTCGTCCGCCCGAGTTGGCGGGCCTGTGGGAACTGCCCGGCGGCAAGGTCGAGCCGGGGGAGTCCGAGGACGCGGCGCTGGCGCGCGAGCTGCGTGAAGAACTGGGGGTGGAGTGCTCGATCGGTGCCGCGCTCAGTGGAGACGTCGACCTGGCCGGGGGACTCGTCCTACGCGCCTATCGAGCCACCCTGGTCTCGGGAACCCCTGCGGCGCTGGAACATTCGGCTCTGCGCTGGGTGGACGCGGCAATGCTGCCGACGATGGACCTGGTCGATGCCGACCGACTGTGGTTACCCGAGCTACTGGACATCTTGCTCACTTCGCCCGAGCGGTCTTCAGGCCCTTCTTGAGATCTTTCTTGGTTGCGCCCGCCGATTCGAGCTTCTTCATTCGCATGATGACGACCGGGCATGTGACGCACCGAACCTTCTTGCGGCAGCATTTTTTCTTGGGCTTCATCCCCGAGACATCTGCGGCCTTTACCTTGCCCATGAGCACCAAGACTAATGGGTGGCGCAGGTCACAGACCTGAGGGTGGCGCGGGGCACCGTCGGACTACGGGTAAACTCGATCAGTCGCGAGAACCTCGCGGTGCAGCGCGCTTCTCTAGCGACATAAGCCCGCTAGCGAACAAGAGCCCGCATTCGACTCCAGGAGAATTTTTCGCGTGAGCGCCCCAAGCAGTGCAGACAACATCGACAGCACCACCACTTTTCGCAACGTAGCCATCGTTGCACACGTCGACCATGGCAAGACCACCCTGGTCGACGCCATGCTTCGGCAGTCCGGCGCGTTCGAGGAACGTGCCGAAGCGATCGACCGCGTCATGGACTCGGGTGACCTCGAAAAAGAAAAAGGCATCACGATCCTGGCCAAGAACACGGCCGTTCACAAGCGCAACGCCGACGGCACCATCACCGTCATCAACGTGATCGACACCCCCGGCCACGCCGACTTCGGCGGCGAGGTCGAGCGCGGCCTGTCCATGGTCGACGGCGTCGTGCTGCTCGTCGACGCATCCGAGGGCCCGCTTCCGCAGACCCGCTTCGTGCTGCGCAAGGCGCTCGCCGCCTCGCTGCCGGTGATCCTGGTCGTGAACAAGACCGACCGTCCCGACGCGCGCATCGAAGAGGTCGTCTCGGAGAGCCACGATCTGCTCCTCGACCTCGCGTCCGACCTCGACGACGAAGCGTCGGAGGCGGCCGAACTCGCACTCGACCTCCCCGTTCTCTACGCCTCCGGCCGCGAGGGCAAGGCGTCGCGCGTCCAGCCCGAGAACGGCAACGCTCCCGACGCCGAGAATCTCGACGAGCTGTTCGAGGTACTCCTCAACTACGTCCCCGCGCCCAAGGGAAACGTGGACGCGCCGCTGCAGGCCCACGTCACCAACCTCGACGCGTCGGCCTTCCTCGGCCGTCTCGCCCTGGTTCGTATCCACAACGGCCAGCTCTCCAAGGGCCAGACCGTGAGCTGGATGCGTGAGGTCGACGGCGAGCCCGTCGTCCAGAAGGCCAAGATCACCGAACTGCTCAACACCATCGGCGTCGAGCGCGTCCCCGGCGAGAAGGGTGTCGCAGGCGACATCGTCGCCGTCGCGGGCTTCCCGGACATCATGATCGGCGACACCCTCGCCGATCTGGAGAACCCGGTCGCTCTGCCGCGCATCACCGTCGACCAGCCCGCCATCTCGGTCACCATCGGCACCAACACGAGCCCACTCGTCGGACGCGTCAGCGGCCACAAGCTCACCTCGCGCATGGTCAAGAGCCGGCTGGACCAGGAGCTCATCGGTAACGTCTCCCTCAAGGTCCTCGACATCGGTCGCCCCGATGCGTGGGAGGTCCAGGGTCGTGGCGAGCTCGCGCTCGCCATCCTCGTCGAGCAGATGCGTCGTGAAGGCTTCGAGCTCACCGTCGGCAAGCCCCAGGTGGTCACCCAGCAGGTCGACGGCAAGCTGCACGAGCCCTTCGAAGAGCTCATGGTCGACACACCGGAGGAGTACCTCGGTGCCGTCACTCAGCTGCTCGCCGCACGCAAGGGCAAGATGGTGCAGATGACGAACCACGGCGCAGGCTGGGTTCGCATGGAATTCATCGTTCCCTCGCGCGGCCTGATCGGCTTCCGCACCGAGTTCCTCACGGACACGCGTGGCACCGGTATCGCCAACGCCGTCTTCCACGGGTACGCGCCGTGGGCCGGTGAGATCCGCGCCCGCCACACCGGTTCGCTCGTCTCGGACCGCCACGGCACCGTCACCCCGTTCGCCATGATCCAGCTGGCCGATCGCGGCACGTTCTTCGTCGAGCCGGGCGCGGACACCTACGAGGGCATGGTCGTGGGCATCAACCCGCGTCAGGAAGACCTCGACATCAACGTCACCCGCGAGAAGAAGCTGACCAACATGCGTCAGTCCTCCGCAGACGTCATGGAGACCCTGGCCAAGCCCAAGAAGCTCGACCTGGAAATGGCCATGGAGTTCTGTGCAGGCGACGAGTGCGTCGAGGTCACCCCCGAGGTCGTCCGTGTCCGCAAGGTGCACCTCGATTCCAACGAGCGCGCCCGTGAGCGTTCGCGGAGCAAGACTCGCGACAAGGCTGCTCTGTAAGACTCACTTCGTGCAGCAGAAGCGACGTGTCACCCTTGTGGGGCGCGTCGCTTCTGTCGCACAAGGTAGCCGACCACGAAGGAGATCCTCGTTGCGCAAGGTGCTGATACCGACGGTTCTGGTTCCTGCCATGGCTCTGGTACTCACCGCGTGCACCGCGGATCCGCCGCCCCCGATCGAGAGTGTCGAGACCTCGGTCAGCACGACGATGGTTCCGGCCGAGACCGGTGATCCGGTCGTCGTCGCCATCGACGACGTCGGCATCGGCTTCAACCCACATCTGCTGGCAGATCAGTCGCCCGCAACGGCAGCGGTCAGTTCGCTGGTGCTGCCCAGCCCGTTCCGCCCGGTTCGGAACTCCGACACCGGGGCGACCACCTGGGAGCCGGACCTGTCGTTGCTGATTTCGGCCGAGGTGACGTCGCAAGCGCCGTTCACCATCCGGTACCAACTGCGCAACGAGGCCCAGTGGTCCGACAGCGCACCGATCGCCGCCGAGGACTTCCGCTACCTGTGGCAGCAAATGATCGCCGAGCCCGGTGTCGTCGACCCCGCGGGATACGACCTGATCAGCGACGTCACGTCCTCGGGCGGGGGCAAGACGGTCGACGTGACGCTGTCCTCGCCGTATCCGGCCTGGCAGCGACTGTTCTCCGATCTGGTCCCCTCGCACCTGCTCAAGGACTCGCCCGGCGGTTTCCAAGGGGGGCTGACAGACAACGTGCCGGTCTCCGGTTCCAGGTTCAACATCAAGACCGTCGACAAGGGTCGTGACGAAATTCTGCTCGAGCGGAACGACCGATTCTGGGACGAGCCCGCAGCACCCGATCAGATCCTCATCCGTCGGGGAGGCACCCCGGCACAGCTGGCCGATTCTCTGCGGTCGAGTGATGCCCAGATCGCCCAGGTCCGTGGCGATGCGGCGCTGCGGGCGCAGCTTTCGGCGATTCCCGGGGTGCGGACCGACACCATCAGGCAATCGCGCGTGCTGTCCATGACTGTCAACGGGCGAGCGCCGAACATGTCCGATCCTGCTGTGCGACAAGGAATATTCGGCCTGCTCGATCCGAACCTGTTGGCCACCGTCGGAGCGGCAGGGGGTGCGACGGATCGTCGAGCAGCAGCACAGCTGTCCTCTCCGTCCGACCCTGGCTATTCCGCGACAGCGCCTGCTCCGATCGGCACGACGGCTGCCCTCGATCTGCTGGAACGGGCCGGGTTCGTGCCGACACCCGATGCGCTGGTGACATCCACACCGAGTGCCGCGACCACCGCCGCACCGACCACGACCGCGGTTCCCACCGGTGCGGCCGCGACGACGGGCGCTCCGGTGCCGAGTAGCACCCGCCTCGCGGACGCGACCAGCACCGCCCTGCGGTTCGTCATCGGTGCCGTCGAGAACGACGACATCGCGCTCGCTGTCGCCGGCACCGCCGCGGACGAACTCGTCGGCGCGGGGATCGATGCGACCGTCACGCCGCTGCCCGCCGACGAGCTGTATTCGACGGCGTTGACCGAGGGAACCGTCGACGCGATAGTCGGATGGACGAGTGCAGGAGTGGACCCCGCGACGGCCCTCGCGTCCCGCTTCGGCTGCGTCGAGGAGAGCTCCGACGGTGGCGACACCGCTATCGAGGCCCCGCGGAACCTGTCCGGGCTGTGCGTGCCGGAACTGCAACCGAGAATCGACCGGGCCCTGGTGAGCGGTCTCGATCCCTCTGTAGCCACCAACGACGTGGAGCCGGCGCTGTGGTCTCTGGCGTCCACGCTGCCGATCATGCAGGACTCGTCGGTGGTCGCGGCCGTGCCCGGTATCACCGGCGTCTCGCTGACCGGCCCGGTGGAGGTCGGAATCTTCGCCGACGCCGCGCAGTGGATGCGGACGCCCCGGTGACCATCCCGAGGTGCCCCCGGGTGATCGTGTTCGATGTGAACGAGACATTGTCCGATATGGCTCCGATGGCGACCCGATTCGATGACGTGGGAGCGTCGCCGCAGCTGTTCCCCACGTGGTTCGCGAGCGTGTTGCGCGACGGTTTTGCGCTCGCGGCCGCGGACGCTGCTCGGCCGTTCGCCACCGTCGGTGCCGGTGCGCTTCGGACGCTGCTGTCCGAGGCCACGCTGAATCGCGATACGGACGGCGCGGTCGAGCACATCATGACCGGGTTCACCGATCTCGACGTTCATCCCGACGTGGTCGAGGGTGTGAGAGCCCTGGCAGCACTCGGTATCCGACTGCTGACGCTGAGCAACGGCTCGGCGTCGGTCGCGCAGACCCTGCTCGACAGAGCCGGGGTGCGTGGCGAATTCGAGACGCTGCTGTCGGTCGAGGCGGCGGGCCGGTGGAAGCCGCACCCGCAGTCCTACCGGTACGCACTCGACCAGTGCAGGGCCGAGCCCGAGGACACCATGCTCGTCGCCGTGCACCCCTGGGACATCGACGGCGCACACCGTGCAGGCATGACCACGGCCTGGATCGATCGGGGCAACAGCCCGTACCCCGCCTATTTCGCCGCACCCGACGTGCGCGCGAGCTCGCTACCGCACCTGGCGCAGCTACTCGGCGAGCGGGGACGGGAAGACAGCGAGAGACAGCGGAGCGACAGTGAGTGACGGATCGATGACGGGCCAGACAAGTGCTGAGCAGACGATGACGGAGCCGCAGCGGTTGCTTCTGGTCCACGCGCATCCGGACGACGAGACCATCACCACCGGCGGCACCATCGCCCACTATGTTCGCGCCGGTGCCGATGTGACCGTGCTGACCTGTTCGCTGGGCGAGGAGGGTGAAGTGATCGGCGAGACCTGGGCCGATCTGGTCGTCGATCGCGCCGATCAGCTCGGTGGCTACCGAATCCTGGAACTGCATCGCGCACTCGCGGCCCTGGGCTGCAATCCACCCCGGTTCCTCGGCGGAGCCGGTCGCTGGCGAGATTCGGGGATGGCCGGCACGACGGCTGCACGCAAACCGCGCGCGTTCGTCAATGCCGATCGCGACGAGGCGCTCGGAGCACTCGTGGCGGTGATGCGTGAGCTGCGGCCGCAGGTCGTCGTCGGCTACGACCCCGAAGGGGGATACGGACATCCCGATCACCAGCAGGTGCACTCACTGGTGACCGAGGCCGTCGAGGTCTGCGGGACGGGTTCCTACCCCGACGCGGGAGCGCCGTGGGAGGTATCGAAGTTCTACTGGACCGTGACCGGCCAGGACCAGCTGCACTCGGGGCTGGCCGCGATCGACGGCCTCCCGTCGGGATGGCGACTGCCGGAGGACGGGGAGCTGCCGAGCGTTCCGGAGAGCACGATCACCACCAGCATCGACATCCGCGGTGTACTCGACGCCAAGAGGGATGCGCTCCGCGCCCACGCCACCCAGGTGACCGTCGCGCCGTCGGGCAGCGAGTACGCGCTCTCCAACAACATCGCCCAGCCGATCCTGCTCGACGAGCAATATGTGCTCGTCCGCGGTGAACTCGACCCCGATGAGACGGGCAGGGAGAACGATCTGTTTGCCGGCGTACTAAGCTGTGGTCCGCATCACTGAAAATACACACCGGTACTGATCTCACCACAACAGGGGCGGAACACATATGTACAACTGGGTAGTGCAGGACGCCATCGTCGCGTTCGTCGATTCTCTCAAGCCGCAGTTCGGCGCGCAGGCAGATCTGTACCAGTACGTATTGGGACAGATCGCCATGGGCGCGAGCAACCTGCTGACCTCGCTGGGATACCCGCCGGTTTCCTGAGTACCGGTGCACTGAAACAACCAGGGTCAAGGCAGTATTGGGCGCATGATCTCGAAGGCCGCATCCAATACTGTCGCCCTGGTGTCCTGGGCGACCGTCGCAGTACTGGTGTTCGACGGTTTCCTGTCCGGAATTCTGTCGGTCTTCTTCCTTCCGACCTACCTCGGGTCGGTGCAATTTCCCATCAGCGCGCTGCTCGGCGGGATCGCCAACGTCGCGTTGGTCCTGGCCGCACGCAAAGTAGCGGAACGGCCGATCTGGGTGGCGTCACCCCTTGTCGGATGGTTTTTCGCGGTGGTCCTGTGCATGTTCGGCGGCCCGGGCAACGACGTTCTTCTCCTCGCCGATTGGCGCACGATGCTGCTCATCGTCGCCGGTGCAGGCCCCGCCGGTGTGCTGCTGTTCATGTTCCGGATGAAGGCGATCACAGCAAGCGTGCATGCCGACCCGCATTCCGCAGCACATCCTCGATCATCGTCGGAGTCAACAGTCCGGTGAAGGTGTTTCGCTGGCTCACGTGATAGCTCCCGAACACGGTGATCGAGCCCAGGTCGAGTCGCACACCATGGCCGAATTTCGGTGCGGGACGGGGTATTTCCCACCCGTTGGCGGCCAGTGTCGGTAAGAGGGACTGCCAGCCGAATGCCCCGAGAACGAGCACCGAGCGCAGAGTCGGACGCAGCAACCGTAGTTCGTCGTCCAGCCAGGGCCTGCACGTGTTGCGTTCGGCGGGCGTCGGCTTGTTCTGTGGGGGAGCGCAGTGCACCGGCGCAGTGATGCGAACCCCGTTGAGCGTCAACCCGTCTCCGATGTGCGTCGCGGTGGGTTGGCTGGCCAGCCCGACGGCATGCATCGCGCGGTACAGCACGTCGCCGCTTCTGTCTCCGGTGAACATCCGCCCGGTGCGGTTGGCACCGTGCGCTGCCGGGGCGAGCCCGACGATCAACATCGATGCATCGGCCGGGCCGAATCCCGGAATTGCCTTACCCCAGTATGTTTCGTCGGCGAAGGCGGCCCGCTTCTCGGCGGCGACCTGCTCGCGCCACCGCACCAGGCGAGGGCAGGCGCGACACTCGGACACAGCGAGGTCGAGTTCCTCGATGCTCTGCGGTCGCGTCATGTCAGGTTCGTTGCAGCCAGACGTCCCCGGCTCCCGGGGTGACGGCGTCGATCATCGCCCATGCATTCTCGATGGGGATGTCGATCACCTCGTAATGTCCGACGCCTGCGGGAGTGGCAGCGACGATGGTTGCCACCCCGGCGCGGCGCTGGAAGAATGTCTGCCGCACGGTCCAACCGATGATGCCTGCGGCTTCGAGGCTGTGGCGAGTCCGGTCGAGCGAACCGTGCTGGGTGATGAGCCAGCCAGGCAGCACGGCATGGCCCAGGCCTCGGTAGCGATCGTGAGCCAGGCCGAATGCAGCGACGAACAACACCGCGATCGCTGTCCACGCGAGGATCGGAATCGGCGCGCCGAAATACTGTGCAACTCCCAGGCCGGCAGCGATGACCAGGAGTGGCAGCCCTGCCCGGGTGTAACGGCGGCGACGCGCTGCGGGTCCGTGCTGCAGCAGCGGCTGGTCGGCACTACCGTGCAGACCGGCCTCGCCGAGCACGGTGGTCATCATGCGTAGCGCCTCGGCGCGCGGGGCCTGGGGGAGCAGCAGGGACGATTCTTTCTTCTCGGCGCTGACGCCGGTCATGATGGCGTCCAGTCTTGCTCCACCGGCCGCACGAAGCAGCAACGGTTGGGACAGAGAGGTGCCGCGCAGCCGCTTGCGATCGAGTGTCGACTGGCGAGTGCGCAACAACCCGTGGCTGACATGCATGGTGCGTTTCTGGTCCATCACCGTGAGGTTGGCGTAGGCCAGCAGATAGCGGACGCACGCGAAGATGCTCGACACGACGAGCAGTGCCATCAGCACCACGACGACGAACACCGCGATTCCCAATCGCTCGGCTGAGTCGATGCCGGTGGAGACCACCGACGATTCGGCCAGTGTCTGCCCGAGCCCGTACTGGAAAAGTACGCCGACGGCTGCGGCGATGGTGACGATACCGGTGATGGAGAACGGCGCGAACCGCACCCATGAGAACTGCCAGTGCGCAATCTCCGCCCCGGAATCCGCTGGTGTGCTGGGTGTTCCGTCGGTCGCCGGGATCTGCCCCGAGACTCGCTGCAGCAGATCTCCGCGCAGTGCGGGCACCAGTGCGGTATCGAGGGCGTTGAGCTCGAAGGCCTCACCCTTGCCTGCCTGTTGGCCGGTGCCGATGCGCAGGATGGACAGGCCGAGTACGCGGTGCAGAACGTTCGCTTCGACGTCGACCGACCGAATTCTGTTGCGCGGAATCGAGAGCACCTTCTTCTGCAGCACCCCGGTGCGCAGTTGCACGTGTACCGGACCGATTCGGTAGCTGGTGGTGAACCACCGCAGAATCGCGAACACCACGACGACCACGAGAAGGCCCAGACTCCAGAAGTGGTTCCCGCTCTGACTACCGACGAAGAACGAGATCAGCAGCACCGGCAGAATCTTGATGCCCTCGTTCACCGGATGCACCAACAACATTCGCTTGTCCAACCGCAGCCAAGGCTGCTCCTCCTCGACGGCGAGGAGGTGCTCCTGGTCGGTCACGTGGCGTCTCCCACGGTGCGGCCGGCGATGTCGGTGAGTCGCGCGACCGTCTTGTCGGCGACATCCTGGTCGAGCGCCGTGATCTTCACCGCACCCGCGGACGACGCCGTCGTCACGGTGACCGTCGCCAACCCCAGCATGCGGTCGAGCGGTCCGCGCTCGGTGTCGACGGTCTGCACCCGCGAGATCGGTGCGATGCGTCGCTCCTGGCTGAGCCAGCCGGTTCGGGTGTAGACCGCGGTGTCGCTGATCTCCCAGCGATGCACGCGGTACCGCCACTGCGGCACGACCGCGATGTTCAGGACGGCCAGCACGATGGATGCGACGAGGACGGCGACATGCGGCCAGGTGGTCCACGTCGAGTCGACGACAGCCCAGACGACCTGGGCGACGAAGACCGGTACCCACAGCAGACCGGCACTGAGAGCCCAGAGCAGACGCGCACGCGGAGACGGTTGCCACTGTGGATCGGTCATCGTTGTCACGGGTACAAACCTAGCCCTCACCCGCGCACGAGGGCGGCAGTCCGACCCGCGGGTGGCACGTGCGTACCAGGAAGGCGCATGATCGACTGGTGACTTTGCAGCCTGACTCCGCTCCAGCCGCCTCTGCCATGCGTCGCGTTCTGCGTCGTGCCCGCGACGGGGTGTCTCTCAACGTCGACGAGGCCACGGTGTTGCTGCATGCGCGTGGGGACGATCTGGTGGACTTGATGGCGTCGGCTGCTCGGGTTCGTGATGCCGGGCTGGAGTCGGCCGGTCGTCCCGAGACGGTCTCGTATTCGCGAAAGGTCTTCGTACCCATCACGCGGTTGTGCCGCGACAAGTGCCACTACTGCACGTTCGTCGCCGTCCCCGGCAAGCTCAATGCCTCCGGCCACGGGATGTTCATGGATCCCGACGAGATCGTCGACGTCGCCCGTAAGGGTGCCGCGCTCGGGTGCAAGGAAGCGCTGTTCACCCTCGGCGACCGACCGGAGGAGCGGTGGCCCGAGGCCAAAGCGTGGCTCGACTCCCGCGGCTACGACTCCACTCTCGACTACGTGCGCGCCATGTCGATCAGGGTGCTCGAGGAGACCGGCTTGCTGCCGCACCTCAACCCAGGAGTGATGTCGTGGCAGGAACTCTCGCGACTCAAGCCGGTGGCTCCGTCGATGGGGATGATGCTCGAAACCACCTCGCGCCGGTTGTTCGAGGAGAAGGGGCAGGCGCACTACGGCAGCCCCGACAAGGATCCCGAGGTTCGGCTGCGCACGTTGACCGACGCGGGCCGGCTCAACATTCCGTTCACGACCGGCATCCTCGTCGGCATCGGTGAGACGCTGCGGGACCGGGCCGAGTCGATCATGGCAATTCGCAAGGTGCACAAGTCGTTCGGGCACGTGCAGGAAATCATCGTGCAGAACTTCCTGGCCAAGTCCGATACCGCGATGCGGTCCGTGCCCGATGCAGGTCTCGAAGAATTCCTGGCGACGATCGCAGTGACGCGGATGGTGGTCGGCCCGTCGATGCGCATCCAGGCTCCGCCGAACCTGGTCGAGCCGGAGGAGACGGCAGCGTTGCTCGGCGCAGGCGTCGACGATTGGGGCGGGGTCTCGCCGCTGACTCCCGATCACGTCAATCCCGAGCGGCCGTGGCCGAACCTCGACACCCTGGCAGAGCTGTCGGAGAAGGCAGGCTACCGCTTGGTGGAACGTGTTGCTGCACAGCCGCAGTACGTGCTCGCCGGCGCTCCGTGGATCGATCCGCGGATCTCGGCGCACGTGCGGGCGCTGGCCGATCCCGAGACCGGCATGGCACGCGAGAACGTGAACCCGACGGGTCTGCCGTGGCAGGAACCGGACGAGGAGTGGGAGTCCTCGGGCCGCGTCGATCTGAACACCGAGATCGACACTCAGGGCCGCAACACCGAGACCCGCTCGGATCTGGCGAACGCGTTCGGCGACTGGGATTCCATTCGTGAGCAGGTGCGCGATCTGGCCGGGCTCGAGCGGGTGGACCGGGACCTGGTGTCGGCGTTGACGGCAGCGGAGAAGGACCCGGCCGGGCTCTCCGATGAGCAGTACCTCGCGCTCGCAACGGCCGAGGGCCCGGGCATGGACGCTGTCGCTGCGCTGGCCGACGATCTGCGCAGGCAGGTCAACGGAGACACCGTCACCTACGTGGTGAACCGGAACATCAACTTCACCAACATCTGCTACACCGGGTGCCGCTTCTGTGCGTTCGCGCAGCGCAAGGGCGACGCCGATGCCTTCACCCTGTCCACCACCGAGGTGGCGGATCGGGCGTGGGAAGCGCATGTCGTCGGTGCCACCGAGGTCTGCATGCAGGGCGGGATCGACCCCGAACTTCCGGTGACGGGGTACGCCGATCTGGTGCGGGCGGTCAAGGCCAAGGTGCCGTCGATGCATGTGCACGCGTTCTCGCCGATGGAGATCGTCAACGGGGCCTCGCGCGGTGGTCAGTCGATTCGCGAGTGGCTCACCGAGCTGCGCGCGGCCGGCTTGGATTCGATCCCGGGTACCGCCGCGGAGATTCTCGACGACGAGGTGCGGTGGGTGCTCACCAAGGGCAAACTGCCCGCCGCCGAGTGGATCGAAGTGATCACCACCGCGCACGAGGTGGGACTGCGTTCGAGCTCGACGATGATGTACGGGCACGTGGACAATCCGTCGCACTGGGTCGGTCACCTGAACGTGCTCAAGAAGATCCAGGACAAGACCGGTGGGTTCACCGAGTTCGTGCCGCTGCCGTTCGTGCACCAGTCCTCGCCGTTGTATCTGGCCGGGGCCTCGCGACCGGGACCGACCAATCGTGACAACCGCGCGGTGCACGCCCTGGCTCGCATCATGTTGCACGGCCGAATCGACAACATTCAGACGTCATGGGTGAAATTGGGAATCACGGGTACACAGGCGATGCTGAACGGAGGCGCGAACGATCTGGGAGGGACCCTGATGGAGGAGACGATCTCGCGTATGGCGGGTTCGCAGAACGGTTCGGAGAAGACCGTCGCGGAACTGCACGAGATCGCCGACGGCATCGGACGCCCGGTTCGTCAGCGCACCACCACCTACGACCCGGCCCCGGCCGTGTCGGTTGCCGGCCTGATCTGACCCTCGGGTCCCCTTTTCGAAATGGAGCTTGTCTGACATGGACGACCGTCGAGTCGCCGCGGTTCTGAGCAGTGCCGTCGCCATCATCCATCCCGTGCTCGACATCCTCGCGACACGCGACCCGATCGGGCTCAAGGGACGAACGTTTCGGCAGTCCTCCGCGGACGACTCGACGCTCGACAACGTCATCGACTTTCTCGCGAAGGCTTTCGACACCACAGACTTCCCGGGTACTGCAGGCTGGGAGGAGCTCGACAGCGACGCCCGCTCGCAGTGGTGGGTCAATCGCATCGGCGCACTCAACACCGTGGCCGTGGCGTTCCCCGGCGTGTTCGGCATCTTGGTCAACCGTCTGCCGATCCAGGATCTGCTCGGTTTCGCCAATCAGGCGATGGTGCTCGTGGCCGTGGCCCGCGAATCGGGTGTGACCGATCGTGAGACGCACGTGGCGTTGCTCGGGTCGGTGCTGTGCAAGCGCGATCTGACGTCGTTGGCCGACAGTGCTCCGCCGGAGAAGGAGGAGTCGCCCAAGTCGGGTCCGTTCGCGCTGCTGCGCGGAATGTGGCAGATCGCGAACGTGCTGCGCGACGTCGCCGGTGAACTGGAGAAGCGTCCGCACCCCCGCGGCATCTACCGCGTGCTCGGTGCCATCCCGCTCGTCGGCGGTGTCGCCGGATATCTCGGCGAGCGCGGTGCACTTTCGCGTGCCGCGAAACAGGGCCGAAAGTGGCTCGCCGCCCACCGTACGGCCTCTGCAGTCGGCGAAAGAGCCCCCGCGAAGCAGCTACGGAAGTGAGCCGACCGAGCCAGGTGAGGTCACCCTGGTCGGTTTGCTCCAGGTTCGGACGGCGATACTAGGATGCTCAGGGCGCGCGAGCGCCCGAAATCGATACAGGAGGGGAGAGCAGCAGTGACTTACTCGATTGCAGAACCGTGCGTAGATGTACTGGACAAAGCGTGCATCGAAGAGTGCCCGGTGGATTGCATCTACGAGGGTAACCGAATGCTGTACATCCACCCCGACGAATGCGTCGACTGCGGAGCCTGCGAGCCCGTGTGCCCCGTCGAGGCCATTTTCTATGAGGACGACGTACCCGAGCAGTGGAGCGCGTACGTCGGTGCCAACGTCGATTTCTTCGACGACCTGGGATCTCCCGGTGGCGCAGCGAAGCTAGGCAAGACCGATTACGACCCGCCGTTCATCAAGGCTCTGCCTCCCATGGGCGAGAACTGACTCCCTTGGTACGTACAGCGGTGGCAGCGGGGCTGCCCGATTTTCCATGGGACTCGCTGACCGCCGCGAAAGACAAGGCCTCGGCGCACCCGGACGGCATCGTCAACCTGTCGGTCGGTACACCGGTGGATCCGGTCGCAGAGGTGATCCGTGCAGCGCTGAATTCTGTGGCGAACGAACCCGGTTACCCGACGACCGTCGGTACCGTGGCGCTGCGGGAGACCGCGGTGGCTGCGCTCGAACGTCGGTACTCGATCACCGGTCTGACGCCCGACGCGGTGCTGCCTGCCATCGGTACCAAGGAAATGATCGCCTGGTTGCCGACGCTGCTCGGCCTCGGAGCCGACGATCTGGTCGTCATCCCCGAATTGGCATATCCCACCTACGAAGTGGGGGCGCTGCTCGCTGGATCGCGCACGATCCGGGCCGACGGCCTGAATCGGCTCGGGCCCGAGCGGGCGTCGCTGATCTTCGTCAATTCTCCGTCCAACCCGACCGGCAAGGTGCTCGGAGTCGAGCACCTGCGCAAGGTCGTCGCCTGGGCCCGCGAACGCGGCGCGATCGTCGTGTCCGACGAGTGTTACCTGGGTCTGACCTGGGACGCCGACGCCGTGTCCGTCCTCGATGCCCGCGTGTGCGACGGTGATCACACCAATCTGCTTGCCGTGCACTCACTCTCGAAGACCTCGAACCTGGCGAGCTACCGCGCCGGCTTCGTCACCGGTGATGCCTCCCTCGTCGCCGAGTTGCTCGAAGTGCGCAAGCACGCCGGCATGATGGTGCCGTTGCCGATCCAGGCCGCCATGACCGCGGCGCTGGCCGACGACGAGCACGAGAGCGTTCAGCGTGAGCGATACCGGGCCCGCCGAACGATTCTGAAGTCCGCCGTCGAGGCAGCGGGATTCACCGTCGACCATTCCGAGGCGGGGCTCTACCTGTGGGCCACGCGGGGCGAACCGTGCCGCGACACTGTCGACTGGCTCGCGCAGCGCGGAATCCTCGCCGCGCCGGGGGAGTTCTACGGGCCGGACGGTGGACTGCACGTGCGTATCGCGCTGACGGCCACGGACGAGCGCATCGACGCTGCGGCAGCTCGCCTACGCGGGTAGTCGGGTTTCTCTGGTGCGCTGAGCGTCCACTATTCGGCTCGTCGAGCGGGATCCCGTTTCTCGATGCGAATTGTGGACACTGAAATCAGTTGGCTCCGGGTCGGCCCGGGTGTTCTCATGTACCCATGACCCTCAGCCTGTTGCTCAGCTTCGCCGGAGTGTGTTTTCTGCTGGCGATTCTGCCCGGGCCCGATTCGTTTCTGGTGCTTCGCTACAGCATCGGCGGCCTCAGGCCAGGCATTGCCGCGGCGATGGGCGTCGCGATCGGTGGACTGTTCTGGGCCGTGTTGGTGGCCGTCGGGCTGGCGGCGATCGTCGAGCAGTCCGCGACGGCGTATCGCGTCGTGAAAATTCTCGGCGGGCTGTACCTGCTGTATCTGGGCGTCAAGGCAATTCGCGCGCGACGGAAGAAGAAGGTGGCCGGGGAGCCTCTGGTGCCCGTCGCTGCGTCCGCGTGGTCGGCGTTCGGTGCCGGGGTTCTCTCGTGCGCGCTCAATCCCAAGGTAGGACTGTTCTACCTCGCGGTGGTGCCGCAGTTCCTCACCGTGGTCACGTTCGCCGGTGCCATGACGCTCGGACTGGTCGAGGTGGTCGTCGCCGCACTGGTGATGGGAGTCTTCTCCGTGCTCGCCTCACGCGCGGTCGCGTTGCTGCGCAAACCAGCGGTGGCCGACTGGCTGGATCGCATCAGCGCTGGAATCCTGGTTGCCCTCGGCGTCGGAACGGTCGCGTCCTCGGCCTAGTGGATCACGGCAAGTAGGGGAAGTGGCAAGCCCCGAGTTTCACGACTGACGGGTGCGGGGGCGCGGACTGGATCTCGCAAACGCGCGCAACCGTCGGAATCAACAACAACCGACTCCAGACAGCTTGACATTGAGCGGCGTTCAGCAAATGCGCGCGCGTTTGCGAGGATCAGAGGTGCGCGGCGGGCAAGGCATAGGGACGTCGGTGCGCGGGACCGCCCGACAGCAGACGGGTCCGGATCCGGCAAACGCGCGCGCACTTGCCATATGCGCGCAGAATCGTGTCGCGAAACCGCTCGCGCGCTCAATGTCAAGCTGTCTGGAGTCGGTTGTTGTTGATTCCGACGGTTGCGGGCGGTTGTGGTGTGCAGGGGCGGCGGCGGAACCGTTCGGGGTGTCGGTCGTAGTAGGCCTGTTGGGCGCGATCG
>NZ_JALGQI010000059.1:0-586 GCF_022810385.1 Rhodococcus sp. ARC_M12 | reverse complement strand
GGCTACGGAAGGAGTGCCTGAACCGCAATCACTGGACGAGTCTGCTCGAAGCGAGGGTGGTGATCGAGGACTTCAAAGACGACCACAATCATCGACACCGGCACTCATCACTGGGCTACCTCACGCCGGCTGAGTACGCTGCCCAATGCACCCACAACCACCAACCGGCCGAGGGCTGCGAGATCGACTGAATCAATCACACCGTGGCTCTAGAACGCGGTGGTCCGACTATCGGGGACCTGCCACTGTTGTGGCGCTTACTGAGGACGACAAGTTCGAAATCCTTGAGTTCCTGGAAGTGCCAGATATTCACGATGAGGCAGTACAAATCGCAGAACGTCTCACAGCAGAACAGGAGGAGCGCCTTCTAGAGCACCTCAGTAAGGGTGCTTTGGAGTAGGGGCTCTCTTACGAGACGTACGATCCCCCTTCGCGACCTCGTAGGTCTCGCGCCGATCTTTGAGGTTCACCCCGAAAAGTGGACAGTGGCTACGCGGCCATAATCGGCGCGTTCAGTGACTGTTCGTAATTGTGGGGGCTGAGCATTCCGATCGTGGAGTGCCTACGTCGAGTGTTGTAGAAGTTC
>NZ_JALGQI010000011.1:0-204060 GCF_022810385.1 Rhodococcus sp. ARC_M12 | reverse complement strand
ACGCAGCGCTGGCCTGACCCAGCGGAACAGAGCACCCCAACGCCAAAAAAGAGGTGACCCGGGCATCGAACCCGAGCCACCCCTTCGCAACGTCGAACTACCGCTCACTCAAAATGCGACAGCCCCCCTGGGGCACTTAACCGCACCACTGCACCGGAGGCGCACTATGGAGACATGCGTGCCATCACACTGAAAGAGTTCGGCGATCCCGACGTCATGGAATGGACAGAGGTTCCCGACCCTCGTCCGAGCCGCGGGCAGGTGATCGTCGACGTCTCGGCTACCGCCGTCAACCGCGCCGATCTGATGCAGCGTCAGGGCAATTACCCACCGCCCCCGGGTGCGAGCGAGATTCTCGGACTCGAATGCTCGGGCATCATCTCCGAACTCGGCGAGGGTGTCAGCGGTTGGAACGTCGGCGACAGGGTCTGCGCCCTGTTGGCCGGCGGTGGTTACGCCGAGCAGGTCGCCGTGCCCGCAACCCAGCTGTTCCCCATCCCTCGTGGTCTCGATCTGCATGTGGCAGCGGCACTTCCGGAGGTGGCGTCCACAGTGTGGTCCAACCTGGTGATGGACGCGCACATGCGTTCGGGGCAGGTGTTGCTGATTCACGGCGGAGGTAGCGGAATCGGAACGCACGCAATCCAATTGGCCAAGCAGATGGGCGTGACCGTCGCCGTCACCGCCGGGTCGAAGTACAAGCTGGACATGTGCGCGGACCTGGGTGCCGACATAATGATCGACTACAAGAACCAGGACTTCGTCGCCGAGATCCGTTCGCAGACCGAGGATCACGGCGCAGACCTGATTCTGGACAACATGGGTGCGAAGTACCTCGATCGAAACCTCGACGCCCTGGCCATGGACGGCACCATCGTGACCATCGGCATGCAGGGTGGTGTGAAGGGCGAGCTGAACTTCGGCAAACTCCTCGCCAAGCGCGGATCGGTGCACGCCGCCGGGTTGCGTGGCCGCCCCGAAACCGGCCCGTCGAGCAAGGCGAACATCGTCGCAGACATGACCGCACACCTGTGGCCGATGATCTCCGAGGGACGCGTCACCGCCGTCGTGCACGCCGAGATCCCGATAACCGAAGCAGCACAGGGACATCGAATGCTCGATGAGGCCGAGACGATCGGAAAGGTCATCCTTCGCGTGCAGTGAAGTACGCCTGAGGTCGTGCATAGAAGTTCGTAGTGGGATACGAACTTCTATGCACGTGCGGCGAAGCCGCTCAAAGGGCGAGTGCAGTGAGCGCTTTGACGAGCTGATCGATCTCGTAGCGGGTGGTGTACGGAGCCAGACCGATGGTGACGGCACCACCCTCGTCATTGACGCCCAACGCGTCGAGCAGTCGACTTCCGCCGTGGACTCCGCTGACACTGCCGATTCTGGCCTGCGCGAGTTGCTCGGACACCTTCACCGCAGGCATTCCCTCGACCGTGAAACTGACGGTGGGAACACGTGTGGGTGCGTTGCCCAGCACCATGACGTGATCCAAGGAGTTCAGAGCCTTCATCAGGTAGTCGAAGAGACCGTCGTGGTAGTACTGCAACGATCCGATCGACAACTCGAGCCGCTCACGACGCGTTCCCGTCGCAGCGTCGTCGAGATTGGCCAGGTAATCGATGGACGCCACCACACCGGCCAACAACGCGTACTGGTGCGCGCTGACCTCGAGCCGCTCCGGCCCCATGGCCGACGGGTTCAGCGACATCGACGGCAACTGTTCCAACAGCGTCGGATCCCGGAAGATCAGCGCGCCGACCGACGGCCCGCCCCACGCGGCCGCGTCGATGGCGACGATGTCGGCCCCGAGTTCCTTGATGTCGACGTGGGCGTACGGGGCGGCTCCGGCGGCGTCGACGACGATCAGCCCACCGACCTCGTGCACCAGATCAGCCGCGACTCGAACATCGGGCGCACTACCGACGATCGGCGACGCCGCAGTGACCGCGACGAGCCGAGTGGTGGAGGTGATGAGGTCGTCGAACTGCCACGTGGGCAACTCACACGTATCGATTTCGACTTCGGCCCACTTCACGTGCGCACCGGTTCGGCTGGCCACTCGCAGCCACGGGGCGACGTTCGCTTCCTCGTCCAGACGCGAGAGCACCAGCCCGGTCCCCAGACCGAGCCGCGAGCTCATCGAATCCGCGAGCCACGACAGCAACGTCGCGCGGTCCGGTCCGATGACGACCCCGGACGGGTAGGCCCCGACCAGATCTGCGATTGCGGCGCGAGCGGATTCGAGCAGAGCGGCACTCCGCTTGGCCGCGATGTTGCCGGCCGAATGATTGGACGCACTGTGCCGGAAAGCCGTCGAGACGGCCGTCGACACGCGGTCCGGAATCAACATTCCGAGCTGAGGGTCGAGATGAATCCACCCGTCGCCGAGGGAGGGAATGGACCCTCTGACTCGTGCGACGTCGTACCCCATGCCGGACACTCTAAGCGCCGACCGGTAAAGCATGTGTTCCACGTCCTGTTTCGCCAGGGAACGGTTGCCCACTTCGCACGCTCGATCCCTCCCTGCTTCCACTGTTCCCGACGACCGAACCAGGATAATCGCCCCGGACGATCGCGCAACGACGAGCGACGGGTAAAGATGGATACATGACCCAATCCGAGTCGAACAGTGCCCCCGGGGACCACGTCGTTGTGATCGGCCCCAACGGAGAGCCGCTTGCTTTGAGCCGCGAGGAGGCCACGGCCGCAGCTGCGCGCGCCGCCGGATCGTCTGCGAACGGAGATTCGGACGACGGATCGGGCCTGTCGGAGATGGTCGAGCAGCCCGCGAAGGTGATGCGCATCGGGACGATGATCAAGCAGCTGCTCGAGGAAGTCCGCGCGGCACCGCTCGACGACGCCAGCCGCACCCGTCTCAAAGAAATCCACAAGTCGTCGATCCACGAACTCGAACAGGGACTCGCGCCGGAACTCCGCGACGAGCTCGAGCGTCTGGTGCTCCCCTTCGGCGACGATGTCGTCCCCACCGACGCGGAACTGCGCATCGCCCAGGCTCAGCTCGTCGGCTGGCTCGAGGGCCTGTTCCACGGCATTCAGACGGCCCTGTTCGCACAGCAGATGGCCGCCCGTGCCCAACTCGAGCAGATGCGTCAGGGCGCCCTGCCTCCCGGCGTGATGGGCGCACCAGGTGGTGCCGGTCATGGTGGCAGTGGTACCGGCCAGTACCTGTGACGCGCTCGGAATGAGCCGAGAAGCCGATTGCAGGTAGTGTCGACCGTCGTGTCGGCACCAGCGAAGGATCCCGAGAGCGAGGCAGGAGATCAGATGCCTGCTCCGGTTTCGGACTCACAGACTTATCGGCGCGCGTTCGGCGACCTGAGAACCGGTTTCAATCAGCGCGAACTGTGGCTGCACCTCGGGTGGCAGGACATCAAGCAGCGGTATCGCCGGTCGGTGATCGGCCCGTTCTGGATCACCATCGCCACGGGCGTGCAGGCCATCGCCATGGGGTTGCTGTATTCGGTCCTGCTCAACATCGATCTGCGCGAGTTCCTGCCGCACGTCACCGTCGGCCTGATCGTCTGGAACCTCATCAGTGCCGCGATTCTCGAAGGCGGAGACGTCTTCGTCGCCAACGAGGGTCTGATCAAGCAACTGCCCAGCGCGCTCAGCGTGCACATCTATCGGCTGGTCTGGCGTCAACTGCTGTTGTTCGGCCACAACATGCTGATCTACGTGATCATCATCGCGATCTTCTGGCCCGAGGGTGGGCTGCACTGGACCGCGGTGTTCGCGATCCCCGCATTGGTACTGATCCTGCTCAACGCCGTGTGGGTGTCCATTCTGTTCGGCATCATCGCCACCCGCTACCGCGACATCGCCCCCATTCTCGGCAGCTTCGTCACGCTGATGTTCTTCATGACGCCGATCGTGTGGACCACCTCGGGCCTGCAGCAGATGGGCGGCGAGGCCGCGAATCGCGCCAAGCTCGTCGAGATCAACCCGCTCTTCCATTACCTCGACATCATCCGGGCCCCCCTGATCGGCGAGGATCAGCAGGCGTACCACTGGTACATCGTGCTCGGCTTCACCGTCGTCGGCTGGGCGCTGGCCATTCTCGCTCTCAAGAAGTACCGGGCCCGCGTGCCCTACTGGGTTTAGGGGTCAGCAGTTGTCCATCAGCATCAGTACCCATGACGCATGCGTCGACTTCCCCATCTTCGACGCCAAGACGCGGTCACTGAAGAAGGCGTTCCTCGGCAAGGCCGGTGGCGCGATCGACCGCAACTCCTCCGACGTCGTCGTCGTCGAGGCCCTCAAGAACATCACGATGAATCTGAAGGACGGCGACCGCGTCGGACTCGTCGGACACAACGGTGCAGGCAAGTCGACCCTGCTGCGGCTGCTCTCCGGCATCTACGAGCCGACCCGAGGCAGCGCAACCATTCGCGGCCGCGTCGCGCCGGTGTTCGATCTGGGCGTCGGTATGGACCCCGAGATCTCCGGCTACGAGAACATCATCATCCGCGGCCTGTTCCTGGGGCAGACCCGCAAGCAGATGCTCGCCAAGATGGACGAGATCGCGGACTTCACCGAACTCGGCGACTACCTCGACATGCCGCTGCGCACGTACTCGACGGGCATGCGCGTGCGCGTCGCGATGGGCGTCGTCACCAGCATCGACCCCGAGATCCTGCTGCTCGACGAGGGCATCGGAGCCGTCGACGCCGAGTTCATGAAGAAGGCTCGGCATCGCCTGCAGGAGTTGGTGAAGCGCTCGGGAATCCTGGTGTTCGCCAGCCACTCCAACGAATTCCTGGCTCAGCTGTGCGATACCGCGATGTGGATCGATCACGGCCAGATTCGGCAGCAGGGCGGCATCGAGGACGTGGTGCGCGCGTACGACGGTGACGACGCGGGAGACCACGTCGCGCAGATCCTGAAGGAGATCGAGCGGGACGACCGGCAGTGAGTGGAGCCTGCGGAACGAATAGGGGATCGAGAACGTGAGCGACAAGATCGTCGGGGTCATCGTCACGCACAAGCGGCGTGAGTTGTTGGCGCTGTCGTTGGACGTGATCGGTGCGCAGACGCGTCCGCTCGATCATCTGGTCGTCGTCGACAATGCCGACGAGTCCGCCGTGCGTGAATTGGTCGAGTCGATCGGCCTGCCGACGACTTACCTCGGCTCGCAGCACAACCTGGGCGGCGCAGGCGGATTCGCGCTCGGCATTCTGTACGCCCTCTCGCTCGGTGCGGATTGGGTGTTTCTCGCCGACGACGACGGCCGACCCGAGGGCCCGAAGGTGCTCGAGACGCTGTACGACTGTGCCCTCACCCACGGACTCGACGAGGTCTCCCCCGTCGTCTGCGACATCGAGGATCCGGACCGGTTGGCGTTTCCGCTGCGCCGCGGCGTCGAATGGCGTCGACTGCGATCGGAATTGATCGACCCGGCGAACCCGGACGACGATCTTCTCGAAGGCATCGCATCGCTGTTCAACGGCGCTCTGTTCAAGGCGTCGACGATCGACGCGGTCGGCGTGCCCGATCTCCGTCTGTTCGTGCGCGGTGACGAAGTGGAAGTACATCGTCGGCTGCAGCGTTCGGGGCTGAAGTTCGGCACGTGCCTCACTGCCGCCTACGTCCACCCCAACGGGGCCGAGGAGTTCAAGCCGATCCTCGGTGGCCGGATGCACACGCAGTACCCCGAGGACGCGACCAAGCGCTACTTCACGTACCGTAATCGCGGCTACCTGATGTCGCAGCCGGGCATGCGAAAGCTGCTGCCGCAGGAGTGGATTCGCTTCACCTGGTTCTTCCTGATCACCACTCGCAACCCGAAGGGTCTGGCCGAGTGGTTCCGGTTGCGCGGGCTGGGGCGTCGAGAACACTTTCGTAGGCCCTGACGCTGCCGCCAAGGGGTGCGCGCACCCACGTGATACCGCTACCGTGTGCCCATGACGGAACCTCGGAAGCTCGCTGATCGCATCAAGTCGTCGGCACGGGAGAAGCTTCAACGAGCGATCGGCGAGGTTCTGGCTCAGCAGACCGCTCAACTGGCCGAGCAGACCAGCGATCAGCAGGCGACATTGCTCGACGTTCTCGAACGTCAACGGCGTGAGATCGAGGATTTACGCGGCTTTGTGCGCGGGCTGGAGCTACGCATGCGCCGCGACCTCTATTTCGCTTCCGAGGTCGAGGCCGCCGCCCAAAGTGCCGAGTTCGCCGAAGAAATGATGTCGACAGCTCCCACCTTTCCGTTGCCCCACGCGACGTTGAGATTTGCGCTCGGCGAGGTGTCCATCCGCGGTATGGCACTCGAATTCGGTGTGGCCAGCGGCACGACGCTCGAGATCATCGCCGAAGAGTTGGCGTCGCGTGAGGACATCACCGTAGTCGCCGGATTCGACGTGTTCTCCGGTCTACCCGAGACCTGGCGAACCGGCTTTCCGAAAGGACTGTTCGAGCAGGAGAGCATTCCCGAAGTGCCCGGCGCGCAGATCGTTCCCGGGTTGTTCGAGGACTCACTCCCGGGATTTCTGAAGGGCCACCACGAGAAATTGGCGTTCCTGCACCTCGACGCAGACCTGTACTCCTCGACGGTCACCGTGCTGGACCTGGTGGCCGATCGACTCGCGGTGGGCACCGTCATCGTGTTCGACGAGTACTTCAACTTCCCCGGCTGGCGCAACCACGAGTACCGGGCGTGGACGGAATTCGTCGCACGCACCGGTACCGAGTTCGACTACCTGGGATACACGGTCGACAACGAACAGGTCGTCGTACGGATTCGTAAGGCACCCCGCTTTTCAGGTGCCCGTCACTGACTAGAGCCTTGCACAGAAGAATCACTGGCCGCAGGTAGGATCGCAGCGCGGGGGGTCTCACGAGGATCTCTCGAATCCGTACGAAATCGATGGAGCGTTGATGACCGATACAGCCCCCGACATCGCACACAGCAGTTCAGATGTGCGGTCGCGCCTGGTGGAGCACGACCCACAATCGCGCTTCGTTGTCCAGCGCGGACTGTTCTCGGGTCCGTCCACCCTGATCGACGACGACCTCTACACCCACATCGCCAGCGGTCTGGCCTATCGGTCACGCCACGAGGTGGCGATCGAGCCCAACGCAGAAATCGACACCAACACCTACTTCGGCCGCTTTCCTGCGAGCTACTGGCAACGCTGGACGGCCGTCACAGAGGTACGGGTTCAGCTTTCCTACGACGGGGCCGGACGCATCGCTCTGGTTGCGTCTGACTCGGATGGCCGCGATCGCACCGTCGACGCGGTCGATGTAGACGGCAGTGGCACCGTCGAAGTGAACGGCCTGTTGGATCGCTTCGTCGACGGTGGCGCCATGTGGATCCGAATCAACACGCACACAACCACTCTGAAGCTCTCAGATGTGGCGTGGAGCGTCGATTCCCCGGAGACAGTCCGACCCGCGGCCGTGGTGGTGTGCACCTTCAACCGCGCCGACGAATGCGCGGAAACCGTTGCAGTACTGGGTAACGACTCAGAGGTCGTTGCCGGTCTCGATGCGGTGTACGTGGTGGACCAGGGCACCGACCTGGTCGAGATCCGCGAGAAGTTCCAGAACATCGCACGGGTGCTCGGTGACAAGCTCGTCTACATACGTCAACCCAATCTCGGCGGTGCAGGCGGTTTCACCCGCGGGATGTACGAGGTCACCGACGTCGTCGGAGCCGATCACGCCAACGTCATTCTGATGGACGACGACATCCTGTGTGAGCCCGAAACCGTCTTGCGTGTCAATGCTTTCGCCAACATGACGGTGGAGCCGGCCATCGTCGGAGCGCAGATGCTGGGGCTGTTTCACCCTGATCGCATCCTCGTCGGGGCCGAACACGCCGACCTTTCCGGACCCAAGGTGGGCATTCCGTCGACCAACGCGCTCGTCAACTCCAGCGTTGTAAAGAAGAGTCAGGACATTCGCGTCGACGCCGGCTACAACGGCTGGTGGACCTGCCTCATTCCGTCCGAGATCATTGCTCAGGTCGGATACCCGCTCCCACTTTTCTTCCAGTGGGACGACGTGGAATACGGATTGCGCGCCCGCAGCCGCGGATTCGCTACCGTCACCCTTCCGGGTGCAGGCGTATGGCACGCCGACTTCTCCTGGAAGGACTGGGACGAGTGGCACCGCTACTTCAACATTCGCAACGGCCTGCTCACCGCGGCCCTGCACAGCGAGTTCGATGGAAAGGTACTGTTTCGCAGCCTTTCTCGCGATCTATTGCGGTTCCTCGTCGGAATGCAATACGGACTGGCGTTCACTCATATAAAGGCCATCGAGGACTTTCTGCAGGGTCCCGAAGTCTTCCACGACGGCGGCATCGAGGCCGCTGCCGACATCCGGCGTGAACGAGCGATGTACTCCGAGACGGTGCGACACTCCGCTGCGCACGCACCGGAACTGCAGAACGCCGACTACCAGATCGCCAGCGCTGCACCGTGGCCCAGCATGGAAGGCCTCGTCCTGGCCAAGCGCCTGATGCAGCAACTGCGCGGACGCGTCAACCCGCATCCCGTCGCTATCGCGAGTCGGGACGCGCACTGGTGGCACGTCTCACTCTTCGGGCACGCCGTCGTCACCGACGCCTCTCAGGAAGGCGTTCGCGTTCGACGGCACAACGCCGAACTGATGAAGCAACTGCTCGTCCGGGGTCTCCGTGCGCAATGGAAGTTGCGGTCCCAGGCTCCACGAATACGTGACAGCTACCGTCGTGAATTCGAGTCGATGACCAGTCGCTCCAATTGGGCACGGTTGTTCGGCAAATAGCTACGGCTACCCCGTGGCCCGCACCCGCTCCAGCAACACGCGGGCGGCGGCGGCCGGGTGCGTGTACGGCCACCAGTGGCCCGCGTCGACCCGAACGACGCGCAGGTCGGGGATCCATCGATCGAGACCGTCGGTGAGGTTCGTCGACAGCATGCGGTCGTGGGTCGGTACGACCACGGTGGTCGGCACGTCGCAAAGAGGGTCGGGTCCGCGGAGCACCCGCCGCAACACGTTCGCCCGGTACAGACCGATGCCGCGCTGTTGGTCGGCCACCGTCGGAGTCGGCTCACCCTCCGCATTCAGTCGCGCCAACAAATCCGGCACGCGCCTGCCCAGAACTGGCACATGAAACCCGAAGACGTACCAGGACCGGGCCAACTGCCCGACCAGCGAAGGCCATCGATGCGGCCGCACCAACCGTGCCCGCGCCACCTGCCGCAGATGATCCAGACTGGGTCCGGACACCGAGGTGTACGACGCGAAGGCGGTGGTCGCCCGAGGCGAGGCCATCGCCTCCCACATCTGGACCGATCCCCAGTCGTGGGCGAATACGTGCACCTTCCCGGTGAGCTCAGGAATCGACTCGACCACCGCGAAGACGTCCCGCGCCAGCTGCTCGATGGACACGTCCGCTGCGGGCTCGAGTGTGGACGCTCCACTGCCTCGCGTGTCGTAGGCGATCACCCGGACCTGATCGCCGAGCTCGGCGATCAGCGGATCGAACACGTGACGGTTGTCGGGATAGCCGTGCACCAGCAGCACGGTCGAGCGCGCACCCGGGTTCCCGTATTCGAAGACAGGAAGCTCGGCACCCGAAATGCGCACCGTCCAGTGGGTCATCCGACGTCGCTCAGAGCGTGCAGCGTGCCTCCGCGCAACAGGTGAGCAATCATCCTCAGCCGCATGGCCTCCTGCTCGGGTTGCGGATGCACCACAGCTGCCAATGCCTCGCCGTCGAGCAGGTGGACCACGGTGAAGATCACCGTCTCGAGCTGTCGTGGATCGATCGCACCGGCCACCGGGAGCGTGCGAGCAAGTTCGGCGATCTGCTCGTGATAACGAACGGTGAAGGGCTGCAGCCTCTCTCGCAGCTCGCCGTCGCTGCGCGCGGCAGTCAGGAGCTCGTACCACGCACCGTTGATCGGGGCGCGGCACGCAGCTCTGAGCAATTCGAGGCAATGTTCGATGGATGCGCTACCGAAACCGGACAGCCCATGACGGAACTCTACGAACTGGCGTCGCCGAACCTCGTCCGCTGCGGCGACGATCAGGTCGAGCCTGGTGTCGAAATGCCGGAACATGGCACCCGACGACACCCCTGCGCGGCCGACGATCTCACTGACACTGGTTGCGGCATATCCCTTCTCGCACAACGACACGATCGTCGCGTCGAGCAACTTTCCGATGGTCTCGGTCCGACGCTGTTGTTGACTCGGGCTCACACACGCTCCCGGCGACGAGGAGCCGTTGGGGTGCCTGCCCGCAGGAAGCTACCTGCCCGCTCCGACACACCGAACCAGGGCACAAAGGTGCCGCCGGAGAACACTACTCGGCCCGCAATCAGAGTGGCGGTGACAGCGCGGTCGTTGCGATTGACCATTCGGCTCAGGCCACCGAACTCCGGCATGATCTCCTCCCGGTAGGCCAGGACATCCTCGTCCAGGCCCTCGGGATCGATCACCACGATATCGGCACGATCCCCCACCCGTACATGACCGGCGTCGACACCATAGAAGTCGGCCAACTCGCCGCTGAGCTTGTGTACGGCCTTCTCGACCGTCATGAACGGCTTACGATCGCGCTGCGCATCGTGCACGCGGTGCAACAACCGGATGCCGAAGTTGTAGAACGCCATGTTGCGCAGATGAGCGCCGGCGTCGGAGAATCCCACGGTCACCCCGGGCTGGTTGATCAGCTTGTCCATCTGCCGCTTGCGATGATTGGCTACCGTCGTGTGCCAGCGCAGCTTTCGGCCGTGCTCGACCACCAGATCGAGGAATGCGTCGACCACGTGCACACCGCGCTCTCCCGCGACCTCCGCGACGTTCTTTCCGACGACCGACGCGTCGGGGCATTCGGTGATCTCGGCGTCGGCGAAGTCTCGATGCCAGACGCGCGAGCTGAACTTCTTCTCGAAATCGGCACGGAACCAACGGCGGTAGGCCTCGTCCGAGAGCAACTCGTTGCGGCCCAACTCTTCTCGCAGATGCAGCGCGGCGCGGCCCGAGCCGAACTCCTCGAACACCACCAGATCGATGCCGTCGGAGTAGACATCGAACGTCGTGGGTAGGTGTTGCCAGCGGAACTGACCCTTGCCCGGTCCGTTGACGATGCGAGCGAGCGGGCCGAAGACGCGATGAATCCAGGGCGACGCCTTCGCGTCCGCCGCGGCCAGCAGCGAGATCTTGAGCGGAGTGCGCCCGATCCCGGTGGCCGAGGCGAGGAAGAACAGCATGTCGTACTTGGTGTTCAGGTTCGGGATGCTCTGCAACAACCGACCGCGTCGACGCAGAATCTTGTGCAGAGAACGGAATTCGCTCCAGTGCGCGTACGAGGACGGCAAGGAACGAGACCGGTATCGATCGCCGTCCAACTTGTCCCACGGGTTCGTCATGGTCGACATTCCGAGCAGCCCGGCGTCGAGCGCTTTCTCGAGCGCGTCGGACATGGCATGCCATTCCTCGCGGGTGGGCTTCTGACTGCGATCGGTCGAGCGGTCCAGGCCCATGACGTGTGCGCGTAGATCCGAATGACCAACCAAAGCAGCAATATTGGGGCCGAGGGGCAGGCGCTCGAGCGCTGCGATGTACTCGTCGGGGCTCGTCCACGTCTTGTGCGTATCGACGGCCTTGAGCACATGATCTCGCGGCAGCGCCTCGACCCTACTGAACAGGTCCGCAATGTCCACCGGAGTGGAGTAGAGCGTCGACAACGAACAGTTGCCCAGGAGAACCGTCGTGACCCCGTGCCGGACGGACTCTTCGAGGCCCGGCCCGACCAACACCTCCGCGTCGTAATGGGTATGTACGTCCACGAAGCCCGGCGTGACCCACTTGCCGGTGGCGTCGACCACCTCGGTCGCCGGGCCCGCCTCGAGCGGCGTGGAGGACACGGCCCGCACGACGCCGTCGACGATGCCCACATCGGCACGCACTCCTGGACCGCCTGATCCGTCGTAGACGGTGCCGCCGGTGATGACGACGTCGAAAGAAATATTCGGGTTCATGTGACCTCCGTCATAGAATGACGAAACTCTAACTTAGAGAGTGGTCACTCGCAATAGCCAAGAGTGGCTCGCTTCAGGCGTCGACAGCCTGACGACCGGCTCGTGCGGCCGCCAGTAGCTCGTGACGCCGACCTCGCAACGACAGGAGACCTCGGGCCATCTTCACGACATCGGCGAAGGCAACCCGGCTGGGCTCGCTGCGATGCGATTCGGACAGGCGTACCGGCAACTCCACGGGACGGACACCGGCCAACTCCACCGCGTAGTCCAGCTCGGTGGTGAACAAGAAGCCTGGTTCGATCAGCTGCGGAGCCACCGCACGCAGCAGCGTGCCGTCGACGATGAACGTTCCCTGTGGGTCCCGCGTTCGAGTGCCGAGGACAATTCTGCGAAGTGACGTGAAACCGAAGGTCATCACTCCCCGGAGCACTCCACGTTCCACCGCAGACTCCGGGTGCGCCTTGGAGCCGATGGCCACCAATGGCGTCGACCCGGTTTCGGAGGCCAACTGCGCGGCCGCATCCAGATCGTCGAAACCGAACGGAAGATCGTCGGCGGTCAGCAGGACGCGGTCACCACGAGACTGCTCGACGCCGAGCCGAAGCGCATTGCCCATACCCTTGTCACTGGTCAGCACGTGGAGCGCGACAGCAGGATGAGTCCACCCGGCCTCGAGCCGAGCGCAGATATCGGCAGTCGAATCGGTCGAACCGTTCTCGACCACGATGATCTCCGCAGTTCTTCCGGACAGGTACTCGACGAAAGCGTCGACAGTGGCCTCGATGACTCGGGCGGAATTGTGGGCCGGTATGACCACCGACAATTCGACCGCTTCCGGCCGCGAACTCGGAGCGGGACCAGAAACCACCGTCACCCTTTCAGCGCCTGTCGGATAGTGCGAACGGACGAAACACTACGCTGCAACGGACTGTTCCATGCCCACCGACCATCACCGACGAAGGCGTTTCGTGACTTCTGATCGCCCCTGGGCGGCGCGGGTACTCCCGCCCGCGGTTCTGGCCCTGACCGTCGCTCTGGCTGCCGCGGTACCCATGCTCACGAACCGATGGTTCTACTACTGGGACGACAGCGCGGCAGCATTCACTCCAGGCTGGCGAGTGATCGGCGAGAGACTGCTGTCGGGGTCATGGCCGACGTTGCTGCCCGAACTGTGGGCCGGCGGGAACGTCACCGCCGAAGCCCTCTACGGCACCTACAACCCGCTGCTGTTGGCCAACTCTGCCCTGATCGCGGCGATTCCCAATCTGGCCATCGGCATCACCCTGGTCAAGATGCAGTTCATGGCGATTCTCGCCGTCGGCGTCTATCTCCTGGCGAAGCAGTACGGCGCGCGCACGTCGATGGCGTTCGTCGCCGGTTTCGCGATGCCGTTCGCCGGCTACACGCTGTACTTCGACGCCTCGAGTTGGGCGTCGGGCCTGTTCGCTTTCGCGTGGATCCCACATGTCTGGTGGTCGACCAGGTCCGCTGCCCTCGGCCGAGTCAATCCCATCGTTCCCATTGTCTTCGGCTTCATGGCCATGACGACCGGCAACCCATACGGTGCCGTCGCGGTCGCCGTCGTGTATCTCGCTGTCATCGCAGAGGTCGTGGCGCTGGGCAACTATCGGCGCATCACGTCGCTGATCGTCAGCGGAGTCTCCATCCTGGCGATGTCCTTGATCGTCTACCTCCCACTCGCCTTCACCACTGACGTGTCGGTGCGAAACCAATCCGGAGTGTCCAACGACGGCACTCTCCGGCCCGGACTGGGCGATCTGATCAACGTCAGCAGCCCGACTCATCTACCGATGGTCGAGTCCTTCGGGGCCAGCTTCATGACCGTCCCCATCGGGTACCTCGTCTGGTTCCTGGTGCCGCTGAGTCCGTGGATCCGATGGCGAACACTCGGCAACCTGAAGACGAGCGCACTATCGCTGGCCGTCTTCGGCGGCATCTACGCAGTGTTGCTCCTCGGTCCATCGAACCTGTGGCTGTTCCGCTGGCCCATTCGGTTGATCGAGTACGGCCAACTGCCCCTGTTGGTTGTCACCGCCGTTGCGGCCAGCGCCGGATTGCATCGCGAGAGAATCCGACTGCGGGTCTCGATCACCGCAGCCCTGCTGGTGTTGCAGTTCTACCTGGCGTGGTCGAGCGTCCCTGACAACCTCGGCATCCATGCACTGGCACTGCTGGTCTGCGGCCTTCTGACGGTTGCCGCTGTGACCGCGGCCTTGCGGGCACCACGCGCGTTCGGCGGCGTCCTCGTCGTAGGAATCGTTGCCACACTTGCACTCCAGACGAACGCGTGGTTCACAAGCAACGACAACGTGACACCGTGGCGTTTCCCTCGCCAGGTCGCGTTCCTGGAAGACCGCTTGGACAGCAGGTACACCGGCAACACTTTCGCGATCGCCGACACGGATTCCATTCCCGATGACGATCCGACGTCGCAATGGGGTGACCTGGTGTTCGGCAACGCGTGGCAAGCCTCCGGCGTGGACGCCGTGAACAGCTATGCCGGTATCAGTTACGAGGATTTCGTCGACGCACTGTGCCTCAATTACTACGGCGGAGTCACCTGCCCTGACGCAGTGGACAGATTGATGGCAACGGCACCCGGAACCGGTGTGTCATGGGCGGATGCGCTCCGACTCGACACGATCATCGTTCAGAACAGCGGCCCCTACGGAGATCTGAGCGCGCTCGAGCAACTCCCCCTCGACCGATGGACGATCACCAACTCCGACGTCGTCACCGTCGCACACCGCAACACGCCGCTACCGTGGCCGGATGGACGACTGTCCGCTGTCGGCGACGGAGTCACCGTGCTTGCGGACGATGCCGAGACGGACACCCGAGAAACTGTGCAGTACAACGGTTCCGGAGTCGTCACGTTCGCGCTGCTCGCGTGGCCCGGGTGGACGGCCACCGTCGATGGGGCTAACGCAGAGGTGCGCGCCACCGAGGGTGGCTTGCTGCAGGTGGTGCTGCCGGAGGGAGGCAGGACCGCGACGATCGAATACACCCCGCCGGGCACAGCCGGCGGGGTTGCACTGGCCGCCGGTGGACTCGTTCTTGCCCTCGCCCAGTCGGTCGTGGTCGGCGTCCGACGACGCCGTCAAGTCGATCAGTGAGCCGCCGCCCGCGTGGCTTCGTCCACCGCGCGGTGCGCCGGGAGGATTGAGTTGCGTTCTGCTGCAACATCTCCTGACCCGCCGACGAGGTCCAAGAAGTGGTTCAACTGAGCCGACAGCGGCTCCTCGCTGTACCTGATGGTCGGGATCTCGATGATCGTCTGCTGCTGATACCCGTCGCGGTCGGACGGCATGTCGTCGTCGATGTGCCGATAGACCGTGATGTCGCGGCGCAGCAGGTCGATCTCGATGAGCCGATCCGACTCGAGCAGCGACAGCTGGCGGATCTTGCGCTGACTGATCCGACTCGCCGAAATCGTTGCGACAGCACCCGACTCGAACCGCAGAATCGCGTCTGCGCAGTCTTCGGCGTGGTTCTCCGTCGACGCAGGATGAAAGTAGCCGAACTCCCCCGCAACGGATTTCGGTTCGGAGCCGACGAACGATATAGCCAGATCCACGTCGTGAATGAGGAGATCGGTCGCCACTCCTGTCGAGATGCGCGATACGAACGGCGAATGCCGAATGCCGTTGACCTGCCATACGTCACCGGCGAACTCGCGAGCTGTGCGCACCGCCGGGTTGAATCGCTCCAGCAGACCGCACATCAACGGAATGTCCCCGGCGGCAGCCTTGCCCACCAACTCCGCGCTCTGCTCGTACGTTGCAGCCAAGGGCTTTTCGACCAACACCGGCTTTCCGAGCTCGAGTACGCGCGAGGCGATGTCGTAATGAGCAGGAGTCGCGGCTGCGATGACCACTGCATCGATACCGGAGAGGTCGTCGAACTCCGCGGCCCAGTCGCAGCCGAAGCGTTCGGCGACAGCCCGACCTTGACTCTCCCGTGGCTCGACGAGCACAGCGAGATCACACCGATCCGACTGTGCAATGACCCTGGCATGCAGAGAACCCATCCGACCCGAACCGACCAGCGCAACCCGAGGATTCATCACTGTCCCATCGCCGAACGGACAGCCGACACGACGGTGTCGACTTCATCGACAGTCAAGTTCGCATGCACTGGGATACTCAGGCATCGCTGCGAGACCGAGGTGGCAACCGGGGTGTCTTCGATGACGACGTTGGGATGCTGGCGGTAGCAGTCGTAGTCGTAGGCGGTCTTGGGGTAGTAGATGCCGCTACCCACGCCTGCGTCTGCAAGTCGCGAACCCAGTTCGTCTCGATCGATCGAGGCGTCCTCGTCGACCAGAATTGTGTACTGGTGCCAGACGTGCCCTCTGCGTTCGAGCTCTGCGGGAAGCGTCAGTCCGGCCACGTCCTTCAACCCGGTGGTGATCATGTCCGCGTTGCGCCGACGCTGCTCTACCTGGGCCCGGTATCCAGCCAACTGCGGAAGCCCGAGGCTGGCCTGCAGGTCGGTCATTCGATAGTTGTGCCCGACAACTTCGTATTGGTAACGGGCACGCATCCCCTGGTTGCGCAGGACTCGCAGACGATCAGCAACCGACGCGTCGTCGGTCGTGATCATGCCGCCCTCGGCGGTGGTCAGATTCTTCGTGGCATAGAAGGAAAAGCAGCCGAGCCCGAACGTGCCGACTCCGCGGCCGTCGAACGTCGCACCGTGCGCCTGCGCCGCATCCTCCACGATGGCGAGGCCGTGCTGTTGCGCAAGGTCGCCGAGCGCGGCCATGTCTGCAGATTGCCCATAGAGATGAACCGGCATGAGCACCGAAGTGCGATCGGTGATCCGCGACGCCGCATCGGCGGGGTCGATATTGAAATCGTCCGCCGAAATATCGGCAAATCGGACAATGGCACCCGCGTCCAGAATTGCATTCAAGGTCGCCACGAAAGTGAACGGACTGGTCAAGACCTCGTCGCCAGGCTTCAGATCCTGAATTTCCAATGCTGCGCCGAGCGCCGTCGTACCGTTGTTCACTGCTATCGCGTGGTCAGCACCGACGAGCTCGGCGAACTGCTCCTCGAAGCGCTTGACCTTGGGGCCCTGCGCGACAATGCCAGAACGAAGGGTATCGAGCACTTCACGCTCGACATCTTCGCCGAAAACGACACTGGAAATTGCAATCACTGACTAACCCCTCGGACCGATCTGGGTGCGACGGAAACCGTACCGATTCGCATCTTTACCCGTTGACACTATCGCCTGCCGTGAGGTCCCGGTCACAAGCCTTGCCGCGCGTAGCGTTATTTTCTACAACAACGCTGTAAAACCATCAAAAACGTGGGAGGCCGAATTCAGGTGCCGATCGACATAGGCCAGGACTGTCGAATCCACGAGACTGCCGTCATCGGCGACGGCGTCGTCATCGGCGACCGGGTCACCATCGGACCCTTCGTAGTGCTCACCGGTCCGCTCGAGATCGGAAGCGGTTGCTGGATCGGCGCGCAGGCAGTGATCGGCGCACCGCCGGAGATCAACGGATTCGAGCACTTCTCCTCGTACTCCGAACCCAGCGTCGGGTGCGGCATTTTCATCGGCGAGAACACTGTCGTCCGCGAGCTCACCGCCGTGCACCAAGGAAGCGAGCGCCCGACGATGATCGGTGCCAACTCGTTCATCATGAATCGCATCTCGGTGGGTCACGACGTGCAACTCGGTGAGAACACGATTGCAGCGCCTGGCGTGACCTTCGGCGGCCACGTCACACTCGGCCACGGCTGCAACATGGGCATGAACAGCACCATCCACCAGCGTCGAGTGATGGGCGCGGGTGCCATGGTGGGGATGGGCGGCATAGCGACGAAGGACATCCCGCCGTTCGCCACCGTGGTAGGAAACCCGGGCGTCCTGCACGGGGCGAATTCCGTCGGTATGTCGAGGAAGGGCTACGCCGAATCGGACGTCGAGGTTGTCGGTTCGGCGTATGCCAACGGTCGCCTTCCTGACCTGGCAGCGCTGAACGACGCAACCGCGACGGCCTTCGAGTGGTGGCGAAATCTGTCGACGAAGCCCTTGATCGGATGACCGAAGAGGTAGCCGCTTCGCGCGGAAAGAAGATTGCCGGCAACATGCTGCGCGTCGCGGTCACCGTGGCGATCGTCGTCGCCATCGTCTTGGCAGTGAGATCCCAGTGGTCCGAGGTCCGCGACACCATTCTGTCGCTGGGAATCTGGTCGCTTCTGGGGTCTTCGCTGCTGGTGTTTCTCGGCATGGGAGCTGCGGTCCGAGCCTGGCAACACGCGCTGGGGGCGCTGGAGTATCCGATCCCGGCATTCGACGCGGCACGCTGCTACCTGGTGGGCCAGCTGGGTAAGTATCTGCCGGGCAGCGTCTGGGCATTCGTTCTCCAGACCGAACTGGTCAGGCGGGCCGGGGTGACCAGAGCAGCCGGGTTCGTCGCCGTTCTCGTCACGGTCGGACTCAGCACCACATCTGCCCTCGTGGTCGGGCTTCTGGGTCTTCCCGCACTGTTCGACGTCAGCACCATCGCCGCGGTCGCAGTGATCGTGTTGGTACCGATCGCGTTGATCTGCGCCTACCCACCGATCCTGACTCGCCTGGTCAATCTCGCACTGAAGCTTCTTCGCCGCGCGCCGCTGCAGTCCCCGCTGGCCACTCGCAAGATCGCTCTGTCGCTCGGCTGGTGTGCCGCCAGTTGGGTCCTCTACGGCACTCACCTGTGGATTCTTGCGTCGAGCTCCGCAGGTTTCCGGATCGGTGGACTGGTGGAGTGCATCGGAGCGCTCGCACTCGGAATGTGTGCCGGCGTGCTCGTCGTCGTCGTGCCGTCCGGTATCGGTGTCCGAGAGGCCGTGGTGGTTGCAGCACTGTCCCCGTACATGGACGCGGGTGTCGCGTTGGGACTGGCACTGGCATCACGTCTGGTGTTCACCATCTGCGAGGTGCTGGCAGGCGCGATCGCCGCTGTATCCGGATCCCGAGTCCTACGCAACATGTTGGTACACAGCGATTCTCGCGTCCCTGCGGCCACCGGCCGGACCTCCCCGCACTAGCGGTTCAGGACAGACTCCTTGGCGGCGTAGACCGCTTCGGTGGCGTCCTTCTGCGGTCGCCACCACTGTTCGTTGTCGCGGTACCAGTCGACGGTGGCTTTCAGGCCGGCGCGGAAGTCGACATAGTTCGGCGTCCAACCCAATTCGGTGCGGAGTTTGGTCGAGTCGATGGCGTAGCGCAGGTCGTGGCCGGGGCGGTCGGTGACGAAATCGAAGGCGTCGGGGGCGTTGCCGGTTTCCTCGAGGATCGCTTCGAGGACGGTGCGATTGTTCGCTTCGCCGTCGGCTCCGATGAGGTAGGTCTCGCCGATTCGCCCGCCGTCGATGATGGCCCAGACGGCGCTGTTGTGATCGTCGACGTGGATCCAGTCGCGCACATTCTGACCTGCCCCGTAGAGCCTCGGGCGGGAGCCGCTGAGGATGTTGGTGATCTGACGCGGGATGAACTTCTCCACATGCTGATACGGGCCGTAGTTGTTCGAGCAGTTGGAGATGGTGGACCGGACGCCGAACGATCGGGTCCAGGCACGCACCAGCAGATCACTCGACGCTTTGGTCGAGGAGTACGGGCTCGACGGGTTGTACGGGGTCGATTCGGTGAATCTCGCCGGATCGTCGAGTTCGAGGTCGCCGTAGACCTCGTCGGTGGAGATGTGGTGATAGCGGACGTCGTGTTCGCGGACCGCGTTGAGCAAGGTGGTGGTGCCGATGACGTTGGTGTGCACGAACGGCCACGGGTCGGTCAACGAGTTGTCGTTGTGGGATTCGGCGGCAAAGTGGACGACGAGATCGGTCTCGCGGACGAGGCGGTCGACCAGATCGGCGTCGGCGATGTCGCCGTGCACGAACTCGATGCGATCTGCCACCGGGTCGAGGGAGGCCTTGTTGCCGGCGTAGGTGAGCTTGTCGAGCACGGTGACCTGGGATTCGGGGCGCTGTGCGAGGGTCTGATGTACGAAGTTCGCGCCGATGAACCCGGCCCCACCCGTGACAAGAATTCTCATGAACAGGCACTTTACCGGTGGAGGCTCGTGCGGGCCGGTCTTGTCGCGGCCCACAGACCGTTCCAGCGAGAGTGTCGCTGCACGGGATGCTCCACTCGACGCCCCAGCGGGGAGGATCCCGGCGATGAGACTTTCGAGTGGAGCGGAAGTCGCACCGCGTCCGCAGGTCGACCCCTCTTGTCGGGCGCGCGTGCTAGCTTCTCTTCGACTTCGGGGGGAGTAATAACTGATGGGTCTGGGAAAGATTCTGATTCGTCTCGCAGCATCGACAGCGCTGCTGTTCGGCCTCATGTGGGCAATTCCGCACTTTGCGCCGCCTGTTCCGGAACCGTACGAGGGGGTAGAAGCTCTTCCGCCGGTGTCGCCGGAACTCACGGGCTCGACGACGGCGCCGCCACCCCTGCCGCCGGGGTTTCCGTCCATGAACCGGCCGCCACCGAAAATCGAGGTGCTCGACGGCCAGCCGCAGCCCATCGCCACCAAATTCGGCTGGACTTACGAAATACCGGCAGACTGGCGAAACTTCTCGACCGGAATCGCGGGTTGGTCGAACGATGGCAAGTCGGTCGTCTACGGTGCCAGCGCCGATTACGGCTACGGCTACTGCCCAGAAGTGGACGGGGCGTCGCTCGCCGAGTCCGGTATGACTGGCCGCAACGGGATGGACTTGCACGCCGCAGCACTGGACGCTGCCCGCGGCGCGGAAGTCGTCTTCGGCGACGACTCCGCTGCCCCACCACGCATCGAATACTCGGAGCCTCAGGACATCGAGGTCGATGGAGAGCCTGCCGTGCGATACACCGTTCGTGGCTCGGACATCCACGCCAGCGTGGAATGCAGCCCGACCGAGGCGACGTTCGACGTCGTGGCGATACCGGGATTCGCCACGGCAACCGTCGCGGTATTCATGGTTCAGCTCGACCAGAGCAACGAGGGCTCGCTGGACTACTCGACTGTGGACACCCTGATCTCGACACTGCGCAAGCCTGATTCGACGACGGGGCAGCCACGATGACCGAGGAGACATTCGAGGGCGATCCCTCGGAAATCGCCGGCCTCGGGAATCTTCTCGATCGCATCGGCGGCGACACTCTGGCCGGTCATCATTATTTACTCGATCACGCGGGCTTGAGCGAGAACGTGATTGGGCAGATTCTGCAGCGCCTCCAGCCGTATCTCGCAAGCTTTCAGGAGATGACACGCACTCGGCAGGTTCATCTGTCCACCAACTGCGGTGAAATGGGTGCCGAACTCAACAAGGCGGCATGGCTGTATGCCGATCAGGATCAGCGAAACTATGACCTGCTCAACGCTCACACAACTGCGCCGCCGCTACCCGGCATCGACCGCGGCAGTTCAGATCACGCCGCGGTCGGCCACGTGGACGAATTCGACGGGGCAACTGATTACGGACGGCCCCAGAGAATCGACTATCCCGCACCGAATCCCGTGATCGACGACATCCGAGACCTACTCGACGAAGCTGCGAGCTGGCTCGGAGAGATCGACACAACGATCTTCGAACTCTCCGGATGGAGCCCTCTGAACGAGGCAACCATTCCGATCACCGGCAACTGGAACGAAATCAGGAGAATCGGCCAGTCCTACCAGATCGCGGGCGACGCGATGGAAGCTGCCGGTGGATCGTTTGCTGCAGGGGTGCGCCGCGTGGACAGCTACTGGAACGGCGCTGCCGCACAGGCATTCACCGACTATGCCGACCGACAACTGGCCGCAATGCGATGGGAAGGGCCCGCCGGCCGCACGATATCCGCGGTCTGTGCAGTGATATCCGAACAACTCCGTGACGCCGCGCTGGCAGTGGTCCGCAAGATCGTCGAATTGCTCGAGTCCGAAGTGGCCGTAGACAACGCCCGCGGTGCATTGAAGGTCATGATCAAGAAGGTACCGGTGGTGGGCACCGCCTGGCAGGTCGAGAGCATCATCGAAATATGCTGGACAGCAATGGATCTGACCAAAGAGCTCATCGCGAAGATCGAGCAGGTGGTCGACGACTTCGGCGCGTTCCTCGACGCGCTCGGCGACCCCGAAGGCCAGGTGGGCAAGAAGATCGACGACACGTTGCGCCCCCTGAACGACTTCCTCGACTACGGCAAGCAATCTGCGGAAGCGGGAAAGACCGCGGATATCCGACCGATGCTCGACACTCCGGACGAGAACTTCTCCGTCGGAACCGGCGACGAACCATGGCGGGACGCATGATCGAGTCGCTGCCACCACACGCCCGAGCTGCATACGACCGTCTGATGACATCCTGCAGTGAGCTCGAGGCCGCGCGCACGCGGGCCTTGAACACCGACCTGAAGGCTCAGTTGGGAACCCGACACGTCACGGCAGAATTGCTGGCTCGCCTGGCGTCGTCACCGCGGGCGTCGGCAGCAATGACTCGATTTGCCGATCGCGTCGCGTCGGGTGAATGCAGCTGGGAGCGCATCGAGTTGCAGGCGTCTCCGCTACCTCCTGAGGTCGACGAACTGAAGGGAGATCCGCAGATCGACTGGCCGGCCGAATGGCCGACACAGAACACTGAGGACGAGGTCGGAACTCAGCCGTACCGAATCCCATGGGAATGAGCCACCTGCAGCGACGTCTCAGGAACGCGAGACAGTGCGTCCGGCGAAAGCCGCGAGGCGCTCATAAGCATTGGCCCCGTCCGGTGTGGGCTGCGCCGGGTCGAAAGCACCGGCGCGGCGTTCCTCGGTCAGATTCTATGACATGAAGGCCATTCCCTCCTCCGCCACGGTCGAGTCGAAATCATCGGTGCCGCGACCGAGCGCGGTCGCGAGATCCCACGCGTGCACCGAGAATTCCGCTGCCACCATGCCGAGCGGCAGCGGCGAACCCGAATCGATCACTGCCAGCAGCTCATCGGTGCGCTCGGTCCACAGCGGGATCGGGTCGGAGACGGACTGCGGCGAGATCGACCAATCGATGTCTTCGCCGCGGGCCATCGTCACCAACTGACCCGCCGTGTGCACCAGGTGGTCCGTCAGGTCGGCGACGGTCCACTCGGTACAGGGCGTCGCCGACGCTCTGGCATCGCCCTCAGCTGCCGCGAGAAGGGTGGTGACCTGCCTGATACCGGTTTCGATCTGAGTGCGGCTCGTCACGATCGTTGTCCTCGGTCCTCTCGGCGGGCGGGGTATGCGGCGAGCGTACGTGCACCTCATAGCTCACGCAGCGGAAACGGAGCAGGCACAACCGCGCGGTCGGCCGGAGGGTCTGGAAGACTTCGCGGTCATGCGGGGAATCATTCTGGCGGGCGGCACGGGCTCACGGCTTCATCCGATCACGATGGGCGTGAGCAAGCAGCTCGTCCCGGTCTACGACAAACCGATGATCTACTACCCACTCTCGACGCTGATCCTCGCCGGGATCCGCGAGATCCTCATCATCACCACCCCTCAGGACGCCGATCAGTTCACGCGCTTGCTCGGTGACGGCTCCCAGTTCGGCATCTCACTGACCTACAAGGCCCAACACGAGCCGAACGGCCTCGCCCAAGCGTTCGTCCTCGGTGCCGAGCACATCGGCACCGACTCCGCCGCACTGGTATTGGGCGACAACATCTTCTACGGCCCCGGCCTGGGCACCCAACTGTCGCGCTTCGACACCATCGACGGCGGAGCCGTCTTCGCCTACGAGGTCTCCGACCCCACCGCCTACGGCGTCATCGAATTCGACGCCAACCGCAAAGCGATCTCCCTCGAGGAGAAGCCCGCCGCCCCGAAATCGAACTACGCCGTCCCGGGCCTGTACTTCTACGACAACGACGTCATCGCCATCGCCCGCGACCTGCAGCCCTCCGCCCGCGGGGAATACGAGATCACCGACGTCAACCGCCACTATCTCGATGCCGGCCGCCTGCAGGTCGAGGTCCTCCCTCGCGGCACCGCCTGGCTCGACACCGGCACCTTCGACTCCCTCCTCGACGCGTCGAACTACGTGCGCACCATCGAACAACGCCAAGGACTGAAAATCGGATCCCCCGAAGAAGTTGCCTGGCGGCGAGGGTTCATCACCGACGACGAACTGCGCGCCCGAGCGGAGAAGCTCGTCAAATCCGGCTACGGCCGCTACCTGCTGGATCTGATCGACCGAGGGAACCGATGACCTTTCGCGAGTTGAGAATTGCCGGCGCCTACGAATACACCCCACGTCAGTTCGGCGACGACCGCGGCGTGTTCTTCGAATGGTTCAAAGCGTCGGCGTTCGAGGAGGCAACCGGGCGGTCGTTGGATCTGCTGCAGGCGAACTGCTCGGTCTCCGCGGCCGGGGTCCTTCGCGGGATCCACTTCACCACCAACCCGCCCGGGCAGGCGAAATACGTCACCTGCGCCCGCGGAGCGTTCCTCGATGTCATCGTCGACCTGCGGGTCGGATCCCCGACGTTCGGGCAGTGGGACAGCGTGCTGATCGACGACATCGACCGCAAAGCAGTATTTCTCTCCGAAGGCCTCGGCCACGCCATCTTGTCGTTGGAAGACAACTCCACCGTCATGTACCTGTGCAGCCTGGAGTACACCCCGGCGCTGGACCGCGACATCAACCCACTCGACCCGGCGCTGGGCATCGACTGGCCCACCACCGGCCGCGACGGCTCACCTTTGACCTACGAGCTCTCCGACAAGGACAAAGCCGCCCCCACCCTCGCCGAAGCCCTCGAAGCAGGGAACCTCCCTATCTTCTGAGTAAATCGTCGTCGGGGCGACACCGCGGCCGTGCCGGCGTCGCCCCAACACCCGATGCTGTGCGCTGCGAAGGCTACGAACGATCTGTCCGTCGACCGCGCCTGCTCCACAAGGGTTGAGCCGCAACAAGTTCAGCATCTGTTGCCGTCCGGAACGGCGACACCGGCCGGTCGACCTGCGGGTGCGCATCCTGCCCTCGGGTGGCTCGCAAACTGAGTATCACGGAGACCGCGAGAATCGACGAGATGACACCGAGCGAGACGGCGGTGGGGATGTAGAACACGTCGACCTTGAGTGCCATCTTGATGCCGACCCAAATCAGGACCAACGCCAATCCCACCTTCAGGTACACGAACCGGTGCATCAGGTCCGCGAGCAGAAAGTACATCGCGCGCAGTCCGAGAATGGCGAATGCGTTGGCGGTGAACACCAGGAAGGGGATGTCGGTGACGGCGAAGATCGCCGGGATGGAATCGACAGCGAAGACGATGTCGGTGACCTCGACGAGGACCAGCACCGCCAGCAGCGGAGTGGCCAACGCGACGCCCCTGATGCGCACCACGAATTTCTGCCCGTAGAACGCGTCGGTCATGGGAACGTAGCGACGAAACAGCCGCAGCGTTCGAGACTGTTCGGGATCGAGGTGCTCGTTGCGTTGACGCACCATGCGGTAGCCGGTGAAGATCAAGAACGCAGCGAAGAGGTAGAGCACCGCGCTGAAGCTGGCGATGAGGGCAGATCCCCCGGCTATGAAGATGCCGCGAAAGACCAGAGCACCGAGTACACCGAAGAACAGGACGCGGTGTTGCAACTCTCTCGGCACCGCGAAATACGTGAAGATGATGGCCCACACGAACACGTTGTCGACCGCCAGCGACTTCTCGATCAAGTAGCCGGCGAAGTATTGCTGGCCGAACTCTGCACCGGCAGTGGCCCAGATCAGTACTCCGAAACCGACGCCGAAGGCGACCCAGATACCTGACCAGACGGCCGCTTCGCGCACTCCGATGACGTGTGCTCGCCGATGAGCGAACAAATCGACCGCGAGCATGGCGACGATGAAGCCGAGTACTGCCACCCAAGCCCAGAATGGAACGGACATGACAACCTCCAGTTCTGTGAACTGGAGGTCTCTCCCGCCCGACGCGGGCCGCTCGCCGGGCCCGGATTGCCGGGCCGTGGTGACGACGAAGCTGCTGGGGGATACTCCCCTCCTGGGGCCATATTGAACCAGGACCTCGGCCCGGGATCAAGGATCCTTAGCGCACCACAATATTTACCGAATCTTGAAGATCACGAACCGCTGAACGAGGAAGTTGATGACCGTCGCCGTGCCCTGCGCGATGACGAAGGCCACGTTGGCGTACCAGAAGCCGTCGGGAAGGGCCTGGTAGAGCCAGGTGTAGATGCCGACCTGGACGGCGAAGGTGACTCCGTACAGCGCGACGACAGCGAGGAACCGGGCACGCGACGGTGCCGCATTGAACGTCCACCGGCGGTTGATCAGGTACGCCGTTGTGGTGCCGAGCACAAAGCCGATCGCCTTGGCCAACGTCACCCCGACGCCGAACACGAAGTGCAGGATCAGGTTGACGCCCTGATCGACGATGGCCGACAACACACCCGTCGCCAAGAAACGCAGCACCTGCGTCTTGAGATCGAGGGCCGCGTCGGCGATGTTCTCGGTCAGCGGCAGCTCGACGGGTAGCGGGACGTGATGCTGCAACTCGTCGTCCTCGGGCGACCAGTCGTCGTCCGTCGAGCCTTCTTCTGCGGAGCGGTCGGGGGTGGACACGAGGACTGACACTAGCCGCTACCGCAATGCGGGTACCCTCTTGAGCGATGTCCACGACAGCCGACGACGCACTCTTCCCCCTGGAACCACAGGCCGGGAACACTGCGCCGCTACCCACGCAGACCCGCACACTCACCGGTTGGGGCCGCACTGCGCCCTCCACTGGAGAGGTGCTCTCGACCTCCGACCCCGAGCTCATCGCGAACGCGGTCAAGCAGGTCGCCGAGCAGAACGACTCCAAGCCGGCCCACCTCCGACGCGGCGTCATCGCCCGCGGCCTCGGCCGCTCCTACGGTGACAATGCGCAGAACTCCGGCGGCCTGGTCATCGACATGAATGCCTTGAACGGCATTCACAGCATCGACGCGTCGACGCGGATCGTCGACGTCGACGGCGGCGTCAACCTCGACCAGCTGATGCGAGCGGCGCTGCCGTTCGGTCTGTGGGTACCGGTGTTGCCGGGTACTCGTCAGGTCACCATCGGTGGTGCCATCGGCACGGACATCCACGGCAAGAACCATCACAGCGCGGGTAGCTTCGGCAACCACGTCCGGTCGATGGAACTGCTCACCGCGGACGGTCAGATCCGCCACCTGACGCCGTCGGGCAAGAACGCCAAGCTCTTCTGGGCGACGGTCGGCGGCAACGGCCTGACCGGCATCATCCTGCGCGCGACCATCGAGATGACGCCGACCGAGACGGCGTACTTCATCGCCGACGGTGACGTCACCAGCACCCTCGACGAGACCATCGCCCTGCACAGCGACGGCAGCGAGAACAACTACGCCTACTCGAGTGCCTGGTTCGACGCGGTCGCCCCGCCGCCCAAGCTCGGCCGCGCAGCCCTCTCCCGTGGATCGCTTGCAACGCTGGACCAGCTGCCCGCCAAACTTCAGAAGGACCCGCTGCGGTTCAACGCCAAACCGCTGGTGACGTTTCCGGACGTCTTCCCCAACGGCCTGGCCAACAAGTACACGTTCTCTGCCGTCGGCGAGGTCTGGTACCGCAAGGCAGGCGACTACCGGAACAAGGTTCAGTCCCTGACGGCGTTCTATCACCCACTGGACATGTTCGGCGAATGGAACCGCGCCTACGGCTCCAAGGGATTCCTGCAGTACCAGTTCGTTGTGCCACCGGAGGCCATCGACGAGTTCAAGAAGATCATCGTCGACATCCAGAAGTCCGGGCACTACTCGTTCCTCAACGTGTTCAAGCTGTTCGGACCCGGAAACAAAGCGCCACTGAGCTTTCCGATTCCCGGATGGAACATCTGCGTCGACTTCCCGATCAAGCCGGGCTTGAACGAATTCGTCCGTGAACTCGACAAGCGGGTGCTCGAATTCGGTGGTCGTCTCTACACCGCGAAGGACTCGCGCACCGACGCCGAGACCTTCCACTCGATGTACCCGCGGATCGACGAATGGATCAAGGTTCGTCGATCCGTTGACCCCACAGGCGTTTTCGCCTCCGATATGGCAAGAAGGTTGGAACTGCTGTGACGATAGATGCCGTCGGTAACCCCCAGACGATTCTGGTTCTGGGTGGCACCAGCGAGATCGGTCTCGCGATCACCGAGGAGTACCTGTCGAAGTCTCCGGCACGTGTCATCCTCGCTGCGCTGCCGAACGATCCGCTGCGCGAAAGCGCCGTCGCACAGCTGACGGCCAAGGGCGCGAAGGCCGTCGACGTCATCGACTTCGATGCACTCGACACCGCCTCGCACCCGAAAGTCATCGACGCGGCGTGGGCCAAGGGTGATGTCGACGTCGCCATCGTGGCTTTCGCCGTCGACTTCGATGCCGAGCAGCTCTGGCAGGACCAGCGCAAGGCCGTCCTCGCCGCGAACATCAACTACACCGCCTCCGTCTCGGTCGGCGTACTGCTGGGCGAGAAGATGAAGGCGCAGGCCTACGGCCGCATCATCGTCATGTCCTCGGTGGCAGGCGAGCGGGTACGTCGCTCCAACTTCGTGTACGGCTCCACCAAGGCCGGACTCGACGGGTTCTACCTCGGACTCGGAGAAGCGTTGCGCGAGTTCGGACCTCGGGTCACCGTCGTTCGCCCGGGCATGGTGCGCACCAAGTTCAGCGCGCACGTCAAGGAAGCCCCGATGACGGTCGACAAGGAGGTCATCGCGAAGCTCGCGGTGAACGCGTCACGCAAGGGCACTCCCCTCATCTGGACTCCTGCGCCGTGGCGTCTGGTGATGATGGTGCTGCGGCACGTACCGCGGCCGATCTTCCGCAAGCTGCCCATCTGATTTCGATGACAATCGGGGTTGCACCGGCTCGAAGAACCGCCTCTGCCGTCGGCGAGATCGCTGCCGGTGTTCTTGTCGCCGTCGTGGTGGCGACGGTCGGGTTGTACGCCTTCTCACTGGTTCAGTGGCCTGCGTTCAACTCGTCCAACGTCACCCGCGCCATCACGACGCTCGGGCAGGTGGTTGCCGCAGCACTGTTCGCCGCGGCGATCTACCTGTACCGGATTCACAAGTGGCCGTGGATCGCTCGGCTCGCAGCGTGGATCGGGCTGAGCGGATTCGTCACCGTCACCCTCGGGATGCCGCTGGCTGCAACCAAGCTCTACCTGTTCGGCATCTCGGTCGACCAGGAGTTTCGAACCGAATACCTGACACGGCTGACGGATTCGGCGTCGTTGCGCGACATGACGTACGCAGACATTCCGCCGTTCTACCCGGCCGGCTGGTTCTGGCTCGGGGGACGCGTCGGCAACCTGCTGGGCATGGACGGCTGGGAAGTGTTCAAGCCCTACGCAATCGGGCTGCTCGCCGTCACCGCTGTCGCGTCGTTCGTGCTGTGGAAGGCCCTGATCCGAGCAGACTGGGCCGTCGCCGTCAGCGCCGTCACCACCGCACTCGTCGTCGCCCACGCTTCCCCCGAGGCATACAGCGCCGTGATCGTGATGCTCTTCGCTCCCGCGCTCGTCCTCGCCTGGGGAGCGCTGCACCGCACCTCATCGGGTGGGTGGGGAGCGGTGGTCGGGACCGGGCTCTTCCTCGGCCTGGCCGCGACGTTCTACACCCTGTACCTCGGTCTGGCGGCGTTCACCGTCGTACTCATGGCGCTGTTCGCCGCCGTCCTCGCCTATCGCGAGCGGAAGTCCTGGAACGTACTGGTTCCCATCGCGATCAAGGTCGCCGCGATCGCCGCGATCTCGGGCCTTATCGCCGCGACCGTGTGGCTGCCGTACCTGGTCGAATTCCTGCGCGGCGCGCCGAGCACATCGGGTACTGCCTTGCACTACCTACCGGAAGCCGGTGCGACACTTCCGTTCCCGATGTTCGAGTTCTCCCTGATGGGCGTACTGTGCCTCATCGGCACGGTGTGGGTGGCGGTTCGGTTCTCGTCCTCGCGCCGAGCGCAGGCACTCGGCGTCGGCGTCGTCTCCATCTACCTGTGGACGCTGCTCTCCATGGCCGCCACGGCTGCTGGCACCACGTTGCTCTCGTTCCGTCTCGAAGCCGTGCTGATCGTGTTGCTGGGAAGCGCAGGCGTTTTCGGCTTCCTCGAAGGCAGCCACGCGATCTATCAAGCCATCAACGAGCCACCGAAGTTCCGTATCGCCGCTGTCGTCGTAGCGGCCATCGGTGCCATGACCTACGCGCAGAACATCCCCCAGGTATTGCAGACCGAGATCACCGTCGCTTACTCCGACACCGACGGCGACGGCAACCGCGCCGACATGCGCCCACCGAGCGCGGTCTCGTACTACCGCGAGGTCGACGCCGCCCTGACCGAGCAAACCCAGCGTCCGCGCGACGAGACCGTCGTACTGACCGCGGACACGTCGTTCCTCAGCTACTACCCGTACTTCGGCTTTCAAGGACTGACCTCGCACTACGCCAACCCACTGGCGCAGTTCGATCAGCGAGCCGACGCCATCGAGCAGTGGACCGAACTCGAGACACCCGATCAGTTGATCGACGCGCTCGACAACAGCCAGTGGCGTGCGCCCGACGCCTTCCTGTTCCGCCGCGGCGCGGACGGCTACACGTTGAGACTGGCCGAGGACGTCTACCCCAACGATCCGAACGTGCGCCGCTACACCGTCACCTTCCCCGATTCACTGTTCGAGGACCCACGCTTCACCGTGACCGATATCGGCCCCTTCGCTCTGGTGGTGCGCACGAGTTGACCGCGAACGCACTACCTCGGTGATGCGGTGTGAGATCGAAATTCCCTCGGTGAGCGTCCGGTCCATCGTGTGAAGGCATGCGAGAAACTGGCGACGTCGCTGTAGCCGAGTTCGGCGGCGATCTCCCCTACCGTCACCGAACTGTCGAGCAGACGCACGGTCGCGCGCTCCTGAAGGAACGCCTGGCGCACCGCACGGAACGTGGTTCCCTCGTTGCCGAGCTTCCGTTTGAGGGAACTGGTCGAGATGGCCATTCTCCGTGCACAGTGCGCACTGTTCGTGCAGTCGCGGTCGGTGTCGAACAGCGCGCGCACGGTGTCCGTGTACGACTTCGCGCGACGGCCGTCGACAGCCTTCTTCAGTTCCGCGATCCCGAGTTGATACGACACCGAATCGGAGAACCGGCATGCCTCGGCGAGGATGGCCGCAGGCACGAAGACGAACGGTGACGGCGCATCGAACACTATCCGCCGGATCTCGTCGTCGTCGAGCGTATCCCGCACCGGCGTCGGGATATCGAGGTGAAGTTCGACCGCGTGCGCGGAGCCGGCGAGCATGCCGATCAAACGGAGAAGGCACGAACCGGCGTACGCGACAGCAATGCTGTCGAGCCCGTCGTCCCCCGTGCGACCCGCGAGTCCGATGGTCAACCCTCGATCGGTGTGGTGGATGTGCACGGCGAGAGCCGTGGAGATCAGAGGTAGGAACTCCAGCAACTCGACCATCTCTGCCACCGATCCGGCACTGATCAGCGGAAGGCTGAGACGGCCGAACGACGTGGGCTGCACGTATCGCGCGAACGTCGCGCCGAGCCGGAACCCCAGTTGGCGGTCGAGTTCCGGGTACACCTCCCGAAACCACCGCAGCGGCACCTGGCCGTCGCGGGTGATCAGCTCCGTCATGCTGACGCCGTCACGCACCAAGATGCGTCGGAACGCCGCCTCGGCCCGCTCGCCCAGCGCGCCGCTACCGAGCAGCTGCGCGAAGGCGAGCGGGGGCACTCCGGACTCCTCGACTCCCACGTGAGCCAAATTAACAACAAATCGACGCGTTCGAGCCTGGTTCGGAAAGCCCGTCACAGAGAGACTTGGAACACAGTTACTCAGCGAGGAGAACACCATGGCCGACGTCACCTTTGTCACGCACGACGGCGAGAAGCACGAGGCACCGCTGACCGAGGGCACATCCCTCATGCAGATTGCCGTCGACAACAACATCCCGGGTATCGACGGGGACTGCGGCGGCGAAGCAGCCTGCGGAACCTGTCACGTTGTTGTCGACGAGGCATGGAGCGACGTCGTCGGCACCAACGACGAGGTCGAGGAAGACATGCTCGCCATGAACCCCGAGCGTGAACCGACATCTCGGCTGTCGTGCCAGATGACGGCGCGCGAATCCTGGGACGGCTTGACGGTCCGCGTTCCCGAATTCCAGATCTGACCTGCGCACCGGAGGAGAGAACAATGAGTATCGCCGACACCGTCGCGACCACCGCGAGATCCATCATCCCGATGGAACTGCAGATCCGCGGCGCGCACCTCTACGACAAGACGCGCCGGATCGTGACCCGCACCGACGGCCAGGTCATGTTCACCGAGACCCCCATACCGCCGGTCGACGACGTCGATCTCGCCGATATCGACCTGAGCAACCCGTTTCTGTACCGCCAGGGGCTCTGGAAGTCGTACTTCGAGCGGGTCCGCAACGAAGCGCCGGTGCACTACCAGCCGAACAGCCCGTTCGGGCCTTTCTGGTCCGTCACCCGGCATGCGGACATCATCGCTGTCGACAAGAACCACAAGGTGTTCTCGGCGGAGCCGTTCATCATCATCGGCAAGCCCCCGCGCTTCATGGATATCGCCATGTTCATCGCGATGGACCCCCCGCGTCACGACTCTCAGCGTGCCGCGGTCCAAGGGGTGGTGGCCCCGAAGAACCTCCGCGAGATGGAGGACCTGATCCGGTCCCGGGTTCAGGAAGTCCTCGACGACCTTCCCGTGAACCAGCCGTTCGACTGGGTTCGCACGGTGTCCGTCGAACTCACGGCGCGGATGCTGGCGACGTTGCTCGATTTCCCGTACGAGCAGCGACACAAGCTCGTGGAGTGGTCGGACCTGGCGACGGCAATGGAACAGACCAACGGTGGCCCCTCGGACAACGACGAGGTATTCGGTGCCATGGTCGACGCGGCCAAGGGGCTGAGCGCTCTCTGGCACGACAAGGCCGCTCGGAAAGCAGCAGGAGAAGAGCCCGGCTTCGACCTGATCTCGTTGCTGCAAGCCAACGACGACACGAAGGACCTCATCGACCGGCCGCTGGAGTTCCTGGGAAATCTCACCCTGCTCATCGTCGGCGGCAACGACACCACACGTAACTCGATGAGCGGTGGAGTGTTGGCGCTCAACGAGTTTCCCGATCAGTTCGAGAAGCTGAAGGCGAATCCCGATCTCGTACCCGGCATGGTGTCCGAGATCATCCGCTGGCAGACCCCGCTGGCCTACATGCGCAGGATCGCGAAGGAAGACACGATCCTGAACGGCCAGTTCATCCGCAAGGGCGACAAGGTGGTCATGTGGTATGCCTCCGGCAATCGCGACGAGCGCGTCTTCGATCGGCCGGACGACTTCGTCATCGACCGCAAGAACGCACGCAACCACATCGCGTTCGGGTTCGGCGTGCACCGGTGCATGGGCAACAGGCTCGCCGAGATGCAACTCCGAATCCTGTGGGAAGAACTACTGGTTCGCTTCGAGAACATCGAGGTGGTCGGGAAGCCCGAGTACGTGCAGTCGAACTTCGTGAGAGGCATATCCAAGATGATGGTCACCCTCACCCCGAAGCAGCAGGCTTAAGTGAGCGCCGAGCGCGCAGTGATCGTCGGCGCCAGCCACGCCGGCGCTCAGCTCGCCGCACATCTGCGACGCGAGAAGTGGGCGGGGGACATAGTTCTCATCGGTGACGAGGGGACATTGCCCTACCAGCGGCCTCCCTTGTCGAAGGCGTATCTGGCCGGCACCTCGACCCTAGAGGCCATGGCCATCCGCGGAGCGGATTTCTACGACAAACAGAACATCGAGCTGGTCGATGGTTCGGTGACCAGCATCGATCGGGAGGCTCGCACGGTCACATTCGATACCGGAGTCACGCAGTCGTACAGCAAGCTCGCCCTGTGCACCGGCGCGCGAACTCGCCGATTGACAACTCCCGGAGCAGATTTGGCGGGCATTCACTACCTGCGCACCGCCGCCGACTCCGCATCGCTACGCTCGGCCGCGACGCCGGGCACACGGGTAGTCGTCGTCGGTGGCGGTTACATCGGTTTGGAAACCGCAGCGTCCCTCCGGGCATCGGGTCTCGACGTCACCGTCGTCGAGGCTGCGGAGCGAGTTCTCGAACGCGTCACCGCACCGGTGGTCTCGGAGTTCTTCACCCGAATCCACCGCGAGGCGGGCGTAGACATTCGAACGCAGGCCCTCGTGGAGGAGTTCCGCGGAGACAGCCATGTGCGCGAGGTCGTGCTGGCCGGCGGAGACACGCTACCGGCAGATCTGGTCGTCATCGGAGTGGGCATCGTGCCCAACACCGAACTCGCCGAAACAGCAGGAATCACCGTCGAGAACGGCATCGTCATCGACGATCGGGCACGCACCAACGATCCCGACATCGTCGCCGCCGGTGACTGCGCCGCCTACGACGTTCCACGCTACTCCCGACGCGCTCGCCTCGAATGCGTCTCCGCCGCAATCGAACACGCGAAGGTGGCGGCATCGACCATGACCGGAGGGTCCGCCACCATCACCGCGCTTCCGTGGTTCTGGTCCGACCAGTACGACCTCAAGCTTCAGATCGCCGGACTGGGCACCGGATACGACGAGGTCGTCATCGACGGCGACCCGGAGCGCGATCGCGACTTCACCTGCTACTACCTCCGCAGCAGCGAACTCATCGCCGCAGACTGCATCAACCGCCCGCGCGATTTCATGAACAGCAAGAAGAAAATCGCCGAGCATTCCACAATCGAACGCGCGGAATTGATCGGATAGGTTGTATGTCTGCCCGCTCGCACTGCCGGGAGCCGGCGATCCTCACCGTGTGACCCAGGTCGTTCGAGTTTTCGCCCATCGTGATCTTTCTGTAACCTCGACGCGATGACCACCCACGACCAGAGCGTTCTCGAGCGGCAGCCGACTACGGCACCGGCTCGACACTCCGGCGTCGGACGTGGTGACGTCGTTGCGGCCGTCGGATTTCTGATCGCCGCCCTGTACGTCCTGCAGGGTCAATGGCGCAATCTGGGTGGCGGCTACCTCTACAACAGCGGCCAGGACCAGACGATGTGGGAGTGGTTCTTCTCCGTCGCCGCGCATTCGGTTGCTTCACTGGACAACCCGCTGTGGAGCGACCTGCAGAACTACCCGCTCGGGGTGAATCTGATGGCGAACACGGCGATGTTCGGTATCTCCATCCCGCTTGCCCCGATCACGTTGCTCTTCGGACCCACCGTGACCTGGGCGATTGCCCTCACCGTCGGCCTGGCCGGCACCGCGTTCGCGTGGTACTGGCTGTTCTCTCGTCAGCTCAACGCGTCCAAGGGTGCCGCTGCCATGGGCGGTGCGTTGTGCGGCTTCGCACCCGGCGCAATCTCCCACGCCAACGGCCACCCCAATTTCGTGGTTCTGTTCCTGCTTCCGGTCATCGCGATGCTGGTCACGCGCATCGCGCACGGCGGCGGAACCACCAAGAACACCGTCGGACTGGGCCTGATCGTCGCGCTGCAGATCCTGCTCGGTGAAGAACCCCTGCTGATCTTCGCGATGTCGTTCGCCATTTTCGCCGTCGTCTACTACCTGTCGCGCCCGCGTTCGCTGTGGCCCGCCGTCCGCAACGCCGTTCCCCGACTTGCGGTGTCGGCCGGTATCGCGTTGACGCTCGTCGCATTTCCGCTGTGGTGGCAGTTCTTCGGCCCGCAGTCGTACTCGTTCCTCGAACACGGACCGATGGGCAACGACGCCAAGGCCCTGTTCCAATTCCCGACGCAATCCCTGGGCGGCGAGGCGACGCCGGGGCAGAACGTCCGCATCAACGCCACCGAGGAGAACGCGTACTTCGGTTGGCCGCTGCTGGTGCTGTGCCTCGTGGCAGCGGTGTGGATGTGGCGCGTCGCGTGCGCCCGCGCTGCCGCCGCGACCGCGATCGTCATGAGCGTGCTCTCGCTCGGTGCAACGCTGGTGATCGGCAAGGACGACACCGGCATCACGCTGCCGTGGACGAAGCTCGCCGAGTACCCACTCGTCGAATCCGTGCTCGAGACCCGCTTCGCGTTGGGCGCGGTGCCCGCCCTGGCCCTGCTGCTCGTTCTGGCCACCGACCGCACCGTTCGCAACGGACTTCGCCCGCTGCCTGCGTTCTGGATCGCCGGACTCGCACTCGCCCTCGTGCCACTGATCCCGACGCCGCTTCTTGCCGTCGACAAGACCCCGACCCCGCAGTTCTTCGCCGACGGTGACTGGCAGAACTACGTCGACGACGGTTCCGTCGTCACCGTTCCCCTGCCACGGCCCGAGGATGCGCGTCCGCTGCGCTGGCAGATGGACGCCGACATGGGCTTCAGGCTCGCCGCCGGATACTTCGTCGGACCGAGCGACAAAGAAGACAAGGTCGCCAAGTACGGGGCCGTCGACCGTCCGACGGCGTTGCTGCTCGGCTCGGTCTACGACTCGGGCAACGTCCCCGAGATCACCACGGATCAGCGCAGTCAGGCTGCGCAGGACATGGCCTTCTGGGAGGCCGACGTCGTGGTGCTGCCGCCGAGCGAGAACACCATAGCCCTGCGCACCACCGTCACCGATCTCCTCGGCGTGCAGCCGAGCTACACCGGCGGCGTGTGGGTGTGGGATGTGCGGACGCTCGTCCCATAGCATCGTCGGCGTGCCCGAGACCGCTCCGAACATCGTGACCGCCCGACTGGTAGCGATCGTCACCGGCATCATCGGTGCGATTTTGGCCATCGCGACTCCCCTGCTGCCGGTTCAGCAGGACGTCGCAACCCTGTCGTGGCCGCAGAGCTCGTTCGGCAGCGTCAACGCCCCGCTGGTGAGCTACTCGCCCGTCGACCTCGAGGCGAGCGTGCCGTGCAGCGCGGCCACTGCTCTCACCGACGGCGGCACGCTGATCTCCACCGCACCCATAGCAGCCTCGAAGACCGAGCAGAGGGCGCTGATCGTGCGGGTCGACGACGGCCGACTGCAGGTTCTGCTGCGTGATCGCGTCCTCGCCGAGGCTCCCGTGTCCGAGCTGTCCGAAAACTGCGCACTGACGGTGTCCTCGAACGCCACCAGCACGATCGTCGACCTCGACGGCGAGGCCAACACCGTGGACGGCGACGTCCGGCCGCAGGTCGTCGGCATCTACACCGACCTCACCGCTCCGGTCGACGGCCTGAACGTGCGCGCCGATATCGACTCGCGGTACTCCTCCAGCCCCACCACGTTCAAGTTGCTGGCCATGATCGTCGGCGCGCTCGCCGTCATCGCCTCCCTGTTCGCGCTCCATCGCCTCGACAGCATGGACGGTCGACGCCACCGCCGATTCCTCCCCTCCCGCTGGAAATCGATCACCGGCGTCGACGCCGTCGTGGTGGGTGTGTTGGTGCTGTGGCACTTCATCGGCGCGAACACCTCCGACGACGGCTACCTGCTCAACATGGCCCGCGTCTCCGAGAACGCCGGCTACATGGCCAACTACTTCCGCTGGTTCGGTGTCCCCGAAGCGCCGTTCGGCATGCCGTACTACGACATGCTCGCCGCCCTCGCCAAAGTCAGCACCGCCAGCATCTGGATGCGGCTGCCCGCCACCATCGCGGCGCTGCTGTGCTGGCTGGTGATCAGCCGCGAGGTCATCCCCCGCCTCGGCCGCGCGGTCGTGACCAACCGTGTCGCGCTGTGGACCGCCGGATTCGTGTTCCTCGCCTTCTGGCTGCCCTACGACAACGGCCTGCGCCCCGAGCCGGTCATCGCCCTCGGCGCACTCCTCACGTGGTGCTCGATCGAGCGCGCCATCGCCACCGGACGACTGCTGCCCGCCGCCGTCGGCACCCTGATCGCCGCGTTCTCGCTCGCCGCCGGACCCACCGGACTGATCGCCGTCGCCGCCCTGCTCGCCGGCCTGCGCCCACTGGTGATGATCGTGGTCAAGCGTGCTCGCCAGGTGGGACTGCTCGCCGTTCTCGCGCCGCTGGTCGCGTCGGGACTGGCGGTGCTGATCGCGATCTTCGCCGACCAGACTCTGAGCACCGTCCTCGAAGCGACGCGAGTGCGCTCGGCCATCGGACCGAACGTGCCGTGGTTCGAGGAACGCGTCCGCTGGGACGCGTTGATGACCATCTCGCCCGACGGCTCGCTCGCCCGACGATTCGGCATGTTCGCGATGCTGCTCTGCATCGTCGTGTGCATCGCGGTGATGCTCCGCAAGAACGGACGCATCCCTGGTACCGCCACGGGGCCGTCGCGTCGGATCCTCGGAATCATCCTGGGCGCACTGGCTCTGATGATGTTCACGCCCACCAAGTGGACCCACCACTTCGGTGTGTACGCCGGTCTCGCGGCGTCGTTGGCCGCGTTGGCTGCTGTGGCCGTGACCGCGGCGACCGTCCGATCTCCGCGCAACAGAACGCTGTTCACCGCCGCTGTCCTGTTCCTGACGGCCGTGGCATTCACCAGCTCCAACGGGTGGTGGTACGTCTCGAGCTACGGGATTCCGTGGTTCGACAAACCGCCGTCCGTTGCCGGAAAGGGCTTTTCGACGATCCTGCTCGGACTGACGGTGCTGACGCTGCTCTACGCCGCCTATCAGCACGTCCGATTGCCTTATCGCAGAAAAGAACCCACCACGCGTCGACGCTTCGCGCCGTCCGCGCTGACCATCGTCGCCGGCGGGGTCGTCGCATTCGAGGTGCTCTCGTTCGTCAAAGGCGCTGTGGCGCAGTACCCGGCGTACTCCATCGCTCGATCGAACTTCTCCGCCCTCGCCGGAAACTCGTGCGGACTCGCCGGTGACGTACAGGTGGAAACCGACGTCAACGGCTCGGTCCTGCAACCGATCGATCCCGCAGCCGACGCATTGGGTGCCGGTGGAAATACCGGATTCACCCCCGACGGTGTCGCCCGAGACCTGACCGCAGACTCCGAGGACACCGCGCAGGGCAGCGCCAACTCGATCCGCCCCGAGGACTCCGAACAGAGTGCGGCGGCCACCTCGTCGAACTCGGCGGGCACCTCCGGTGGAACCAACGAGAACGTCGGAATCAACGGCAGCGCGGTTGCTCTGCCGTTCGGACTCGATCCGAGCACCACGCCGGTACTCGGCAGCTTCGGGGCCACCGAGCCTGCATCCCTGACCTCCGGTTGGTACGTATTGCCGGGGGAAGGCGACCTGATCACCATCGCCGCCGCGGGCCGCATCCGATCGGTGGACAAGGACGGCATCGTCACCGAAGGTCAACGCGTCGAACTGGAATACGGACGCCGCGACGGCGGTGACGTGCTCGCGCTGGGACGGATCACCCCACTCGACATCGGTCCGTCGCCGTCGTGGCGCAACCTGCGGGTCCCGATGAACGACCTGCCTGCCGACGCGGACGTCGTACGTATCGTCGCCGAGGACAACGACCTGGCCGGCGATCAATGGCTCGCCGTCACCCCGCCGCGCGTGCCGAAGACACAGACGCTGAACTCGTTGGTCGGATCGACCGATCCGGTGTTGCTGGACTGGGCCGTCGGACTCGCGTTTCCGTGCCAGCGCCCGTTCGATCATCGCGACGGCGTCGCCGAGGTACCGGAGTACCGGATTCTGCCCGACCGCACCGGTGCCGAATCCACCAATGCCTGGCAGGACTCGATCGGCGGCGGCCCGCTCGGTTGGACCGAACTGCTGCTCGACGCGCAGACACTGCCGTCGTACCTAGCTGACGACTATGCCCGAGATTGGGGATCGATCGAGAGATACATGCCACTCGATCCTGACGCGACCACGGCCGAGATCGCCGTCGAGCAGCAGTCTCGGTCCGGATTGGCCAGCGACGGACCGATGAAAACCGACTGATCCCCTGGTTTCAGGATTATTCCCGGGGACGGTGCCTGTGTGACCTCTTCGTCACGCTCGCATAACATCGACTCTCGTGCCCGACGTCGTGACAGATTCATCAGCTGGTCCGCCCGTCCCCGCTCCACTGCGAGCCTCGGACGAACTTCGTGCTCAGGTACGAGTTCCCCGGCTGATCGCCATGGTCGCCGGCGTGCTCGGCGTACTGTTCGCGCTGATCACTCCGTTTGCACCCGTCACGCAGACCACCGCCACCATCGAATGGCCCCAGAACGGGCTGCTGCAGGACGTGGACGCCCCACTGGTGTCCCAGGCACCTCTGAGCCTGACTGCGACCCTCCCGTGCTCTGCCGTCGCCTCACTCCCCGCGTCGGGCGGGCTGTTGCTGGCGACTGCTCCCCCGCAGGGCGAAGGCGCGGCATTGAACAGTCTGTTCGTTCGCGTCGGCGAGGCGAACGTGGACGTTCTCGACCGAAACGTCGTCGTCGCGACGGCACCTCGCGCCGACGTCCAGAGCACCCGCTGCGCGGCCATCGAGATCACCTCGAACGACGAGTACACCTCGGCGGCCTTCACCGGACTCACCGACGACGACGGCCAGCCGATCCAGGGCAGGCTCGACGGCGACCTCCGTCCCCAGGTCGTCGGCATCTTCAGCGATCTCAGTGGCGCGGCTCCGGCCGACATGTCCGTCACCGTCGACGTCGACTCCCGCTTCTCGTCGTCGCCGACGCTGCTCAAGTCCTTGATCATGATCCTCGCGATCGCCTGCACCCTGCTGGCCATCGGCGCACTCGGTCGGCTCGACGGCACCGACGGTCGCGCGCACCGCCGCTTCTTCCCCTCCCACTGGTGGAAGTTCACCGGCGTCGACGTCACCGTTCTCGGTGTTCTGGTGGGCTGGCACTTCGTCGGTGCGAACACCTCCGACGACGGCTACCTGCTCACGATGGCCCGCGCCGCGGACCACTCCGGCTACATGGCCAACTACTTCCGCTGGTTCGGCGTACCCGAGGCCCCGTTCGGCTGGTACTACGACGTACTCGCAGTCTTCGCCAAGATCTCGACCGCCAGCCCGTGGATGCGACTGCCCGCCCTCATCGCAGGCGTCCTCTGCTGGATGGTGATCAGCCGTGAGGTGGTGCCACGCCTCGGACGCGCCGTCCGCAAATCCAACGTCGCCCTGTGGACCGGCGGACTGGTGTTCCTCGCGTTCTGGCTGCCGTACAACAACGGTCTGCGTCCCGAACCGATCGTCGCCCTCGGCGCATTGCTCACCTGGTGCTCGGTGGAACGCTCCATCGCCACCGGTCGACTGCTCCCCGCGGCCGCAGCATGTCTCATCGGAGCCTTCACCCTCGCCGCAGCGCCGACCGGATTGATGTGTGTGGCAGCACTTCTCGCCGGGGCCCGCCCCATCGCGCGCATCGTCGTCCGACGCCACCGCCAGGTCGGCACCCTCGCGATGCTCGCACCGCTGGCTGCAGCAGGCGTACTGGTACTCGTCGTCGTCTTCGCCGACCAGACGTACGCGACGGTCATCGAGTCCACCCGAGTCCGCACCATCATCGGCCCCAACGAGGCCTGGTACCAGGACTTCCTGCGCTACTACTACCTCTTCGTCCAGACCGTCGACGGCTCGGTCGCACGCCGCTTCGCGTTCCTGACGATGATCCTGTGCCTGTTCACGACACTGTTCGTGCTGCTTCGCCGCCGACGCATCCCCGGCATCTCGAACGGACCGGCCTGGCGACTCCTCGGCGTCGTCCTCGGCACCATCTTCTTCATGATGTTCAACCCCACCAAGTGGACTCACCACTTCGGTTCCTACGCCGGAATCGCCGGTGGCCTGGCCGCGCTGACGGCCGTCGCCGTCTCGGCCAGCGCCCTGCGCTCGCGACGCAACCGATCGCTGTTCGCAGCCGGGCTGATGTTCGTTCTCGCACTGTCGTTCTCGGGCATCAACGGCTACTGGTACGTCTCGAGCTACGGCGTGCCGTGGTTCGACAAGACGGTGTCGCTGAGCGGCAACGAATCGGGCACCCTGTTCCTCATCCTCTTCGGACTGGTCCTCGCCGTCGCCGCATTCCAGTACCTGCGCGAGGGATACGCTCCCCCACAACCGAAACCGACCTCCGCGCGCGGCAAGCGCATCCGTAAGTTCGCCGCCGCACCGCTGACCGTCATCGCCGGAATCATGGTGTTGTTCGAGGTGCTCTCGCTCGTCAAGGGAGCCGTCTCCCAGTACCCCGCCTACTCGCTGGCACGATCGAATGTGCAGTCCGTCCTGGGCAATTCGTGCGGACTGGCCAACGACGTGCTCGTCGAGTCCAACCCCAACGCAGGCATGCTGAGCCCACTGCCGGACGACTTCGACCCCGTCGCAGGACCCCTTGGCGGCGCGAGCTCCACCCTGCGCAACTTCACTGCCAACGGCGTGCCAAGCGACCTCAGCGCCGACGCCGTGGAAGTCAAACCAGGACAGGGCAACACAGACCAACAAGCCGTCGGACCCGCCTTCGAGGAAGGCCAGAGCTCCGGAACCGCTGGCGGCACCGGCGAAGTCGGCGTCAACGGCTCGTCCGCCGCCCTGCCCTTCGGACTCGACCCGGCCACCACACCGGTACTCGGCTCGTACCAGGAGGGCATCCAGGAGCCCGCGGAGGCGACGTCGAGCTGGTACCAACTACCCGCTCGTAGCGACGATGCTCCCCTGGTCGTCTTCTCCGCAGCCGGCCGCATCTGGTCCTACGACGACACCGGAGCACTCACCTACGGACAGTCCCTGCTGCTCGAATACGGCAAGCGTCAGCCCGACGGCAGCGTCCAGGCCCAGGGCACCTACCTGCCCCGCGACATCGGACCGGCACCCTCGTGGCGCAACCTCCGAATCCCGTTGGCGGACATCGCACCCGACGCCGACGCCGTCCGCATCGTCGCCAACGACCCCAACCTCACCGGTGACCAATGGCTCGCGTTCACCCCGCCACGGGTGCCGTTGATGGAGAATCTGAACACCATGATCGGCAGCGATCAACCCGTGCTGCTCGACTGGGCCGTCGGACTTCAGTTCCCGTGCCAGCGCCCCTTCGACCATCGAAACGGCGTCGCCGAGGTACCCGAATACCGCATCCTCCCCGACCGCCCACTCGCCGTCAGCTCCACCGACACCTGGCAATCCGGCGAGAACGGCGGCCCCCTCGGCTGGTCCGAACTGCTCGCCAAGCCCGTCACCGTCCCCACCTACCTCGAAAACGACTGGGCCAGGGACTGGGGTTCGTTGGAGCGCTACGAGCAGTACTACCCGAGCGCTGTGCCCGCTGAACTCCAGACCGCCGACGTCACCCGATCGGGTTTCTACCAAGACGGCCAATTGCGAGTATTCGAGGACTGATCGCCCGCCCGCCCCCCGCCCCGCGTCAATGGACCCTTGCACACGTCTCGACCGTGCAAGGGTCCATCCACGTCTCGGCCTGTAGTGGGTCAATGGACCGTTGCATACGTCTGAGCGCGTAGATGGTTCATTCACGCTGCCGGATGGCCACGCCCGCGGACGCTATCGGACTCCATCGGCCGCCCTTAGCATCCGAGTCCGACAGCGTCGTCCGGCTCGAGACTGGTCACAGCCAATCCATCCACAGACTCGCCGTCCATCCACAGACATCCTGAGACAGCGTCGAAACACGACGAACGTGTCGGTGTCGAATTCCACTCTTCGGGCATGAGAAGACGAATGTGGAACGCAGAATCATTGTTCGACCTGAGCTCGACCGGCGTCGTGACGCGACGGCAGCTTCGCGAGGCGGGCGTCAGCGACGCTGCGATCGACGGCAGGTGCGCAGCCGGCGGTCCGTGGCAGCGGTTGCTACCGGGAGTCGTACTGCTGCGCAACGGACATCCGTCGACGCTCGAGCGCTCGGCCGCGGCGCTCGCATACGGCGGAGCGACGAGCATGATCACCGGCTGCGTCGGACTCGATTCGTTCGGATACGGGACCAACGGATCCGCCGGGGAGGTTCATCTGCTGCTACCCGCGGAAATGCGTCGGGCATCGGTGTCATTCGTCCGAGCAGAGCGGACATGGCGGCTTCCCGAGTCGATCACCAAGGGCAGCATCCGAGTTGCTCCTCTGGTGCGATCACTGGTCGACGCCACGCGAGCCGCGAAATCCGAGGCACGGTGCGTCGCCCTGCTGACCGAGGTGCTCCAACGAGACGGCGTGACCATCGACGAGATCGCCGCCGAATTGGCCGAAGGGCCGCGCCGCTACAGCGCGCTCACCCGCCGTGTACTTCTCGAGTTGCGGGACAACGCGCACTCGGTGGCAGAACTCGAAGACCAACGCCTGTACAGAACCAGCGGACTGCCCGCGATGACACACAACTGCGACATCTACGCCCGCAGCGGAGAGTTCATCGCCAATACCGACGGGTGGATCGACACCGTGGCGCTGGCACGTGAAATCGATTCCGTGGCCCATCATCTGTCACCGGCCGACTACCAGCGGACCCAAGCCCGACGTAACCGAATGCAGGCCCACGGTCTGATCGTCGTATCCCATTCACCGCAAGACATCCGCGATCGGCCGACACAGGTGCTCGACGACTTACGGATGAACTACCAACATGCTCTCGCCAGACCTCGACCGGATGTCGTGATGCTTCCGCGCGAATCGACCGCGTGAATGGACCATCGGACACGTCTGACCGGTGCAGTGGTTCATCGACGCAGACGACGCCCGCACGTGAATGAACCATCGCATACGTCTGACCGGTGCAGTGGTCCATTGACGCGAACGGGAGCGAAGCGACCCCCGGAGGACGAAGGACCGCCGAACTTCAGTTCTCTAGATGGGGAGCAACGAGTGCTTACGCGGACTCTTGTGCACTTCCTTGTCCTTCAGAATGTGCAGGGCCTTGCGAATTTCGAGGCGGGTGCTCGACGGCTCGATGACCGCATCGATGTAGCCACGCTCGGCGGCGATCCAGGGTGTTGCGACATGCTCGTTGTAGAAGTTGATGAGCTGCTTGCGAAGCGCCGGAGCGTTCTCGCCCGCCTCGGCGAGTTGCTTGCGACTCATGATGTTGATGGCACCTTCGGCACCCATGACGGCGATTCGGGCGGTCGGCCAGGCGAGGTTGATGTCGGATCCGAGCTGCTTGGAGCCCATCACCGCGTATCCGCCACCGTAGGACTTGCGAATCACGACAGTCAGTTTCGGCACCGTGGCTTCGACGAACGAGAAGATGAAGCGGCCACCGCGATGGATGACGCCGAGGGTTTCCTGATCGACGCCGGGCAGGAAGCCGGGTGTGTCGACGAGAAAGATGATCGGGATGTTGTAGGCATCGCTGAGGCGGATGAACCGAGCGCATTTGTCCGCTGCCTTGGCGTCGAGTGCCCCGGACAGATGCATCGGCTGATTGCCGACGATTCCCACCGGCCGACCGTCGACGCGGGCGAAGCCGGTGATGACGTTCGGTGCCGTCTGGCCGGACAGTTCGTGGAATTCGCCGTCGTCGAAGATGCGCAGGATGATGTCGTGCATGTCGTAGCCGGCGTTGTCGGCGTCGGGCATGAACGAGTCGAGCTTGCGGTCGGATTCGGTGATCTCCGGCTCGAGCCCCGGGTTGATCACCGGTGCTTCTTCCTGGCAGCTCGAGGGCATGTAGCTCAGGTAGTTCCGGATCCAGTCGAATGCGGCCTTCTCGTCGGCAGCGACGTGGTGCACGTTGCCGTTGATGGCCTGGACGCGGGCACTGCCCAGTTCGTCGAGGCTGACGTCCTCACCGGTGACGGACTTGATGACGTCCGGTCCGGTGACGAACATGTACGCCTCTTCGGTGGCGACGACGATGTCGGTGTTGATCGGTGCGTACACCGCGCCACCGGCGCACTTACCGAGGATCAGCGAGATCTGCGGGCACAGGCCGGAGAGCGCCTCGTGGCGTCGGCCCAGTTCGGCGTACCACGCGAGGGAGGTGACGGCGTCCTGCACCCGAGCTCCGCCGGAGTCGTTGATGCCGACGACCGGGCAGCCCATCTTGATCGCGAAGTCCATGATGCCGGCGACCTTGCGGCCGAACATCTCGCCGACGGTGCCACCGAACACGGTCTGATCGTGCGAGAACACGGCGATCGGACGGCCGTCGACGGTTCCGTGGCCGGTGACGACACCGTCGCTGTACAGAGCACCGGGATCGTTCGGGGCCTTCACCAATGCGCCGATCTCGACGAAGCTGCCGGGATCGAGCAACGAATTGACGCGATCGCGAGCACTGGGAATGCCCTTCTTCGCACGCTTCGCTATCCCGATCTCGCCGGCCGGTTCCTTGGCCAGTTCGAGCCTCGCCCGTAGTTCGGCCAACTTCTCCGCAGTGGTGCCACTCAAGATCTACGCTCCGGTTCTTGCAGACTCGATGTTCTCGAGCGTCTTCGACAAATGGGCCGCAATTTTTCCAATGTACGGCTCGTCGACGACGGCGAGGTGATCGCCTCCGACGTACACGATCTCGAGGTCCTTCACCACCGGTCCCCAACCACCGTGCTCTTCGCGGGTGGCGTACGCAGGCTCGAGAGCGATCGCATCGTCGTGGTACTTGTCGGCCAGGTACAGCGTCACGTGTCCGCCGTACTCCTTGAGCTCGGCCGTCTGGATAGCCCGATTGTCGAGCCACGACGTCCGCTGATGCTCGATGATGCCGCCGGGAATCTTTGCCCCACTGAGCTTGACCAGATCGGTGATGATCCGAATCTGGCCCTCGTCGTCGGAGTCGACCAACTTGTCGTACGGGATCGGGTAGTCGACGTTGTACGTCTTCTTCGCGAACGCCGCGTACCGCTCCCAGCGCTTACGGACTTCGTCCTTGGTATCGGGAATCGCAGTGCCGGGCATGACGGTATCGAGCAGCCCGACGTAGGCGACCTCGATGCCTTCCTCTTCCATCTGACGCGCCACCTCGTAGGCGAGGATGCCGCCGAGCGACCAGCCGACGAACACGTACGGCCCCTCGGGCTGGATCGCCTTGATCAACGGCACGTACTCCGCGGCGCGCACGGCGATGGGGCCTTCGACGCGCTCCAGTCCGTACATCGGCGTGCCTGCAGGCAGCTTCCGCAGCAGCGGCTCGTAGGCGACGGTGGAGCTACCCGCCGAGTGAAACGCGAACACCGGTGTGGCGGTGGATCCTTCGGGCCGAGCACGCAGGTTGCGTACGACGCCGTCGATCTCACCGTCTTCGAGGTGCGGGCGCACCTTGTCGGCCAACTGCTCGATGGTTTCCGAATCCAGCACGTCGTCGAAGGTGATTTCGCCGCCGGCCCGCTCGGTCAGACGGGCGGCCAGCTTCTCGGCCGTCTCGTCGTCGAGGATCGGCAGGGTGTTGAAGATGCCCTTGGCCGATTCCTTCGTCACGACCGCCCACGTCGCGAACGTCATCCGCTCGGCGTTGTCGCGCGGGGGCACATCGGAACCGGCGGCCTCGGCGAACGCTTCCTTGCCGCCCAGGTCGGTCTGCGCTGCGGCGGCCGGAGCCGGTGCAGCGACTGCGGGCGCTTCCTCGGCAACCGGAGCAGTCGCCTGAACCGGTGCAGCCTCGACGGCCGCCTGCTCGGCGGCCTTTTCTGCGGCCTGCTTGTCTGCCAGCGCCTGCACCTCGTCGCGGTTCTCGATCGCGTAGCGCAGGTACTTCTCCACCTCGCGCAGGTTCGCGTCACGCACCGCCTGCAATTGCACTGTGGGGATATCGAATTCGTATTCCACGCGGTTCTTGATGCGCACAGCGCTGAGTGAGTCGAGCCCGAGCTCGATCAGCGGAACCTCGGGTGGCAGGTCCTCGGGCGCATAGCCCATGGACTCCGCGACGATGATGGCCAGTCGGTCTTCGAGCTTCTGATTGCCGTTGGGATCCCAGCGATCACCGAAGGTCTCGACGACCTCCGGCAGTTCCTCCATGGGAGAAGAGGAACGCTCTTCCAGAGCGACAACGGGTTCCGGACGCACATCACCGGACGTGACGACGGCCTCGTGCAGCAGGGTGAAGGCCGAGCCCTCGTGTGCGTGTACCTGGATCGAGGCGCCACCGAGGTGGGAGGTCAACGTGGTGACAACAGTGCCGACCTTCGGTACCGCCGCATGGGACACCGAAACGCCCACTGTCACATCGGAGAACACCTGCGATGCGGCGGCCGTGACCAGTGCATCGAAATCGGCGACGGCCGAGGCCTGGACTTCCCACACGTGACGGCCGTCCGGCAAGGCGACTCGCGCACCGGGAACTCGCGCGTTACCGCTGGAGCTGACCTGCGAGTTGAGCCAGAACTCCTTGCGCAGGTACGCGGTTCGCGGAATCGGCGCGTACGGGCCGGACTCGAACAGGGTCGCCAGTTCCAGTGCGTGTCCGTGGACGTAGAGCTGCGCCAGAGCGGCGAGGAAGGTCTCGGACTCGTCCTCCTTGCGCTTGAGCGTCGGAATCAGAGTCGAATCGGCGACGCCTGCAGCCCATGCCGTGGCCGCCACCGACATCAGCGCGACGGGGTTGGGGGCGAGCTCGACGAACGTCGTGTGGCCATCTCCCACAGCAACATTGACGGCCTGCGTGAACCAGACCGGGTGACGCATACCCTTGGTCCAGTAGTCGACGCCATGGATCGCCGCATGCCCGACGCGATAGTGGGCCTCACGATCGACCGACGAGTAGACCCCGGCAGTGAGTGTGGCGGGTTCGATTCCGGCGAGTTCGGCGGCCAGCTCACCGAGCAGGACGTCGACGGCCGCGGTGTGGCCTGCTCCCTTGACGTCGAGCAGACGGGCCATCTTGCCTGCGGCCTCGGCCATCTCGACGAGGGCCTCGACCTCGGCGCGCGGTCCACCGACGGTGGTGTGCGTCGGTGCGGCGTACACGCAGGGCTCGACATTGGGGAACTGGTCGGTGAGGGTCTTGACCTCGTCCGGGGTGTACTCGACCAGAGCCATGGCACCCTGCGATGCCGGTCCGAGTCCGTCCTGGCCCTCGGCCAGCAGGCGCGAGCGGGCGTAGATGATGCGCACCGCGTCTTCGAGGTTGAGGCCACCGGCAACGTATCCGGCCGCGACCTCGCCCATCGAGTGTCCGATGACGGCCGACGGCTCGGCACCGTGCGCACGAAGCGTTGCGGCCAAGGCGATCTGGATGACGAAGATGGCAACCTGGGAGTTCTCGAACTCGTAGGTCTGCGAGTCGTCGAGGATGATCTCGCGGATGGAGTAGCCGGCCTCGTCGACGACCAGCTCGTCCACCTTGTCCACCTCGGCGGCGAACACGGTGTTGGTGCGGTACAGCCGCGAGGCCATCTTGCGGTGTTGCGAGCCGAAGCCGGAGAACACCCACACCGCGCCGTTGGACGCGGGTGAATCCGCGGAGAACACGCCGGGGCCCGGCTTGCCGGCGGCGATGGCGCGAAGGCCGGCGATGGCCTCGGCTGTGGTGGAGGCGAGAACCACTGCGCGCGAACGCCCGTGGTTGCGTCGGGCCAAGGTGCGGCCCACGTCGACGAGGGGCGTCGTGCTGCCCTCTTCGGTCTCGAGCCAGTCGGCCAGTTCCGATGCGGCGCGCTTACGACGCGACGGCAGAGCCGCGGACACTGCGAGAATTACTGTCTCCGGCACACTTTCGGACTCGGCCAGGATGGTCTCGGCCTCGGCGACCGGGCTGGTCGTCTCGGAATCGAGTTGCTCCTCGTAGATGCCCTCCACCACGGCGGCCTCGGGATCCACTGCAGCGGGGTCGAATTCGGCCGAGGTCTCGCCCGGGACGTACTCGCGCACGACGACGTGCGCGTTGGTGCCACCGAATCCGAAGCCGGAGACTCCTGCGACGGCCTTGCCGGTGTAACGCGGCCAGTCGGTGGCCTCCGGGATCACCTTCAGGTGGGCCTTGTCGAAGTCGATGTACGGGTTGGGGCCCACGTAGTTCAGCGAAGCGGGAAGCTTGTTCTGCTGCATCGCGAGGACGACCTTGATCAAACCTGCTGCGCCTGCGGCAGATTCGAGGTGTCCGAAGTTGGTCTTCGCCGATCCCAGCAGGGCAGGCTTGTCTGCGTCGCGGCCACGGCCGACCACGCGTCCGAGAGCGTCGGCCTCGATCGGGTCACCGAGAATGGTTCCGGTGCCGTGAGCTTCGATGTAGTCCACGCCCGACGGGTTGATACCGGCGTCGCGGTAGGCGAATCGCAGCGCGTCGGCCTGTGCGTCCGGGTTCGGCGCGAGCAGTCCGTTGGAGCGGCCGTCCTGGTTGATCGCGGATCCGGCGATGACGGCGAGCACCTGATCACCGCCACGTTCGGCGTCCTCGAGTCGCTTGAGCACGACGAGTCCACCGCCCTCGGAGCGGATCATGCCGTTCGCGTCGGAGGAGAAGGCCTTGATGCGGCCGTCGGGCGCAAGCACACCCGTCTGACCGAAGCCGACGGTGATGGGCGGAGCGAGCAGCATGTTGACGCCACCGGCAACGGCGAGATCGGATTCGCCGGTACGCAGACTGCGCACCGCCTGGTGCACGGCGACCAGCGACGACGAGCACGCGGTGTCGACGGCGATGGACGGTCCGCGGAAGTCGTAGAAGTAGGAGACGCGGTTGGCGACGATGGCGGTGGAGGTGCCGGTGAGGGCGTACGGGTGCACGGCCGGGTCGCTGACGGCGATGAGCTGGTAGTCGTTCGACGAGCTGCCGATGAACACGCCCACCTGACGGCCCTTGATCGAGCTGGCCGGAATGTGCGCGTGCTCCAACGCTTCCCAGGTCAGTTCCAGCGCGAGCCGCTGCTGCGGATCGACGTTGACGACCTCGTTGGGCGACATCGCGAAGAACTCGGCGTCGAAGGTCTTGACGTCGTCGAGGTAGCCGCCCTTGGTGACCGTCGCCTCGACGGCCGCGGCGATGACGGGATCGGAGGTGAATTCCCGCCAGCGGCCGTCGGGCAGATCGGTGATGCCGTCGCGGCCCTCGATGAGCAGCGACCACATTTCCTCGGGAGTCTGTCCGGTGCCCGGGAAGCGGGACGACAGGCCCACGATCGCGACGTCGTGGGCGTCGCCCGACTGCCCGCCGCTGGTGTAGAACGCGTCGTCGACGGTGCCGACCGGCTCGTCGGGTTCGCCCTCGATGATGATCTTGGCGAGCGAGGCGATGGTGGGGTGCTGGTAGACGACGGTGGCGGTCAGCGTGACCCCCACCAGCTCCTCGATCTCACCGCTCAGTGCGACGGCATCGCGAGAGGACAGACCGAATTCCTCCATCGGACGGTCGTCGGAGATGGCCGACGCCGGTTGCCCGGTCGCGTCCGCAACCCAGTTGCGTAGCCAATCCCGCAGCTGGGCGACCGTGAGGTCCGTCCCGTCGGCACTCTGAATCTTGTCTGTCTCTTGTTCAGCCATTACTCACCAAGCTATGTATCGAAGGAACGGGAGGCCCAGAGATCAGTCGGGCAGTTCTGCGTCCGGGAAGGCCGTCTGCTGGTAACCGCCGCGCAGCGTGCCCTCGATGTATGCGGCCTTGCATGCGCGTCGGGCGATCTTGCCACTCGACGTACGCGGAATGGAGCCGGCCGGAACGAGCAGGACGTCGCGCACGGTGACGCCGTGCCGTGCCGATACTGCCGTGCGTACCTCGTCGGCGATCGGAGCCGGATCTGCTTTACCGGAGCCGGGAGCGCGCTCTGCCACGATGACGAGCTGCTCGGAGCTGTCGTCCGAGTCCTTGGTCAGGGCTGCTCCACTGAACTCGAACACGATGTCGGGGAGCTGGTTGAGCGGGACGGCGAAAGCCGCGACGAAGCCGGGACGCAAGGCCTTACTGGCTTCCTGGGCCGAGAACTCGAGGTCCTGCGGGTAGTGATTGCGGCCGTCGACGATGACGAGGTCCTTGACGCGGCCGGTGATGTAGAGCTCGCCGTCGTGGTAGACGCCGAAGTCGCCGGTACGCATCCAATTGCCCCCCTCGGGAGCACCGTCTGCATGCGAGCCCTCGGCATTGCGGTGGACGAGCTTGTTGTGGAACGTCTCCGAGGTCTCGGTGTCGCGGCCCCAGTAGCCCTTGCCGATGTTCTCGCCGTGCAACCAGATCTCGCCGACGTGCTCGTCCGCGACCTCGGTGGCCGTCTCGGAATCGACGATGGCGGCCCACTGACTGCGGGCGACCGTTCCGGTGGACACCTGTGGGATGGCACCGGGAGCATCGGGGGCGACGACCACGAAGTTGCCCGCATTGAGCTCGACGCGATCGACGTAGACCACCTTGGCCTCGTCGGAGTGCTTGCTGGTGGAGACGAACAGCGTCGCCTCGGCCATGCCGTAGGACGGCTTGATCGCGGACTTCGGCAGACCGTACGGGCCGAACGCCTCGTTGAACTTCTTCATCGACGACGTGGTGACGGGCTCACTGCCGTTGATCAGTCCGATGACGTTGGACAGGTCGAGGGACTCGCCGTTCTTGGGCAGACCACGTTGGGCGGCGTGCTCGAACGCGAAGTTCGGCGCTGCCGCGAAGGTGCCTGCGCCGTCGGAGACTGCGGCGAGTTCCTTGATCCAGCGCCAGGGACGCTGCACGAAGGCGCGCGGGCTCATGATGGTGATGTACTTGCCGCCGAGCGCCGGGAGGATGACGGTGAGCAGGCCCATGTCGTGGAACATCGGCAGCCAGGTGACGCCGCGGGAGTCGTGGTTGATCTCCATGCTGTCGACCATCTGCAGCGCATTGACGCCGACCGCGCGGTGCGTGATCTCGACGCCGGCCGGGGTCCGCGTCGAACCGGACGTGTACTGCAGGTAGGCGATGTCGTCGAGCCCGGCCTTGGGCTCGACCCACGTCTCGCCGACGCTGTCCGGGACGGCGTCGACGGCGATGATCCTGGGGCGTTCCGCGGCGGGCAGTGCACGGAAGAAGGCGCGCACGCCCGCGGCCGAGTTGCTCGCGGTGAGGATGGCGCTCGGCTTGCAGTCTCCGAGGACGGCGTGCAGGCGGTCGGTGTGACCGGGCTCGTCGGGATCGAACAGCGGGACCGCGATGGTGCCCGCGTAGATCGCTCCGAAGAAGGCGATGACGTACTCGAGCCCCTGCGGTGCCAGGATGGCCACTCGATCACCGGGCTGGGTGACCTGCTGGAGGCGAGCAGCGACAGCTTTGAGGCGGGTACCGAACTCGGCCCAGGTCAACTCGTGCGCTTCGCCGTCACGTTCCCGGGAGTAGTCGACGAACCGGTACGCGAGCGTGTCGGAATTCTCTTGCACGTTCACCTCGACGTGGCGGACGAGCGTCTGCCCTTCACCGATGGTGATGTGGCCGTTCTCATCGATGAAATCATCGAACGTGTGGCTCATTACTTCAATCTCCTCCGACACGAATCCGCTGCCACACAGCCTGCGTGACCTGGTCCCGCACCACCGGCTACGTGCATGCAGACACCGAACAGCGTTTTATGTTACTGACTAGTAGCTCTTACGGTGTCGGTTTGGCACCTGGTTTGAAAGGCCAGCTACATGGTACCGACACGCGCCTGCGTCACTCGCCTTTCAGCAAGTCGACAACCGGCGCGAATGCTTCCATTTGAGTAGGGAAAACCCCGACATAGGACATCGTGGTTCGCGCGCGAACGTTACGGATCTGATCGGCGATTTCCTCGTACGTCCCGAATGCGAGGTACGGCGACGAGAGAATGTCCTCGACGGTGAGCTTGACGTCGACGTCCACGTTCGGTGGGTAGCCGTTGTCGAGTGCCGCCAGCGCCATCTCGGCCATCTGCTCACGATCGTCGGTGACGACGATCGTGGTGATCGCCCAGTTCAGTTCGATGTCGTCGAACCGGTCTCCCGCGGCCGCACGGATCAGCTCGACTCGCTCGAGGGTCTTCTCGATGGTCATGCCCGACAGCAGAAGCTTGCCCTCCTTCGAGGTGCTCGGCACCACGGAGATGATGTCGGCGTGCCTGGCCGCCAGCGCGAGCATCTTCGGTCCGCCGCCGCCGATGCAGATGGGAGGACGCGGACCCTGCCGGGGCCGAGGGCTGCCCTTGAGTCCGGTGATCGTGTAGTGCTTGCCCTCGAAGTTGCACTCCTGACCGCGCAACAGCACGTCGAGAATTTCGAGGGTCTCCTCGAGCTTTTCGATGCGCACACCCGGGCGGTCGTACGTGATACCCGCCTTGTCGTACTCCTCACGCATCCAACCGGCACCCAAACCGAGTTCGAGCCGCCCGCCCGAGAGCACATCGATGGTGGCCGCATCCTTGGCCAGCACCGCGGGATGCCGGAAGCCGTTGGCCAGGACTGCCGTGCCGAGCCGGATCTTGTCGGTGGCGACGGCGAGTGCTCCGAGCGCTGCGATGGGACCGACCTGGTTGCCCAGGTGGTCGGGAATCATGAAGCTGTCGTAGCCCAGTTCCTCGGCCTGTTGCGCCAGCTTGATGAACTTCCGAGCCCCGCCCTCCTCGGCATTTCCCTCTCCGCCTGCAGCGAAGCGAAATTTGCGCGGCCCTGCGGTCGCGGCCTCGGCGGAACTCATCTATTGCTCTCCTCGCAAGTGTGCAGCGGTCTGGTTTCGGCGGCGAGAGCAGCCCGGCCGGGGCTGATCTGCGCAGGTCCAAGGCGTCACTCTAGCCGCTGGCCGGAGTCGATCACACCGGCTGGGGGTTTCACGCCTCAGGTTTGTGCCCGGCACCAGATCGCCATGCGTTGCGTTGTGACGTTTCCGTTATAAAGCGTCGTCGCTCACGAATGCGCGGGCATCGGGGCGTTCTCGATCAGTCCGGCGGCCCACGCAGCGGTCCACTGAGTGGCCGTCGTACCGGATCCGTCGACGACGAAACTGTTGTACGACGCATGAACGGGGTTGCCTGCAGCACCGATCAGAATCTGGATGCTCTGCGGAATGTTGCGGAGCGACAATCCATCCGACGGTGACGAGCAGATCAGGTCGCCGGGAGCGCAGATCTGATTGGTCCGGTCGTCGAGAGGACCGAAGCCACCTTCCCGACGCCCCGTCATGGTGATGCCGGGCAGGTCGAGTCCGCCGAGTGCGACCTCGGCACCGACTCCGTCGAGCGGGACGACATCGGTACCGGAGACGCCGTCGCGGCGACCGTCGGCGATGAGGGTGACCCCGAGAACCCGATCGGCGGAGATGGGACCGTTGCCCGCGCCGATGTCGGCCGCAATGTCTCCGGCGATGACCGCGCCCTGGGAGAACCCGGCGAGGACGAAAGTGCTCAACGGGCACCGCGCGCTGACATCGGACATCTTCTGCACGGCGACTGCTTCGCCCTCGGTGCGGCTGTTGTTGTAGGACTGCTGGCCGTCCGGCGGCAGTGCGATGGGGTTCGAGAACTGAGCCACGTACGGCACGGTGTAGACGTCGGCTCGCGAGCCGGGGAACTGCTCCTGCAACGGGCGAGTGACGTTGAGCATCAACGACACCGGATTGGCCGTCGGGTTGTACGGATCGTCGGTGGCCGACGATTCCCACGTACCGGGGATGGCGATGACCTGGACGTCGGGGCAGTCCGCCGGTTGTGACGTCGGCTCCTCGGGCCCCGGCGGCACCGGCGCACCCGGATCCTGCGGCAGCCGTCCGGCAAGCAGGTACCAGAGGGCGACGATGATCAGACCGATGATCGCCGCAACGGCGATCACCGGAAGAATTCTGCGCTTACGCTTGGCCATCACCGTGGATCTCTACGGCCTGCAGTAGGTCGCCTGCGCGGCGGTGATGTAGGTCTGGGCTGTTTCCTGAGCCTGCGTCTCACTCATCTGCGTTCCGGCGGCACTGGCCTCCACGCCGACATTCGCAGTGACGAACGTCGAGATCTCCTCCGCCGCGACGCCCTGGGCCTGCGCGGCGCAGATGTAATTGGCCGTCGACACCGCGATGTCACCGTTGCCCGCCGGGGTGACGCCCTGCTTCTTCAGCTCGTCCAGGAAACTCGTACCGCGGTCGTCGATCTGGCTTTCCGTCGGACCCGGGAAATCGTCCGGAACGGGCTGCGGCTGCTCGGGCGGCGCGGTGGCCGCCTCCCCCGGACTCGTGGTCGGCGCAGCGGTGGTGGTCTCGGCCGCCGACGTCGTCGAACTCGCCTCGGTCGTGGTCTCGGCGGCCGAGGTGGTGCTCGTCGGAGCGCCGGTGGCCGTCGAGTCGTCGCTTCCGCAGGCCACCAGCAGCGAGCTTGCCGCCACAGCCATCACACCGAGCGACAGAGTTCTGGCCAGGGAATTACGCGTCATCGATCGAAATCCTTCGGTCGTCGGGTTCGCAGGCGACAGTACCGCCACGCTCTGAGAGGACTCTGAAGAGTCATGCACTCGACTAGGGCGCGATCGTGGCAACGCCGTCCTTCAGCGTGATGATGCCGAACTGGAAGTTCTGCTGCTTGCCGCCGCCGTCGATATCGAACTGATCGCTGGTGGGGTAGCCCAGTCGGCCGCCCTCGTAGCCGACCGATCCCCAGGCGTCGAAGATCGGGCCGTACGGGGTGGACCAGGCTCCGCTGAGCGGGCTCCAGTAGATGTTGCCCGTCTCGAACTGGTTGAAGCGTCCGCCGTCCCGGATCGGGCCGATCTCGTTGGACTTCGGGAACCCGAGAGGTCCACTCTCCCAACCCAATTCACCGTACTTGCCGAGGATCATGCCCTGCACCGAGTGCACTCCGGCATCGGGCGAGGTGTAGATGGCACCGATCTCGAAGCCCTGCACCGAGCCGGGCTTGTTCGGTGTCTCGACCTCGTCGAGCACCGGGTATCCCAGCGGTCCGCCCTCGTAGCCCTGGGCGGCCCACTCGTCGAGCACTGCGCCCTTGACCACGTGGGCTCCGGTCTGCGGCGTGAAGTAGACCATCCCGTTCTGGAAGGCGTTGAACCGTCCACGACCGTCGGGGGTTCCGATCTCGCCGGTCGTCGGGAAGCCGAGCGCACCCTCGGGGCCCCTGTTGCCCTGATAGATGCCGCCGATGGCACCGGCGACGACCTGCGCACCGGTATCGGGGGTGAAGAAGACCCGGCCGAAGGTGAAGTCCTGAGCACGACCACCGGCAACGTTGTACTCCGCGGTCAGGCACGGGCCGAGCCACGAGTTGGCACCGCTCGCATTGCCGATCAGTCCGGCGGCACTGCACGCGGGCTTGTCGACCTCGACACCGAGTGCGGTGGCGAGCTGCGGCCAGAGCTGGTGCAGCTCGAACTGCCAGTACGGCCACGAGTGCGTGCCCGACGGCCGGTAGTTGACCTGAGCGGGAATGCCGAGCTGATTGAGCTTGGTGGCGAATGTCTGCGAGGTCAATCGCGAGAGGATCTCGAGACCCATGCCTGCGTAGTTGGTGCTCACGCCAGGGATGGGCGACGGCTGATCGTACGGTCCGGCCGATCCGTTGCCGCTGGAGATGTAGAGGCTGACGCCCTCGAGCTTGTCGGCCAACACGTATGGATCGTGCTGTGCCCACAGCGAATTGGACGGTGGCCCCCACATGGCGCTGGAGCTGAAGCCGCCGGCGTCGGTCATCGCGTACTGGATGGCCTGCGGCATACCGAGCGAGGTGGTGCTCAGGATGCCCGAGAGCGAGCCGGCGAACTTGAAGAAACCGGGGTTGCGCGCCGCGAGGAACATCGCGGACGTGCCACCCATCGACAGTCCGACGACTCCGCGACTGTCGGTGCTACGCCAATCGCGTTCCAGGATGGGCGGAAGCTCCTCGGTCAGGAACGTCTCCCACTGGTAGTTCTTGCCGTTGTCCTGATCGACCCAGTCGGAGTAGAAGCTGGACTGGCCGCCGATGGGCAGGACCACGTTGACGTTCTTGTCGGCGAAGTACGACTCGGCGTCGGTCTCGGCCGTCCAGCCGTTCTCCTGATCCGTGGCGCGCAGACCGTCGAGCATGTACACCTGCGGGAACGTGGCCTGCGGGTTGATGTTCCAGTCACGTGCGAGCAGCAGCTGAACCTGAATGGGCGTTCCCATCGACGGCGACTGTATCCACAGCGCGACACGACGATCGGAGAGCCAATCCACCGATGTGACGGTGGCACCGGATGTCTGCGTATAGGCGGGCCCGGCGAGCGCTACCGGGGCCGTCCGGGCGACGGGGGCCGCGGAGGCAACCGTCGTCGTCGCGAAGGGGATCATCAGCGCGGAAGCGACGGTCAGTGCTGCCGCCGCTCGTCGAGCCCGTGTGCCGGCCGATGGCGTCCGACCGAACCGAACAAGCTCAGTGCGCATGATGGTGACTCTCTTTCGACGTGACTTTCGAAGGTCTCCTATCGAGACATGCTTCGTATGTCTTTCTACACGTGCGCGCTGCCGACGACCTGCAGACGCGCTGTGACTGGTGGTGCAATTGTGAACTGGGGCGAGGATGGCGATCACGGCCGAGACCGAGAAATGCCGCCCGGCGCACAGACGCAGGGCGGCATTTCTCGAAGATCACGTGTCGATCGGTGTCAGGCGTTGAGCGCGTCCAGGATCTGGGTGCGAGCCTTCCACAGCTCGGCTCCCCAGTACGGCCATGCATGGATGCCGTTGGACGGGAAGCTGTACGTGGCCGGGATGCCCAGAGTGTTCATCCGGATCTGGAACGCACGGGTGTTGGCGAGCGACAGAGCTTCGAGAGCCATGCCGTTGGCCGTGTTGTAGAAATCGATCGGCGCGGCCGGACGATCGAACTCGCCGGGCAGACCGCTGGCTGCCGAGATGTACAGGGACATGCCCTCGAGTCGCGGCGCGAAGACGAACGGGTCGTTGCGCAGCCACGCCGGGTTCCACGGCGGTCCCCACATGGAGTCGACGTTGAAGCGACCTGCGTCGAGCATCGCAACGCGGATGGCCTCACGCATGCCGGGTGCCGAGATGTTGAGGTAGCCCGAGAGCGAACCGGCGAACTTGAACTGATCGCGGTGGTACGCGGCCAGCGTCAGAGCGGCCGAACCACCCATCGACAGTCCGAGGACGCCGTTGTTGCTGCGCGAGACTCCGTAGTTCTCGAGGAATGCGGGCAATTCCTCGGTCAGGAACGTCTCCCACTTGTAGGTGACTTCCTGGCCGTTGAAGTTCGACGAGGTGTACCAGTCGCTGTAGAAGCTGGATTGACCGCCGACGGGCATGACCAGGGTCACGTCGTCGTTGGCGAACTGATCCTGAGCGTTGGTCTCGAACGTCCATGCATTGCGATCGTCGCGTGCGCGCAGACCGTCGAGCAGGTAGAGAGCAGCGTTTCCGCCGCGAGCGGCCCACTGGACCTGAACCTTGATGGGGCCCATCTCGGACGGGACGATCAGGTCTTCACGGCCACCGGCCGGGGCCTGATGCGCGATGGGAGCGGGCGCTGCGGCAGCGACGGTTCCACCGACGACACCGGCTGCGATGGGAAGTACGAGCGCTGCGGCACCGACGCCGAGCAGGCGCTGACGCCAGCGTGAGGACGCCTTCGGAGTTCTACTGAGGCCGGCAAATCGCATGAATCGTGCTCTCTCTCATCTACGCGGTCTCCGCTCTCGTAGCGGCCCCCGGCAATCGAACAGGGCGAACTGGTGGCCCCGTGAGGCCGAGTGAAGCTGGATCTCGGAAAAGCTGAGGTTCTGCTGTGAGAACAGGCGAACCGCTCGATGGAGGTTATTCCATCGAGCGGTTCCAAGGCAAAACTGTGATCAGCGTCCCAGTTTCACTTCGTCGTATCTCCGGAACAGGAGACTATCCTGCGTGGTCCCTGCTGAACAGCCCTGAAAAGTCGTGAAATCTCACTACGGGCCGAAAAACAGGCGACGCGACCGAATGTTCCGTGACCGGGTTGCCTATCCGATATTGGCGCTCAGATCCGGTGCCATGACCCGAATCTGCTCGCCCCAGTAGCCCCACTGGTGGGTGCCGACGGGCGGGAAGGCGTAGGTGACGTTGTTGGCGCCGATACTGGCCATCCGGATCTGGAAGGCCCGGCTGTTGGCCAACGCGATGGCCTCGAGGCCCATGCCGTTGGCGGTGTTGTAGTAGTCGATGAAGCTCTGCGGGCGATCGAGTCCACCGGGCAGACCGCTACCTGCGAACACCCACACGCGGGTGCCGTTGTCGCGCAGACGAGGCGCGAAGACGAACGGGTCGTTGCGCAGCCACGCCGGATCCCACGGCGGTCCCCACATCGCGTCGATGTTGTAGCGACCGGAGTCGAGCAACGCCAGACGCATCGCTTCACGCATACCGGGAGCCGAGATGTTCAGGTAACCGGACAGCGAGCCCGCATAGCTGAACTGGTCGGGGTGGTACGCGGCCAGCGTCAGCGCAGCCGAGCCACCCATGGAGATACCGATGACGCCGTTGCGGTTGGGGTTGAAGCCCCAGTTGGCGCGCAGGTTCTCACGCAGGTTCTGCGTCAGGAAGGTTTCCCACTTGTACGTGGTCCGCTGGCCGTTGAAGTTCGACGGTGCGTACCAGTCGGAGTAGAAGCTGGACTGTCCACCGACCGGCTGAACCACGTTGATGTTGTAACCGGCGAGCACGGCACCGGCGTCGGTCTCGTGCTCCCAGCCGGAGATGTCGGAGGTGGCCCGCAACCCGTCGAGGAGGTAGACCACGCGGTCGGTGTTGCCGTCCGCGGCGCGCCAGACGCGACTCTTGATCGGACCCATGGACGAGTCCGTCCAGACGTCGATGGCATTGCCGTCGAAGGCCGCGTTGGCAGTTGCGCCACCGCCGGCTACAGCCAATCCCAGTGGGAGGACCACCGCCATGAGCATGGACGTGGCGGCGCGACGTCCCCAGGACCCCCGTTGCTTGTCCTCGGACCGGCTCTTCCTTCTACCCAGCATGCACTCGACCTCTCAGCTGCTTCGTCGTCACATCGGTTACGCAATCAACGCTTGATCTCGCAAGTTCGTCATGTGTGCGCCCGACCCCAGGGTCTGGCGCATACATATCCTCCGCACTTATCGCACGAAGTACGTCGTCCGTTACAGGATCGAGACAGCTCATCTTGGCGTCGAGACCATTTCGGCGCAACCCGGTGACTCTTTCGTGTTCGGACATCTAATTGTCGGCCTTCAATATCGGGGCCGGAAGATCACATCTCTGTATTTCGTACTTCGGCACCCGATCGAACCGATATCCGGCGTAGAAGAACGAGCGCTTGACATTGCGGACGAACAAATCCTTCGTCAACGGAGCCCGATACGAGGTGAGCAATTCCTGGGTGTCCGGGCAGGTCAACGCCACCTGAGCCTCGGTGACCCAATCCTCGTCCATGTACCAGGGCAGGTACGGATGGACGGCGACGAGTCCCAGATCGGCCACCACCCAGTCCGGATACAGGTTCTTGTCGTGCCCGATGCGACCGTCCTCCAGCCGTTCGGTGTGTGACGCCAACGGATATGCCAGACCCATCTGGTCGATGACCCGCACGTCGAGGCCGACGTTCATGCTGGTCATTCCGAGGTTCAGGAAGAAGACGGTGTGACCGAAACCACCTTCGGGGATGGGTAGCGGTGGCGGCACGACATCCCAGTAGGTGAACTGCGCCGACGGCAGCAGGAGTCCACCGTCCGGGGTGTCCTCGATCGCCTCGACCATCCCACGCATCCGCGGGTAGTCGAGGTAGTCCGAGGCCAGAATCGGGTGAGCGTGCCCGGTGTTGAGGGAGTAGAAGGCTCGTTCGTCGACGATGCCGCTACGGCCGACGATCGAGCCCTGCGGCATACCCGTCGTATTGGCAGCAGCGACGGCCCAGACGACGATGCCACCCCAGACGACGAGATCGGCGACGAATACTGCCGTCGCCCGGTCCTTGGACCAGCGTGTCGGTAGGGCAACCGGCAGCACCGAAATCGGCAGCAGCAGTGTGAACAATGCCGGTAACAACGTTCGGCCGTGCATGAAATCGCCACCGACGCGAATGGCGTACACGGCGAGGATGAATCCACTGATCAGTGCGAACACGACGACGGCGGTGGGCGTCCGCAGAGCAGCAAGCCAGCCACCGACGGTCCGGGGCAGGGACAGTCGAACTCGAGACGCCGACAGGACGGCACCGACGACCAGCAGCGCGAGCGGCAGCCACAGCAGGTACGGGCCGACGAGGTTGGACAGGTACTCGAACCCCTGAGACCACTTGGCTCCGCCGGCATCCTTCGACACCGCGGTGTTGGGGTACGGCAGGCCGTAATAGCCCATGCGCCAGATCTGATAGAGCACCGGCACGGCTCCGGCGACCGCGAACACTCGGAGCCTGGACAGCCAACTCTGCGGGGCCAGGAAGATCATCGCCAGCGCCAGCACCGCCACGATCGACAGTTCCGGACGCACCAGCGGGCCGAGCCCGGCGAAGAACGCCAGCAGCAGCAGCTCGCCGCCACCGGAGCGGCGCTGGCCCCACCGAACCATCAGCAGCCACAGCATCGCCAACCAGAAGATGACCAGGCAGGTCTCGAGGCCGGACGTCGCGAAGTCACGGGCGGGCGGAACCGCGATGTAGACCAGGACCCCGGCGGGTAGGAACAACGTGTGAGACGCGGTACGGCCCCGCAGTGCGAACGTCCCGATCATCGCGACGACCACGGCGGCCGTGGACAGCACGAGCGCGATCGTCAGGACCACGTATTCGAGTCGACCCTCGCTCAGCCAACTGCCGGCGTAGACGAGGTAGGTCCAGATGGTGCTGGTGTTCGTTTCCACCCGTTCGCCCGCGTTGAACACCGGTCCGTTGCCTGCCAGCAGGTTGCGGACGGTACGCAGAACGATCAAACCGTCGTCGGCGATCCAGCGGCGCTCCCACGCACCCCAGAGGAACAACGCCCCGGTGACCACGGTCCCGATCCAGAAGACGGGCCTGGTGATCGATGCCCGAGCGGAGTTCTCTTCTCGCGTGTCTCGCTGGTCAGGCGAGGTAGACAGCGACACCAACCACTCCGATCCACGCTATGGCGAGTAGCTGGAGAACCCTGTCTCCCAACGCGATCTCTTCGGGTTCGCCTGCCTCGCCGCCATCGACATCCACTGCATATCGCAGGATTGCGATGGTAAACGGAATCATCGAGATGGCGAACCAGTTCGCCCCCGTGCCCGCATCTTCCTGGAACGCCCACAGGCCGTAGCAGATGACGACGGCCGTCGCGGACAACGTCCAGACGAATCGAAGGTAGGTGGTCGTGTAGTTCTCGAGCGACTTGCGAATCTTCGCGCCGGTCCGTTCGGCGAGCTGCAGCTCCGCGTACCGCTTACCGGCCGCCATGAACAGCGAACCGAACGCCATGATGAGCAGGAACCACTGCGACAACGGAATCGAGGCAGCAACCCCACCGGCGATCGCACGGAGCAGGAAGCCCGAGGAGACGATGCAGATGTCGAGCACGGCCTGGTGCTTGAGGCCGAAGCAGTACGCCAGCTGAATCGCGATGTAGACGCCGATGACGAGCGCCAGCTTCCAGTTCGCGATGAACGACAGGCCGATGGCGAGACCGAGTGAGACAACCGCCATCGCGTAGGCGATGTTGACCGGCAGTACGCCTGCGGCGATGGGTCGGAACCGCTTGGTGGGGTGCGCGCGGTCGGCTTCGACGTCCAAGGCGTCGTTGACCAGGTACACCCCGGATGCGGCGAAGCAGAACACGACGAACGCGAGCGCGACCGACAGCAGAACGTCGGGGTCGGTGACCGAGCCCGCCGCGAGCGGTGCAGCCAGCACCAAGACGTTCTTGACCCACTGACGCGGACGAAGTGCCTTGACGATGCCATCCGCCAGGTTCTTCGGCGGTGCGCCTACGGGTGCGGCATCCTCGCTCATTTGTCTCCTTCGAACTTCACGACGGCCGCAGCCGTCAACGCGCCGAGCGCCGATCCTGCCAGCACATCGGTGGGGTAATGGACTCCGAGCACCAAGCGCGAGAGCAGCATGGGTGGGACGAGGACCGCCGGTAACGGTAGCCCGGTCACCCGGCCGAGGAGAACCGCGGCGGCTGTGGTGGATGTCGCATGGGAGGAGGGGAAGCTCAGCTTGCTGGGCGTCGAGGCGTTGATGCGGACGGCCGGGTCGTGCGGACGCGGCCGACGCACGATGCGCTTGATGACGATCGACGCGGCGTGGGAGCCGACGGCTCCGACCGCAACCGATGCCCACTGACGCCGACGCGGCTTGTCCAGTGCGGCACCGATACCGGCGATCGCGACCCAGCCGAGTGCGTGTTCGCCGAAGTGCGACATACCCCGGGCGACGGTGATCGCGCCGGGGGCACTGCCGACGGTGCTCTGCACCTTCTCGAGGATCCGGACTTCCGTCGGGGCCTCGGTCTGGCCCTTACGCCTGGTAACGAAAGACACGTTCCCACGTTTCCTTACTGGTCAGGTGCGGCACGGCATCGCGGTACCGAGCCTTCAGGGCGGGGAATTCGGCTGCCAACTGCTTGCGCAGTGACAGAGCCTCCTTGAGCAGCGCCGCCGCCTGCTGACGATCCCGCTTGCGGTACACGACGCCCCGGCCGTCGGCGGTGGTGACGGTGACGCCGTCGACCTGGGACAGCAGGAACCAGCGCGCGTCGAGAGTCGGGACGTTGAGCTGCGGGCGGTCGTGATGCTGGGTGTGCGCAGGCTTTGCGTTGTGCAGCAACCCTTTTGCCAATCGGCTGATCTTGGCGATCGGGTTGGTCGGCAAACCGACGGCTCCCACTTCCTCACCGGACGCGAGCGGCAGCTCGGTGGAACTGCCGACGACGACCGCGTCGGGAAATTCCTTGCGCAGTGCGTGCACGGTCGGCAGTGCGGTGGGCAGGATCTCGAGGATGTGCTCGGGGCCGGCCAGGAAGTCGCGGATCGCGAGGTTCTGAATCGCGACGGTCGAGTATTCGAGGCACAGCAGGTGCTTGATCGTGGCCTTGACCGTGTCGAGCACCAGGCCCTTGCCGTCGCCCGGCATGTGCAGCGAGGCGACCACCAGGCGGTTGCGCAGATGGAAATACGCCTGCCAATCGATGGCGTCGTCCTTGTCGCTCCATGCCATGTGCCAGATCGCCGCACCCGGCAGCGTCACCGTCGGGTAGCCGGCTTCCCGTGCCCGCAGACCGTATTCGGCGTCGTCCCACTTGATGAACAGCGGCAGCGGCTGCCCCAGTTCCTCGGCGACGACGCGCGGAATCATGCACATCCACCAGCCGTTGTAGTCGACGTCGATGCGACGGTGCAGCAGCTTGCTGGTGCGCAGTGGGTCCTCGGAGAAGTCGTGGTCGTACTCCACGTTCTGCGCGCCGGTCCACATGAAGTTTCCGCGATCGATCACTTCGCCCATGACGTGCAGGTGACTGCGCGCCTGCAGGTTGAGCATCTGGCCACCGACGAGCGTTGGCACCTTGGCGAATCGAGACATGGCCAGCGCCCGCAGGATCGAATCGGGCTCGATCTCGATGTCGTCGTCCATGAACAGGATGTGTTGGCACGAGGTGTTGTTCAGCGCCTCGTACATGATGCGGCTGTAGCCGCCGGACCCGCCGAGGTTGGCCTGATCGTGGATGGCGAGTCGGCCGCCGAGGGCAGCTGCGGCCTCGTCGAATCCGGGCTCGTCCTTGGCCTTGCGGGTGCCCTGATCCGGCATGATGACGGCCTGGATCACGTCGAGAACCAACGGATCCGAGCCAAGAGCCACAAGGGCTTTGACGGCGTCGGTCGGGCGATTGAAGGTGGGGATACCGACGGCGACGGTGGCCTCGCCGGGCGCATCGATCGGCGCATACCAACCCGCGCTCTCGAGCACCACCTCGGAGTCGGAGGTGATGTCGAACCAGATCCAGCCGCCGTCCTCGAACGGACCGAGGTCGATCAGAAACTCTTGTGCCGCATCGCCGTCGACGGCCTCGCGGCCCTCGACGTGGATGCGTGACGCGTCGGCCTTGGACCGGTAGACGTCGATTCGGCAGTGGCCGGAAACCTCGACGCGCAGCACCACGGACTTCAAGACGCTGTAGCGCCGCCAGTAGCTCGCCGGGAACGCGTTGAAGTAGGTGCAGAACGACACCTCGGACTCGGAGCCGATCGTGACCGAGGTCCGCGAGAGCGAGTGTGCCCGTTTGGCGTTGGTGAGCGCTTCTTCGAGGTACAGCGTCCGCACGTCGAGCGGTTCACCGGAGCGCGGCAGCAACACCCGCTGCAGCAGCGACTTTCCGAGGATCGGGGCGACATCCGCGGCCCCGTCCTCGAGGAGGTGCTTGGCGGTCACTTGTCGCCTGCCAGGGAAGCGCCGGTCTCGAAGTGCGGGGCCAGGGTGTTCTCGTACATGTTCAGTGCGCTGGCGATGGCCATGTGCATGTCGAGGTACTGGTAGGTGCCGAGGCGTCCACCGAACAGCACTCCGTTGGCGGCTGCTTCGGCCTTGGCGCGGTCGCGGTAGGCCTCGAGCTTCTGCCGGTCGTCGGGGGTGTTGATCGGGTAGTACGGCTCGTCGCCGCTCTTCGCGAAGCGGGAGAACTCGCGCATGATGACCGTCTTGTCGGTCGGGTACTGGCGCTCGGGGTGGAAGTGGCGGAACTCGTGGATCCGAATGAACGGCACGTCACCGTCGTTGTAGTTCATCACCGGGGTGCCCTGGAAATCACCGGTCGGCAGCACTTCGGTCTCGAAGTCGATTGTGCGCCAACCCAATTCGCCCTCGGAGTAGTCGAAGTAGCGATCCAGCGGGCCGGTGTAGACGATGGGAGCGCCGGGGCTCTCGGCCACGATTTCGGCCTTGACGTCGAACCAGTCCGTGTTCAACCGGACCTCGATCCTGTCGTCGGCGGCCATCTTCTCGAGCCACGCGGTGTAGCCGTCGACCGGCAGTCCCTCGTAGGTGTCGTTGAAGTAGCGGTTGTCGAACGTGTACCGCACCGGCAACCGGGTGATGTTGCCCGCGGGCAGGTTCTTCGGATCGGTCTGCCACTGCTTGGCGGTGTAGTCCTTGATGAACGCCTCGTACAGCGGACGCCCGATCAACGAGATCGCCTTCTCCTCGAAGTTCTGCGCATCCTTGGAGTCGAACTCACTCGACTGATCCTCGATGAGAGCGCGCGCCTCGGCAGGCGAGAAGTACTTGCCGAAGAACTGCGAGATCAGACCGAGGCCCATCGGGAACTGATACGACTGGCCCTTGTGCAGAGCGAAGACACGGTGCTGGTAGCTGGTGAAGTCGGTGAACTGGTTGACGTAATCCCAGACTCGCTTGTTCGAGGTGTGGAACAGATGCGCACCGTATTTGTGGATCTCGATGCCCGTCTCGGGCTCGGCCTCGGAGTACGCGTTGCCGCCCAGGTGGTGGCGACGATCGAGCACGAGGACACGCTTGCCCAACTGGGACGCCGCCCGCTCCGCCACGGTCAGTCCGAAGAACCCGGATCCGACGACGATGAGGTCGTATCGGCCGGTCACGGAGGCGTCGGAAGAGGTGGTCTCGGGGCTTACAGCAGTCACGGGCAACCAGGGTATCCGACGATCGTGACCGCTCCACCCCACCAGGTGCCCGGTGTCATTCGCTCAGGCGCCGGAGCAGGTAGGTATCCATCACCCAGCCGTGCTCGGACTTGACCTGCTCGCGGGCTCGGCGGATATCGCCCAGCACGTCGTCCAGCGGCCCTGCCACCAGCTTCTCGTCCGCCGTTCCCAGGTTCGCACCCCAGTGGATGCCCCATCCTGCGCCGGTCAGCGCGCTGCACGCCAGATTGCCGTCGAGCATCACCACGAGATTGTCGAGACCGGCGGCGACATCGCCCGCCAGGTTGCGGCCGGTGGTGATCACGATCGGTCCGCCGATGCGGTTGAGGACGAGCCGATGACTCGCCGCCAGCATCGACACGCTGGAGATTCCGGGTGTGACATCGAACTCGATGTCGCCGCGCAACGCGGCCAACCGCTCGACGACGCGGATCGTGCTGTCGTACAGCGCAGGGTCACCCCAGACGAGGAACCCGACGACGGTGCCTTCGGCGAGTCCGTCGAGCACCTCGGCGTAGGCGCGGGCGCGGGCATCGTGCCAATCGAGGACGGCGTTCTCGTACTGCTGCGGTGACCGGTCCCGGGGCGGGTCGGGCACCTCGATCACCCGGTAGCTGCCGCCGTGGTGACGCTCGAGCAGCGCCTGCCGTGCAGCCCCGAGATCGCCCACCGACGCGCCCTTGTCGGCCACGATGAACACGTCCACGGCCCGCAGTGTCTGGACGGCCTGGACGGTCACCTGATCCGGATGTCCGCCGCCGATGCCGATCAGATGGATCTTCACGATCGGTCCCGACACGCGTCGTACAGGTGAGATTCGGCGACGACACGTCGAGCCAGGGCCGGGCCCACCAGAATCACCGCCGCCTGAAGAAGACCTGCGGCCTCGACCTGATCGGCGATGTCGGCCAGAGTGCCGCGCAGAATCAGCTCGTCCGGCTTGCTGGCGTGGAAGACCACCGCGGCGGGGCACTCGGGACCGTAGAACCCGCTGAGTTCGTCGGCGGTGATGCGCGTGCGAGTGATCGCCAGGTGCAGCGCCAACGTCGCTCGGGTGGCGGCGAAGTTCTTCAGCGCCTCGGTATCGGGCATTGCCGTCGAGCGGGCCTGCGCGCGCGTGAGCACCACCGACTGCGTCACCTCGGGGACCGTCAGCTCGACGCCCAGTGCGGCGGCTGCGGCCGCGTAGGCCGGAACGCCAGGGGTGATGTCCCAGGGCACACCTGCGGCATCGAGTCGGGCGGACTGTTCTGCGATCGCGGAATAGAGCGACGGGTCCCCCGAGCACAAGCGCGCGACGTCCTCGCCGCGCTCGTGGGCCGCGACCAGCTCGGCCGTGATGGCGTCGAGGTCGAGCTTCGCGGTGTCGACCTGTCGGGTGCCGGCAGAACAGTGGTCGAGAATGGCGTCGTCGATGTAGGTACCGGCGTAGACGCAGACCGGGCTCGATCGCAGAAACTCGACGGCCCGCAGCGTGAGCAGGTCGGCAGCGCCCGGTCCGGCTCCGATGAAGTGCACAGTCACAGCTGGAAAGCGTAAGTCACGCGCCCGACGCGCCGCGCCACCGGAACTTCCCGCTTGTGGCTAACTGTCAAGCTAAGGTTTAGCCTTGTGTCTGATGGGACTCATGTTGCTGATGTGATTCATGTTGTTCAGCAACTGGAGTTCCTACGACGCGTACCTACCAACAACCAGGGAGTACCGCCTTGCCGAACCGTCGAACGAAGCCGTCGATCGTTCTCGGTGCTGTTGCACTGTTGGCCGTCGCGACCCCATTTGCGGTCGCAGGCCTCACCGACAGCACCACAACCGGAGTTCGACCGGCCAACGAGACAACCCCGGTCACCGTTCCGACCAAGATCGTCGAGACCGCGCTGAGCGCTGCGCCGGACATCGTGATTCCGCTGCAGGAGCTCACCGGACTGCCGTTGCCCGATCTTCGGCTCTCGGATCTGAAATACCTACCGCTGCCGGACTCCATCGTGATCCCGCCGATCGAAATCCCCGATATCCCCGGCCTCACCACGCCCGCGCCGGGTGGGGCAACCGCGCAGGCCCCCATTCCCCGAGTGGACGCCTCTGCGCCGGTGAATCCCCTGCCGGTCAATCCTGAAGCTGCCGACCCCACGGGTCCACCGCTCGGTGCCGCCGTCAAGGAGATCTCGCAGGACACCCCGTTCAGCATGGTGGCACTGACGTCCGAGCAGCTGGACGGTGCTTCCGCTCAGGTCCGCCGGCAGCTGGAGGACGGCTCCTGGGGTCCGTGGCTGGAAACCGCGCCGGTGGATACCACTGCGAGCGACGCCGTTCCCGCTGCGGAAAAGCAGGGCACCGAGCCGATCTTCGTCGGACTGACCAACGCCGTGCAGGTATTGCTGACGCCACTGACGAGCAGTGCAGCTCCCGAAAGCTTCGCGACGCCGCCGGTTCCCGAGGTTCCGGTGGTCGAACTGCCTGCTGTCGACGCTCCGGCCGAGGCCCCCGCTGCTACGGAACAGCCACTGGGCTACACGCCTGCGTCGTCGAGCACGCCCCTCCGCCAACAGGATCCGGCCCCGCTCGATCCGGCTGCACTGGATCCGGCAGCGATGGATCCGGCTGCGACCGAGCCCGCACCGGCAGATCCGGCAGCGAATCCCGACCAGGCGAGTACCACCGAGCAACTGGCGGCAGCCGTCAACGACATCAGTGCCGTACTCATCACCCCGGGAACGTCGCCGGTCGACTCGGCGTTGAGCGACATCGCCACGCCCGTCGCCGGAGACGCAGGCCCGAAGGTGATCACCCGCGCTCAGTGGGGTGCCGACGAGTCGATCCGTTGCGCCACACCGACGATCGACGACTTCCTCGGCGGTGCCACCGTGCACCACACCGCAGGCAGCAACGACTACTCCAAGTCCGAATCGGCCGAGATCGTCCGCGCCATCTACGCGTACCACGCGCAGACGCTCGGCTGGTGCGACGTCGGCTACAACGTCCTCGTGGACAAGTACGGACAGATCTTCGAGGGCCGTGCGGGTGGATTGGACAAGCCGGTTCAGGGTGCACACTCGGGCGGATTCAACGAGAACACGATGGGCATCGCCATGATGGGCGACTACTCGAGCGAGGATCCCTCGCAGGAGACCATCGACTCCGTCGGCAAGTTCCTCGGATGGCGACTCGGCAAGGCCGGTCTCGACCCCAAGGGCACCACCACGATGACCTCGGAGGGAACGGATTTCACGTTCGTCGGCCGCGGCCAGAGCGTCGACCTGCCGGTGATCTTCGGTCACCGCGACGTCGGCAACACCGAATGCCCGGGTGACGCCGGTTACGCACGGCTCGGGGAGATCCGCGACATCGCTGCGGCGAACCTCGGTGGCGGAGATGCCACTCCGGCATTGCCCGACACTCCCGATACCGCACCCGATACCGCAGTGACCGACCCGGCTCCCTCACGTCCGGGCACCGACGCCAGTTCCACTCTGGGCGAGAACATCCCGGCTCTGGTCGCCGAGTTGCAACGACTGGCGTCGACCAGTCCGGTCGCACAGAAGTGGTTGGAATCGGGCGCAGAAACCGGCGTGCTCGGCGTACCGGTTTCCGGTCTGGTGCAGGTGAGCGGCGGCCGTGAGAAGGCGCAGTTCGCCAACGGCGAGATCATCACCAACATGGCCGGTCAGGCCGTGGCCGTCATCGGCAAGATCTTCCAGCAGTACGTGCAGCAGGGTGGCGTCGACGGCATTCTCGGCCTGCCGATCACCGACGAGTTCAAGGTCCCGGAGGGCTTCCGAACCGACTTCGAGAACGGTTCGCTGATCTTCAACGAGCTCACCGGAATCGTCACCACGGTGATCAAGACGTACAACGACACCTACAACGCGGAAATGCAGAACCCCGTTGCCGCGCCGGTGGAACCGGCTCCGGTACCCGAGCCTGCTCCCGCACCGGAGCCCGCACCCGCGGGCTGAGTTTCACACAGTCGACAGGGGCCGAGTCACCACGGTGACTCGGCCCCTGTCGTGTTCGGGACGTCCGAAGACCGGCGCGTCACCACCAGCGTTCGAGGACGTGCGCCACTCCGTCTTCTGCGTTGGTGACGGTCACTTCGTTCGCCGCCGCGACGGCAGCGGGATGCGCGTTACCCATCGCGACGCCCAGTCCCACCATCGACAGCATCGGCGCGTCGTTGGGCATGTCGCCGAAGGCCACGATGTCGTCGACATCCACCGACAGCGACTCGGCCACCTTGGCCAGGCCCGACGCCTTGGTGATGCCCGGTGCCGACAGTTCGATGAGGCCGTTGTCGGTGGAGAACGTGAGGTCGGCGCGACCGGAGATCAGCGGGGACAGGATGTCGGCCATGTGTCCGCTGGTGGAACCGGACAACCGGATCAGCAGCTTGACGGCCGGAACGTCGACCACGTCGTCCTCGGTCATCTCGACGTTGTCTGGGTTGAGCCATGCGTGCTCGTAGCCCGGGGAGCTGACGAACTGCGGGGTGGCCGAGTCGTGTGCCGTCCGGCCCACCCGTTCGGCGGCCAGTCCGCAGCCGGGCAGCGCGCGATACGCGACGTCGGCCAACCACTGCAGCGTCTGCACCGACAAGGTCTCGGCACTGAGTACACGATCGTTGGCAGCGTCGTAGATCACCGCGCCGTTGGCGCACACCGACATCGGCGCGTATCCCAGCTGATCGACGACGGGGTGGATCCACCGCGGCGGCCGGCCCGTGGACAGCACGAAGGGAACTCCGTCGGCGACGACGGCCGAGACGGCGCGCCGAGTACGTTCGGTGACACGTTCGTGATGGTCCAGCAAGGTGCCGTCGACGTCGCTTGCGACGAGTCGGGGGGCGAGGCGGGTGGTGTTCGGCGCGTTGGTCATCGTGACGTCATTCTGCCCTAGTGTCGAGGTGCCCTGTTTTCGACATGCACGTCTTCGATGTGGAAGGAACGGTAGATGACATCCGTGAACCGCCAGATCCGATTGGCTCAGCGCCCGGTGGGACGTCCCGACGAATCGACGTGGGAGCTCACCGAGGAACCGATTCCCACTCCGGGCGACGGTGAGTTCGTCGTCACCATCGACTACGTCTCTCTCGACCCGGCGATGCGCGGCTGGCTCAACGATGCGCGCTCGTACGTGCCGCCCGTCGGGATCGGCGAGGTGATGCGCGCTCATGCCGTCGGCCGCGTCCTCGAATCTCGGCATCCCGATTACGCTGTGGGCGAGGTCGTTTCGGGCTCGTTCGGCGTCACCGAGCATGCGATCTCGGATGGGTCGGGTGTGCAGAGGGTCGACGAGTCGATCGCACCGGCACCCACGTGGCTCGGCGCGCTCGGGTTCCCCGGACTGACGGCCTACTTCGGTCTGATGGACGTCGGCAAGCTCGCCGAGGGCGACACCGTGGTGATCTCAGGAGCCGCCGGTGCCGTGGGCAGCATCGCGGGTCAGATCGCGAAAGCGAAGGGAGCCACCGTGATCGGGATCGCCGGTGGACCCGAGAAATGTGCTTGGCTCACCGAGGAACTGGGTTTCGACGCGGCGATCGACTACAAGAACGAGTCGGTGTACAAGGGTCTGAAGGCAGCTGCACCCAAGGGCATCGACGTGTACTTCGACAACGTCGGCGGTGAGATCCTCGACGCGGCCCTCTCGCGGCTGCGCAAGGGAGCGCGAGTGGTGTTGTGCGGAGCCATCTCCGGCTACAACGCCACCGACCCGCAGCCCGGCCCGGCGCACTACCTGTCGCTGCTCATCAACAGGGCCTCGATGACGGGTTTCATCATCTTCGACTACCTCGATCGCTACCAGGAAGGTGTCGACGCTCTGTCCGAGCTGCTCACCAGCGGCACGATGACCGCGCGGGAGCAGATCGAGATCGGCGGCGTCCCCGCCTTCGGATCGACGCTGAACCTGCTGTTCGACGGTGCCAACACCGGCAAGCTGGTTCTCGAGGTGGGCGAACGTACCCACGACTCGGAATTATGACGACGCCTCGTTCGTTGAACCCCACGTATCGATCGATAAAGAGCTAGGAGAACAACGATGTCTGCAGCCACCGAAACCGCCATTCTCGCCGGAGGATGCTTCTGGGGAGCCGAGGAGCTCGTCCGCAAGCTTCCGGGAGTGGTCTCCACCCGCGTCGGGTACACCGGCGGCGAGGTGCCCAACGCGACGTACCGCAACCACGGCAATCACGCCGAGGGCCTGGAGGTCGTCTACGACCCCACCCAGACGACGTACCGGGATCTGCTCGAGTTCTTCTTCCAGATCCACGACCCCACCACCAAGAACCGTCAGGGCAACGACATCGGAGCCAGTTACCGGTCGGCGATCTTCTACCTCGACGACGAACAGAAGCGCGTCGCCGAGGACACGATCGCCGACGTCGACGCCTCGGGTCTGTGGCCGGGCAAGGTCGTCACCGAGGTGAGCCCGGCAGGTGATTTCTGGGAAGCCGAGCCCGAGCACCAGGACTACCTGCAGAAGTACCCCGAGGGCTACACGTGCCACTGGGTGCGTCCGGACTGGAAGTTGCCGCGTCGGGCCTGAGCGGCTGCGCCGCATGTGCATGGAACTTCGTAGCCTGCTACGAAGTTCCACTCACATGGGTGGGCGTAACGCCCATTCCGGACGATCGACGGTCCACAGGTAGAAGTACCGCGCACGTATCGGCCGAACTTGCGACACTGATCCGGTGACCTCCGACAGAACCCCTCGGTCGATGGCCGACGTCCTTCGTTCGCCGCGTTTCTGGCTTGCCCCCATTCTCGTCGTCTCGGCGTTGATGTCGTTTCTCGCTGCCCTGTACCTGGGCGGCGTGCTCGACCCAAGGGGCAATCTGCACGACCTCCCCATCGCGATCGTCAACCAGGACGAGGGCGACACCCTCGCAGGCGAGCAACGCAACATCGGCAACGACATCGTCGACGGTCTGCTGCAGAACGTCGATCCGGAGAAGGTCGATTTCCGGGAAGTCGGTCCGGCGCAGGCGCAATCGCTACTGTCGACGGCCGAGGCGTACGGCTCGATCGTCATCCCGAGCGATTTCACCAAGAGGATGGGAATCCTCGCCCAGGCGAGCGTGATTCCCGGGGACGTCGAGAAGCCGATCATCACGGTCTACACCAACCCGCGTGCCGGCAGCTTCGGAATGTCGCTCGTGACCGGGGTGGCGACACCGGCCTTCGATTCGGTCAATCAGACTGTGGGACAACAGATCACCGAACAGGTGCGCCAGCAGCTCGGTGAGACACAGCTCGCCGGTGCGAGTGCTCTCACCCTCGCGCAGCCGATCGATGTGATCGTTGCCCAATACGATCCTCTGCCCGACGGCACCGGCGGTGGCCTGTCTGCGTTCTACTACGCGCTCTTGCTCGTCCTGGCCGGCTTCACCGGTGCGACCATCGTCAGCGCACTCGTCGACGGCCTACTCGGATTCACGCCCACAGAGATCGGCCCCAAGTACATCCACCGCGGACCGACCCTGATCAACCGCTTCCAGACGCTGCTCGTGAAATGGCTCGTGATGATCGTGCTGGCCATGCTGGTGTCCGCCCTCTATCTGCTGATCAGTCATCTGCTCGACATGCCGATCACGCACGCCTGGACCCTGTGGATGTACGGCGCGTACGCGATCGCCGCGGTCGGCATCACGGCACTGGCGGTGATGTCCGCGTTCGGCACGGCAGGACTGCTGATCAATCTGATCGTGTTCATCATCCTGGCGTTGCCGTCGTCGGGCGGCACCATCCCCCTCGAAGCGAGCCCGCGGTTCTTCACCTGGCTGGCGCAGTTCGAGCCCATGCACCAGATCTTTCTCGGCACTCGCTCGATCCTGTACTTCAACGCCTCACTCGACGCGGGATTGTTGCATTCGGTCGGCATGACGTCTCTCGGCCTGCTCATCGGGCTCGTGTTCGGTGTGGTGTTCACCCGCATCTACGACGCCAAAGGCCTCGACCGAAGCCTCGATTCACCCGGCGCTCACAGGTGACGCCAGTACACTCGATCCAATGCTTGCTGTGAATCCAGCCGGGAGCGTTGCACCCCGACGTGCCTTCCACGCGTACCTCGACGTCGCCATCGTCGTTCTCGTACTCGTGGGCACCAACCTCATCGCGCACTTCACCACGGTGTGGGCCAGTATCGCGACGGTTCCGATCGCCGCTGTTCTGCTGGTCGTCCTGGCGAACCGTCGGGGTCTGGGGTGGGCCGAACTCGGACTGTCTCCGAAGCATTGGAAGACCGGATCTCTGTACGCACTCGGAGCCGTCGGGGTCGTACTCACCGTCGTCGCGATCGGTGCGTTGCTGCCACTGACTCGGCCCTTCTTCATGGCCGACCGATACGCAACCGTCTCCGCCGCCATCGTCGCGTCGATGATTGTCATTCCGCTGCAGACCGTGATCCCGGAAGAACTCGCGTTCCGCGGGGTGCTCCACGGCACGCTGGGTCGCATCTACGGTGCACGCGGAGTCTTCGCGGCAGGGTCTCTGCTGTTCGGTCTGTGGCACATCGCGTCCTCGCTCGGCCTGACGGCGGGCAACGTGGGGCTCAGCGGGTTTCTGGGCGGCGGACTGTTCGGGCAGATCGTCGGTATCGCACTGGCCGTGGTGGCCACTGCGGCGGCGGGCGTGGTGTTCACGTGGCTGCGCAGCCGTAGCGGGAGTTTGATCGCGCCGATCGCCCTGCACTGGTCGTTGAATGGACTCGGTGCGCTGGCCGCCGCTCTGGTCTGGCACGCGTCGGTGAGCTGAGCGACATGAAAGACGAGCTGCATCAATACCTTCGGATTGCTCGCGAGAACATGCTGTGGAAGCTCGACGGCTTGCCCGAATACGAGACGCGGCGCCCAATGACGCCGACCGGAACCAATCTACTGGGCTTGGTGAAGCACCTGGCGATCGTCGAATACGGATACTTCGGGCTCACGTTCGGTCGAGAATTCCCGGCCCGATTCACCGAACTGGAGAAATCGGCCGTGGCGCAGTTGAACTCGGATATGTGGGCCGCTGCCGACGAGTCGTCGCAGTTCATCGTCGACCTGTACCACGAGGCCTGCTTACACGCCGACGAAACCATCGCGGCCAACGACCTCGACACTGTCGGACGCGTCCTGCACTGGCCCGTCGAGAAGCAGGAAGTGACTCTGCACCGAGTCCTGGTCCAGATGATTGCCGAGACCAACCGGCACGCTGGGCACGCAGACATCGTGCGCGAACTGATCGACCAGTCCGTCGGCATGCGTCTCGGCAACGAAAACATGGCCGACGGCGACGCAGCGTGGTGGGCCGCATATCGAGCCGAGCTGGAAACCGTTGCCAGAGAAGCTGATTGACATCATCCCCTGACGCCAGGTTTCTCCAACCCCTACCACACCCCACCGGCAGGTTCTGAATCTCGAATACTCAAGCAGGGCAACAGTTTTCGATTCAATCACGCTTGCCAGTCGAACGCACGTTCGATACACTTGCTTCCATGACCACGAAGATCTGGCAACTGAGCGAGAGCGAACTCCTCGCCGACGCCGCCACGGTCTCCCATGAAATTCAGTTGTTGGAGGCCCGGCGGATCGCCCTCGTCGCAGAGATCGACACCCGCGTGAGCCGTGAGAAACTCGGCTTCCCCGGACCCGCCGGGTGGCTGACCTCCACCACCCTGCTCTCACCGTCCAAGGCCACCAAGATCGTCGCCCTCGCACGCGGCATGAAGAACTTCCCCGATATCGCCGACGCCGTGAACACCGGCAGCATCTCCATCGACCACGCGGCGCTGATCCTCACCTTCGCCGAAACCCCACCGAAGGACCTCCCGGAAGAGGGTCGCGTTATGGCCCGCACCGCGATGATCGCCGCCGCCACCGGACCCGAAGCACGCACCGGCCGCATCCGAGCAGCGATCACCAAGCTCGAGGACGAGTTCGGCGGCAAGACCCCACCACCGGAGAACACCGACCGCAACGAACTGTTCGCCTCCAAGACCCTGAACGGACGTCTGGTGGCGAAGATGGATTTAGACGCCGTCACCGGAGAAAAACTCCTCACCGCACTCTCACCCCTGACCGAACCGCAACCCGCCGCCGACGGCACCGAGTCACCCAAAACCGGAGACGACCGCAGCCCCGCCAAACGCAGAGCCGACGCCTTCGGACACATCCTCGACCAATACCTCGCCTCCAGCAGCCGGCCCATCGAAGGCGGCGAACGACCGCACCTGAACCTGCACATCAACCTGCGCGATCTCACCGACCTCCGCGACAGCGCCGACACTGCCGACGCCGACGACATCGCAGACGACGAACCCTCGCGCGCAGCAACCGAATCCGACAACAACACAGAGATACGCGATCCGGTCGACATCAACACCGGACACCCGATCCACTCCGACTCCGCTGACGAGCCGGATATTGGAACCGCCGACCCTGACAGTGGCACCGCTAGTGGCGGTGAAGGTGACCGCAGTGCGACCGATCGCGGCACCTATCGCGACCTGTTCGGCGACGGCACGTCGGTCGGATGGCTTCCCTGGATGGGACCACTATCCCGCAACACTTCCCGCCAGTTGGCGTGCGACTGTGTTCTCACCGCCATCGTCATGGATGAGCACGGCAACCCACTCAACCTCGCTCGCACCGCCCGCACCGTCTCCGCAAAACAACGCAAAGCCCTCACCGCCCGCGATCACGGCTGCGCGTTCCCCGGCTGCGGAAAACCCGCCGCCTGGACCGAAGGACACCACATCTGGCACTGGGCCGACGGCGGACCCACCGACATGAACAACCTCGTCCTACTGTGCGGATTTCACCACCGACTCATGCACCACTCCGACTGGGAAGTGTTCATCGGCACCGACAACCACCCGTGGTTCGTACCGCCGGCCACCGTCGACCCGTATCGACAACCCCGACAATCCCACGCCCGCGCAGGCCCCCACATCGCCTGACCCCCAAGAAAAGCTCCAGCCCCGCACCGAAACAACGGTGCGGGGCTGGAAGAAGTTGAGCTCAGGAACCCGAGGGAGCTGCCGGCGGTGCGGGAGGAGTCGCGCCGTCAGCGTGAGCCGGAGGTGCAGGCGGAGTCGAACCGTCTCCCTCAGCACCCGGAGCAGGCGGCGTCGCACCGTCAGCCGGTGCGCACACAGCACCACCGGGGCCACCTGCGCCCGGTCCGCCCTTCCCCGGTCCGCCGTCAGCTGGGCCGCCCTTGCCCGGGCCACCCGCGGGCGGAGCAGGCGGAGTTGCACCATCCCCCGGTGCCGCAGGAGTAGCGCCGTCCGCAGATCCCGGTGGTGCCGGGACAGCAGGAACCGTCGAGCCGTCACCGGCGTCCGGAGCCGCAGGAGCTGCCGGCACCGCAGGTACATCCGACCCGCCACCACCATCGGTCCGCTGCCCGAGCTCCGAGGACGAGGCCACCGTGGACACGCCGGGCGAGACGTCGGGTCCGGTGGCAGCGAAGACTGCCGCGGTCACCAGGGCACCGACGGCCAGACCCGCTGCGGCCGTCGCCACCAGCGGCACCCGTCCCTTCCACCGCTTCGGCGTGGTCCCTCGGACCGGCTCCGGGTTCGATGCTGCGGGAATAGGCTGAGTCTGATCGTTCACGTTCACTCCTTGTTCGGACTGTGTCGTTCGTTTCGGTCTGTCACCGACACTGCCGCCGCTAGCTGAAGTCACCCTGAAGCCGGGCGCATCTTCAGGATCACTTCAGCTGGTGGGTGACAATCGAGGCATGACATACAGTTCCGCTCCCCGGGTGATGGTGGTGGAGGACTCACTGCCCATCCGAGAAGCACTGGTGGCCGCATTCGAGGACGCGGGATTCACGGCAGCGTCCCTGCCCGACGGGGACGACTTCGAGACCACGATGGCAGGCTTCCGCCCCGATGTCGTGATTCTCGACGTCATGCTGCCCGGCGCTCGGGACGGGTTCGCGTTGATCGACGTCGTTCGGCAGAGCACCGACGCCGGAATCATCATGGTCACCGCGAAGGACCGGCTGGAAGACCGGCTGCGCGGACTGAGCGATGGCGCAGACGACTACGTGATCAAGCCTTTTCAGCTCGACGAGGTGGTGGCACGAGCGAAATCGGTGCTGCGCAGACGGGGCAGATCGTCGGACGCAATCCAGGTGGGCGATCTACTGGTGGACGAATCCGCGGGGGTCGTCACCCGCGCCGGCAGTGTCCTCGATCTGACGGCGACCGAGCTCCGCCTGGCAACCTTCCTCGTCGCCCAGCGTGGCCGCACGGTCTCGAAAACGTCCATCCTCGAATCGGTCTGGGGCTACGGCGCGTACGACGGCAACCTGGTGGAAGTGCACATCAGTGCGTTGCGTCGCAAGATGGAAGCGCATGGGCCGCGGTTGATTCATACCGTCCGCGGCCTGGGTTATGCATTGCGGGCTCCGCAGTGAACCGCACGCCCACGCCCTCGTTGCGCACGCGGGTGGTCGCCACCGTCGTCGTTCTGTTCGCGGTGTTGCTGCTGATAGTCGGCGTGTCGGTGGATATCGTTCTCGGTCAACAGCTTCGGCGTGATCTGGAAGCTCGGTTGACCGACCGAGCAACCCGAGCCGTCGAACTCGTGGACAGCGGCGTCGAACCCGGCGATCTGGTGCAGTCCCTCCAGGGCGACGCCATCCGAGTTCGTGTCACCACTGCGGACGGCACGGTCTACGGCGCTCCCGGCACCGGGCCGCCCGGACCGGATATTCGGCCCGCAACCCCGGCTCCGCCTGCCGGGCAGTCGAGAGCCCCCGGCCCTCCCGCTCCTCCCGATCCCCCTGCACCCCCGTCGGATTCGTTCGAGATCACCGAATCGTTGCCCGATGGCTCGACGCTGTCACTACTCGGCGACACCACCGCGATCGCCGATGTTCGCCGACAACTGCGCATCCTGATGGTGGCTGCCGGAGCCGTGACACTGCTGTTGGCCGCAGCCACGCTCACCTATGCCGTGCGGCGCGCACTGTCACCACTGGATTCGATGACCGCCGTCGCTCGTCGAATCACCAACGGCGACAGAGGGAGAAGGCTACTACCGTCGAAGCCCAAGACGGACCTGGGCCGTACTGCCTCCGCCGTCGACGAAATGCTCGACGCCCTGGAGGACGCCGAGCGTAAGGAGGCTGCCGCCGCGCAGTCGGCGCGTCGAGCAGAGGACGAGATGCGCCGATTCCTCGCCGACGCCGCACACGAATTGCGGACTCCGGTCGCCGGGATCTCGGCGTTGGCGCAATCGTTGCAGCGCGATGCCGAGCATCGTCCCGATCGGGTGGGGAGGTGGAGCGAGCTGCTGGTCGGCGAATCGAGCAGGGCCTCCCGCTTGGTGGGCGACATGCTCGATTCCGTTCGTGCAGAGAACACTTCGGAGTTGGAACTGGCGGACGAGGATCTCGCCGACATTGCGCGGCGCACCGTCGAGCGTGCGGCACTGTTATCCCCTCAGGTTCGGTTCGAGGTCGACGGATCGCAACCGGTGCCGGTCAGGGTGGACGTGGGCCGCGTCGAGCAGATTCTCTCGAACGTCCTCGAGAACGCCGCTCGATTCACGCCGCCCGGAGGTTCCGTCCGAGTGACGACAGGGGCCGATACACACGCGTTCGTCACCGTCGACGACGACGGTCCCGGCGTCGACGAGGCAGACCGCGAACGCATCTTCGAGCGGCTCGTCAGACTGAACTCGGCACGCGACCGCTCCTCCGGAGGCGTCGGGCTCGGCCTCTCGATCGCACGAACGTTGGCGCGCGCTCATGGCGGCGAACTCGTCTGCGCCGCAGGGCCTACCGGCGCGAGGTTCCGCCTGACACTGCCTGGCCTCACCGGTCGTTCCGCGGGCTCCACTCTTGCGAACCACCGATAGCTATTCGACGATCAAGTCCATCAGCAGGCTGTCGTGCCAGCCGGTCGGCCCCTTCTCGTATTTGCGCATGATGCCGACCGGCTCGAAACCGACTGCGCTGTAACAGGCTATGGCTACCGCGTTGTCGGCGGCCGGGTCGATCACCAGCCGATGATGCCCCAGTTCGACGGTCAGGTATCGCACCAGGGTGCCCACGGCGTCCTGTCCGATACCGCGGCCGTGCACTGCCGGATCCAGAAAGACGTCGATCGACGCGTGCCGGTACATCGGATCGGTCTCTTCGCCGTACTGGATCAATCCAACTGCCGCGCCGTTCAATTCGACGACCAGGCGGTGTTCGTCGGGGTTGTCGAACGGCCAGTTCTCGTCGGCGTCCTCGTCGCCCCACCGCGCGTACACCTCGGGGGTGTGCAGTATTCGGCGCAGCTCCGGCACATCCTCTGCGGTGACGGGCCGCAACACGACCCGCTCACCACGAAGGTTCATCGCGAAGCTCTACTCGGCCCGCTTGGCAGCACGCGCTGCGAGATCCTGGGCGTCGAGCTCGTCCGCTTCTTCGAGAGTCGGAGCGCTGCCGCCCAATCGGGCCGGAACCCAATACGCGCCCGGCTCGTGGTGGTAGTTCTCCTGTAGCTCGAGCAGCATCTTCTGCATCACGCTGCGTAGCCGGTCGGTCAGCTCCTGGGGCGGGCCGACCGGTGCCAACGGCTCACCGACGGCGATCGAGATGGGAGTGTTGGTGCGGCCCAGTCGCTTCGGGTAGCCCTTGGTCCACACGCGCTGTGCACCCCAGATGACCGTCGGGATGATCGGCACGCCTGCCTCGATCGCCATACGCGCTGCGCCGGACTTGAATTCCTTGATCTCGAAGCTGCGACTGATGGTCGCCTCCGGGTACACACCCACGAGCTCGCCGTCGCGCAGGCTCGCCACGGCTGCCTTGTACGACTGCGCTCCTGCCCCGCGATCGACGGGGATGTGCCGCAGCGCGCGCATGATCGGGCCGGAGATCTTGTTGTCGAAGACTTCCTTCTTCGCCATGAACCGGATGTAGCGCTTCACCCGGCGCGGCGGTAGTCCCGCGTAGGTGAAGTCCATGTATCCGGTGTGGTTGACGGCGATGACGGCTCCGCCGGTCGCGGGGATGTGTTCCTCGCCCTCGACCTCGAATTTCAGGCCCTCGAACGCGAACACTGCACGAGCGATGCCGATGACTGATCGGTAGACGGGTTCCACAGTCCGTTAGCGTAGTCGGTGGACGATGCCGGACAAAAGGTCCGGGAGATGACAGGTCCGGCCAGAATGCAACGGGGGAGAAACGACGTGAAGAACAGTGCGGCATCACCAGGGCGGACCCGGGTAGTCCGAACCGCGCTGCCGCTGATCGCAACTCTCGCCCTGGTCGTAGCCTGCGATTCCGCAGTCGGACTGCCGTCCGAACAGTCCGGGGCGACGAGCAACACCACCGAGGCAACGACGTCGACGACAACTCCGACAACGGCCTCCGCGACCACCACCACGCCCCCACCGATCCCGCCCGGCCCACCCGTCGGCGAGGTTCCCGGCAACCCCGACGCTGCGATGGCGCTGCGGCCGTTCGTCAACGATCTGACCGGTGGCGGTATCGGCGTCGTCACGGCGCGGTGCTGGACTGTCCCGCCCACCGACATCCCGACGATGTACGTCGACACCGCCGCGATTCTCGCTGCCGTTGCCACCCCTGGCGTCGACGGCCAGTTCGCCGTCACGTGGACCGGGCCCACCGCTACGGTCAGTGTGAAGCGCAGTGAGATCGCGTCCGGCTATGCCTGCCCCACCGTCTACCCCACCGGCACGGCCCCTGTGTTCGACGCGGCGGACGCCGTCTACACCGTCGACCGCTACCTGGGTCGTCTCGCCGGGCTGCCCGTCGCCCCCGACGATGTGGAAGAGAACTTCCCGCTCGTCTGCGACGGTCGACAGACCTGGGATCCCCTCGGCACCGGCGTTCCCACTGCCCCGCCGCTGGTGGAGAACCCGAACATCCTGCCCGGCATCACCTCGTTCGATCCCGACAGCGTGTTCGTCACGGGGCAGAACGGCATCTACACCCAGGTCAACGCAGACATCATCGACGCGTCCGGGGTGTACCAGAACCGCACCTTCGTACTGGCCATCGGCGGCGAGGGTTACTGCATCGGCGACATCGCCTGAGCGAGTCTTATTTCAGAACGTCCGTTCCGACGAAGGGTACGAGGGCCTCGGGGACCCGGACGGTACCGTCGGCCTGCTGGTGGTTCTCGAGGATCGCGACGATCCAGCGGGTGGTGGCGAGGGTGCCGTTGAGCGTCGCCGCGGTCTGCGGCTTGCCGTTCTCGTCGCGGTAGCGCACGCCGAGGCGTCGGGCCTGGAACGTGGTGCAGTTCGAGGTCGAGGTCAGCTCGCGGTAGGCCTTCTGGGTGGGAACCCATGCCTCGCAGTCGAATTTGCGGGCGGCCGAGGAGCCGAGGTCGCCGCCTGCGGTGTCGATGACGCGGTACGGCAGTTCGACGGCCGCGAGCATCTCTTTCTCGAATTCGAGCAGCTTCTGGTGTTCGGCGGCTGCATCCTCGGGCTTGATGTACGAGAACATCTCGATCTTGTCGAACTGATGGACTCGGATGATGCCGCGGGTGTCCTTGCCGTAGCTGCCTGCTTCGCGGCGGAAGCACGACGACCATCCGGCATATCGCTTCGGGCCGTCGGCGAGGTCGATGATCTCGCCCGAGTGGTAGCCCGCGAGAGCCACTTCGGAGGTTCCAACGAGGTAGAGGTCGTCGGCTTCGAGTCGGTAGATCTCGTCTGCGTGGGCTCCGAGGAATCCGGTTCCCGACATGATCTCCGGCCGCACCAGCACCGGCGGGATCATCATGGTGAAGCCGTTCTTGACGGCTTTCTGCGCAGCCAGCTGCAGCAATCCCTGCTGCAGCAGCGCGCCGTAGCCGGTCATGAAGTAGAAGCGTGAGCCCGAGACCTTGGCTCCGCGTTCCATGTCGATGAGCTTCAGCGATTCACCGAGCTCGAGGTGGTCCTTGGGCTCGAAATCGAACTCCGGGATGTCGCCGACGGTCTCGAGCAGCACGAAGTCGTCTTCGCCGCCCGCGGGCGTGCCGTCCTGGACGATGTTGGAGATTGCGCGGTGCGCCGTGTCGAGGGCCGCGTCGGCCTCGGATTCGGCGGCCTGGGCGGCCTTCACCTTGGCGGCCAGCTCCGATGCCCCGGCCAGCAGTGCGGGACGGTCCTCGGCGGAGGCCTTGCCTACCTGCTTTCCCAAGGCCTTCTGCTCGGCCCGCAGCTGATCGCCTGCGAGCACAGCGGCGCGGCGAGATGCATCGGCGTCGAGTAGCGCGTCGACGAGAGCGGGGTCCTCGCCTCGGGTGCGCTGCGAGGCGCGCACTGCGTCGGGGTTCTCGCGAAGGAATTTCAGGTCGATCACGAGAGGGAACCTTACTTGCCGAGCAACCCCAGGTAGTCCTCGCGTCCGAACATCGTCGCAGCATCGACGGCCGACGGGTGACCGCCGTGCGGGTCGGCTCCACCGTCGACGAGAACACGCACCACCTCGTCCTCACCCTTGAACACTGCCCCGGCGAGTGGAGTCTGTCCCTTGTCGTTGGACTTGTTCACATCGGCACCGCGCTCGACCAGCACGCGCACCGCGTCGGCATGCCCGTGATACGCGGCCAGCATGACCAGCGTGTCGCCCGACTCGTTGTGCAGATTCACCGGGACGCCTGCGTCGAGGTAACTCGCGAGCGCGGCCGCGTCGCCGGTGCGGGCCATGGCGAACAGTCGGCCGGCCAGCTCGCTGAGGTCGTCGTCACGTGTTGGGTCGCTCATGAGGACCGAACCTACTCGGGCATGATGGAGGGTGATGTCCGTACACGAATCAGACCCCCCGACGGGCGAGAAGTCTCGACGAACACTGTCTTCGACCACCGCCCGACGCGGGCTCGCCATGGTTGCGGTCGGCGCGGTCCTTGCTGCGGGGGCGACGGTTCTGTTCTCCGACGGGTTCTCCCCGCCCGAGAAGATCACCACCCACACGTCGGCCGCCGGCCCTGCGACCGACGGACCGGTGTCGGCGACATCCTTCGGTGCGGCCGATCCGGGCACGTGCCTGCAGTGGACGCCCACCGATGATCCGGAGACCGACCGACAGGACCTCGCCGAGGTCTCGTGCGCCGATCCCCATCGCTTCGAGGTTGCTCGCGACATCGACATGAGCGTCTACCCCGGCGTCGAGTTCGGTCCGGGATCGACGTACCCCGGTTCCATCCGGTTCGGCGAGCTGCGTGACGAACACTGCGCGGCCGCCGTCAACGACTACGTCGGTGCGAAGTTCGATCCCAGCGGACGCTTCGGCGTCGGACTGATGTTCCCCAGCCAGACCGGCTGGGCCAAGGGTGAACGGACGTTGCGCTGCGGTGTGCAGATGCCGTCGAACACCGGAAGTCTGATGGAGATGACCGGTTCGATCCTCGACCAGGACCAGTCGAAGGTCTGGCCGACCGGTACGTGCGTCGGCATCGATCAGAACGTGCCGGCGGATCCGGTGGACTGCTCGGCCCCGCACGCGTACGAGGTGGCGTCGGTGATCAACCTGACGCAGCAGTTCCCCGGCGGGCACCCGTCCGAGGGTGATCAGGACGCGTATCTGGAAGGCACCTGCACCGATGCCGTCAACGGCTACCTCGGCTCGGACACCGCCTTGCGCGACAAGACGCTCACCCTGTTCTGGGACACGATCGACGTCGCGAGCTGGCTCGCCGGAAGTCGCCAGGTGACCTGTTCGGTGGGCAAGGAACTCGATTCCGGCGGCTTCGCGACCATCGTCGGCACCGCCAAGGGCGACATCCTCATCAACGGTGCCGCTCCCGTCCCGCCGCCCGCCGCTCCCGACGGCCGCGCACTGCCGACACCGTTGCCCGGTGCCGCACCGATCACCACCGGAGGGTGACATTCCCACCCACATGACCCGCGTCGACTTCGAGGAAGCCGTGTCCGACGCCCTCGACACCCTGCCGCGTGAACTCACCGACTTCATGAACAACGTGGTCGTCCTCGTCGAGGAGGAACACCCAACCGAAGACATCCTCGGGTTGTACGAGGGCATCGCCTTGACCGAACGCTACGAGTACAGCGGACACTTGCCGGACGTCATCACCATCTACCGCAAACCGATCCTCGAGATGGTCGACGACGCCATCGAGGCTCGCCGCGAAATCGCCATCACCGTGGCCCACGAAATCGGACATCACTTCGGCATCGACGACGAACGATTGCATCAACTCGGATTCGGCTGATCGCACTCGCCCCGTCCGCATCCCCCGACGCGTGAATGGACCACTGCATACGTCTGAGCAGTGCAACGGTCCATTCACCCGGACCGACCTGGGCCGACCACACCGCGTCAATGGCACTTTGCATACGTCTCGGCCGTGCAATGGTCCATTGACGCGGAAACGGGCTACGCCGCGACTGCCTCTCGGCGAACAGGGCGCACTGCCCGATCGGTGAGGAATGCGAATCCCAATCCCAGTGTCAGCCACAGCGTTGCCTGGGTGGCCAGTGACGACAGTCGGAATTCCCACAGCAGGGTTGCCGGGAAGTCCGAGCCGACCTCGTTCACATCGGGCAGCAGCGCGTAGCCGATTCCCACGATCACCAGGAACGCCAGCAACGGCGCGCCGACGCGAATCGCCACCGAATTCTGCGATGCCACCGCCTTCGCCGCGTACACGGCGACCGCGACGGCCAGCAGACCCAGAATCACCGACGCCAACCACAGCCACGTGCGCTGGGTGATTGTCTCCGGATCGCCGACGGCCGGCGGGTTCGCCGGGTACTTGAAGAACGGCACCGCTTCGATGGCCAACCACCCGCCGCCTGCCCCGACGAGCGCGAGAATCGAGCCCGGAAGGGAGCTGACGCGTCGGGCATAGTGCAGTACCGACGCGAAGATCGCGCCGAGTGCCAGGCCGGCGAGTCCGGTGGCGAGGAACAGTCCGACGCGTTGTCCGTCCCGACCGACGAGCGCCTCGTCGCCGTGGGAGTGCGCGGCAGGGGCGGCGTCGGCGTGATGGGCGTCGGTGCCGGCTGCTTCTTCGATGGCGATGGCCGAGTCGATGTGCGGCTCACCGACGACGAAGGCAACTGCTCCGGCGAGCAGGCCGGCGAGAAGCCCGGCGAGCAGACCTCGCATCAGCAATTGAACGAATGTCCCGGTCAGTGGCATGGCAGGCCCAGCAGGTGGCGGCCGTCGTGCATCAGTTCGTGCATGTACATGCCACTGCGGGAGATCGCGCCCTGATCGAAGCCGACGAGGTAGAGCACGACGAAAGCGAGCAGAATCGTTGCGGCGACGATGACGGCAAGGGCAGCCGACTCCGTCGTATTACTGGGTGCGTGAATGATTGCCATGGTGTCCTCCTGGGATTGTGCGTCCCGTAGTCCCCGCTCGAAAACGGGGACGGCCATGCGATGAACGAGTTTTCTGACTCTCGAATTCGGACATATGCCCGACGTCGATCACAGTGGCGCAACCGCTCCGGATTTTCACCGGATTACCTGCGTACATCGCGTCTAACCTGCGAACTGTGGCACCGAACGCAACGCTGTGTCAATCGCTGTCATGGCCTACCGCAGCTCGATGCCAGAATGGCCGAGTGTCTGCGCCCGTGACCCGACTGATGCTGGTGAGCCACGCCAGAACCGACGCGATGCGCACCGGCCGATTCCCCGGCGACGAACCACTCGACGACGCGGGACAGCGCGATCTCGCCGCGGTGACCGATCCTCCTCGCGTCGACCGCGTGCTGTCCGGCCCGGAAACCCGATCGATCTCCACTGCGCAACGCTTCGGCTCGGATATCTCGGTCGAACCCGGGTTGGCCGACATCGACTACGGCCGATGGTCGGGTCTCGAGATGACCGATCTGCCCGACGCCGACGCGATGGCCTGGCTGAGTGACCCGGCGTTCGTTCCACCGGGCGGTGAATCCCTCGACGCGTTGTTCTCTCGCGTCGAGACGTGGCTGAGCATCGTCGGCTCGACGCCCGGACGGACCCTGGCAGTGACCTCTCCTGCCGTCGTCCGAGCCGTGGTGATCGTGGTGTTGGAGGCCCCGGTGTCCTCGTTCTGGCGGATCGACGTCTTCCCGCTCACACTCACCGCACTCGGTCGTCGAGGCGGCGTGTGGACCGTCGGCTCGGTGGCCCAGAAGTTCGTCTGAGTTTTTCTCGCGTCGAGGGAACCAAACCGAACACGGCGGCGTCCTACCTACCGACAGCGCAAAGTTCTTCGATCAGGGGGCGTGGCTCATGACCGTCATCAAGGTGGATCCGGTGGCACTGCAGCTCGCTGCTTCGGAGCTCGATGCGGTCGCCGCCAGGTTGCAGGCCGCCGTCACCGCGACGGCGATCCCCGTGCGGCCACTACCGCCGGGCACCGACGAGGTCTCTCTGCTCACCGAACGGTTCTTCGGCACCGCGGCTGACACCTTCGGGCCGGCTGCAGCACAGGGTATTTCGGAACTACATCGAGCGGCCGAGGAACTGCGGAAGCAAGCCGCGGACTACGTGGCCACCGACGACGACACGGCCGGGGGCCTGCCCGGCCTACCCGGCATCTGACGCGCCGAACTCGACCGCAGCAAAAATTGGATGCAGGGCTCGAACATCATGGGGGGCTGAGGGATGACGCTCGGAGTGACAGGTGTGGTGTGGCTGCCACGCACGGCGACGGGAAATTCGACGCGATTGCTCGGGCCGGGACCGGTGCCGTTGCACGTCGCCGGCGGAGCATGGGGTTCGGTTGCCGCGGCGTTCACCGAGGCATCGGCGAGCATCGCCGCTGTCACTGCGGCCCTGACCGCGGGCTGGGAGGGTGAGTCGGCACTGCTCGCCCAGGCCGCACTCGCACGTTTCGCAACGTGGACCGGCACAACGGCATTGAAAGCGGCCGCGCTCTCGGTCGAGGCCCCCGCCGCCGGGACCACCTACGGCGTAGCCCTGGCAACCATGCCGTCGCTGGTGGAAATCGGCGTCGTGCAGGCCGCCAAGGTCACCGCTGCGTCCACGGGCGGCGCACTGAACGGCAGCTACGAGGCAGCCGAGGTGGCAGACCGGTTGCTCGACATCCGAGCGGCCCTGGTGATGGAGGGCTTCGAGCTGGTCAACTCGCACCGCATCGTCAAGACCACCTTCGATCATCCGCCCGCCATCGTGTCCGATTCCGGCAGCGGCCTCGGAAAGTTCGCCAACGCCGTGATGACCTCGCCAGTTCAGGCCGCGATCGGCGGTCTGATGGCCGCAACTCAGAACCCCGGTGTGGCCGCGGCGGCCGGTCAGATCGGTAGCGCTGCCACCTCCATCGCCAGTACCGGCGTGTCCACCGTCGCCACCGCCGCATCGAACATCGGAGGAAGTGCACTGTCCGGTGGTGCCGGAACGGGCGGCGGCTTCGCACCCGGTGGGTCGGCATCTCCTGCCGTCGGCCCGGCGTCGACGCGTCCGGTGTCGTTCGGCGGCGCAGGTGGAGCCGGCGGATTCGGCGGCGGTGCCGGAATGCTCGGTTCCGCGTTGGGTCCCGCGGGTGGCGGCTCGATGCCTGCAGCTGCGGGCCAGGGCGGAGCCACTTCGTTCGGCGCACCGGCATCGACCGATGGCGGCCTCGCTCAGCGCGGGACGGGCGCGGCCGGCGCTCCGGCCTCCGGCACGCGCGGGCAGGCCGAGGACGACGAGCACGAGACCCCGGACTACCTCAAGCAGTTCGAGCACTTCGCGGACGGCCGCACCGTCGCACCGTCCGTCCTCGGCGCGGATCCGCCCCTTCCTGCACCCGATACCAGCGGAAACGGCCGTTGATCGACTTGGGAACCGTGCCGGTGGGCCACACGGTGCCGAGCGCCTCACTCGGCACGGACGCGATGGATTTCCTGGTCGACGAGCTGTCGATCGCCGAACTTCCTGTCGTCCTGGACGTGTTCCCGCGCTTCGACGACGCCGCCGCGAGGGACTCCGCGCTCGAACGTGGCCGCTGCGCTCTCGAGTCGGCCGGGCTGCTGGCCGGGGGCCGCGTTCACGACGATGTTCGGCGCTGGCTGCGGGTCCTCGAACAACCACGCTGGTACATCTCGGCCCGCGTGTTCGACGTCGAGAGCGGCGCGCCCGCTCCCAGCACGCGGATTTGCGTCGCGTCCGACGACTGGATCACCGTGTCGGCACTGCGGCAGGACGACGTGGTCACCATCCGTGTCGTCCACGGCGACCCGGCCCGAGACCTCGCGATGTCGATCGGCTCGGCCGCCACGTTCGACCTGGGCAGCATCAACGCGCCCACAGATCTACTCGCCGAGGCGCTCGATGCGGCACCGTCCGACGTCGCAGCCACAGCGTCTCGGCTACGCGGCATCGGAATAGTGGGCGACCGCGCGTCGGCACTGGCGTCGGCGATGGCCACCTGCGCCGGCAGAACCGAGATCACCGCCGTCGCCCGCAGGCACGGCAGCCGGCTCGTGGCGGGTAGACCCGTCGCTCTGTTCGACACCCGAGCCGGACGCATCGTCGCCACCTCCACCCTCGCCGCCGACGGCACGTCGTGGAGCTCGCTGACCGGCGCAACGGATCGCAGAGTGACCGCGGCCGTGGCCGAGCTGATCGCTTCGGCGCAGGATCTGCTCGCTAGCTGATCGGGTTGTCCGCGTTGTCACTGCCCTTGCCCTCGAACGGCGGCAGGATCGTGCCCCACCTGCCGCACGCCCACCCTCCGCTCGGCAGCGGGAGCAGCTCGACGGTGTGGGTGTTGTCGAGATGGTTGTCGGCCGCGAACGTGCCGTCGACACCGGCCAGTACCGCCGCGACCAATCGGATCGCGGCACCGTGGCTGACGACGACGACGTCGCCTCCCGTGTCGTCACCCAGATACTGCGCCCGGAGACCGTCGAGCACCGGGACGTATCGCTCCAACACCGAATGTCCGCTGTCGCCTCCGGGCACCGTCGCCGCCAGATCGCCGGCGTGCCAGCGACCGAAGATCTCGGTGAACGCCCGGTGCGCGTCCTGGTCGTCGCGGTCCTCCAGCTCGCCGGCGAACGTCTCCTGGATTCCCTCGGTCACTACGAGGGGGACTCCGGTCGCTCGCTCGATGTAGCCGGCAGTCTGCTTGGCGCGCAACGCAACCGAGGACACCAACATCGCCGGCGGGCGGCCGACCCAGGTCTGCGCATAGGCCTCCGCCTGCTGGTGGCCCAGTTCGGTCAGCTCGGCTCCTGGCGGTGCGGTGTCCAATACCTTCGCGACGTTGGCCTTCGTCTGGCCGTGCCGAACGAGAATGAGCTTGCCCATCACAGATCACCGCGTCCGGCACGAATCTCGGCGACCCACTGCACGTGTTCGTCGATCGGCGGCGGCACCGATCCACCCGTTCCCGTTGCGGTGGGCCAAGATCCGAGAAAGCGCAGTGGCATCTTGCGATGGAAGGCGGCCAACGTCTCCGCGACGAGTGGATCGTCGATGTGCCCGGCGCAATCGACGAAGAACCTGTAGGTCCCGAATCGTGAACGGGTGGGCCGTGATTCGATGAAGGTCAGGTCGATGTTGCGAATTCCGAACTCTGCCAACGCTGCCGGCAGTGTGCCCGGGTCGTTCGGCGGCTCCAGCACCACCGACGTGCGGTCGGAACCGGTACGCGCGGGCACTGGTTGCGGTGTGGTCACCAGCACGAAGCGAGTCCGCGCACCTTCGACGTCGATGATCCCGTCGGCCAACTGCGGCAACTTCAGGCGCTCACCGGCAAGCCGCGTCGACACCGCAGCATCGACCATTCCGGCGGCAACATCCTCTGCTGCACCGGCATTGGAGGACGCAGACTGCACCACGGCGTCGGGCATGGCGGTCTGCAGCCACTGACGCACTTGATTGAGTGCGATGGGGTAGGCACTGACGGTGCGAGCCGAGTCGAGGGTGACGCCGGGGCCGCCGAGAATGGTGAACGCCACCTCGATCTCGGTCTCGGCGACGATCTGCAACCGGCGACCTTCCGACAACGCGTCGAGCGTCGGTGGAACGGCACCCTCGATGGAGCTTTCGATGGGGACCACGGCCGCGTCGGCCGCACCCGAGCGCACGGCCTCGAGCGCTGCAGGCGGGTTAGACGCCGATACCCGCTCGACCGCCCCGTTCAGACCGACTGCACCGAAGGTTCCGAGCGTTTCGAACTGCGCCAGCGCCATCTCCGTGAACGTTCCCGATGGGCCGAAGTAAGCGATGCGAGGCACGCCTCGAGGTTACGTTGTCGACGTCGACGAAGCGATCAAACCGACGTCGACGAGTCGCGCGCGAGCGCGGGCGGCGTCGACGATCTCGATTCCGAGCAGTACCTCGCGCACCGCCTCGGCGGCCTCGGGGATCAGCGCTCGCAGTGCGGCGACGTTCGGAGCGGCAAGGGCAGCGGCGATGTCGTCCCCGCGCAACGACGCCACCGTCGCAGCGAGGATCGAGAGCACCTCGTCGCCGGAGTCCGCGCGGGCGACCAGACCCACATCGGCGTGCGAGACCACCGCGAGCACGTCGGCGATGCGCCGCGGAGTGTCGGCGACGCCGATGCCCGGGGTCCGATGAGCGAGGACGACGGCCTCCGCGGTCTCGGCCACGTCGATCGCGTCGAACATCGGGAAGACGACGAGCGGCGAGGGCAATCGCAGCGCGAGGGCATCGGCGAGATGCTCGGCAGAGGCGTCCACCGTGAAGCGGACGGCCTCGTAGCCGCCGGTCCGACCCGCACGGAGCTCGTCGGGATCGAGGTCGAGGTGTACCACGATGCGACCGAAGTTCTCGACGTCGGGCAGTGCGAGCAGCGTCGACGCCCGCACGACGGGTGGTCCGTATTCGGCACCACGGGGGGCCGCGGCCAGCGAGTCGCCGTCGGAACACACCGGTTGAAGAAGTGCGTGGACGAGAGCGTTCGGGTCGGGTCGGTGGGGCACACCGAGGGTCAACGGAATCGGCACCCCCTCACGGTAGTCCCGGCACGGCCTTGCGATCCCCGCCACACCGGTATAACTTAGGGACGCATAACTTAGGTTTGCCTCACCTACTGGACCAACGCAGGTACCGAACGCATCGGAGGAGCCCATGCTCGGCGCAACCACCACCACCGGACCGTCCACCGCCGAGCGCGTGCGCAGTGCGTGCATGCGCGCCGAGGGCGCTGCCCTGGCCATCGACGGCAGCGACCCGGTGATCACGTCCCTGCACCACCTGCGACCCAACGGCGAGATGATCCTCGCCGTCCGCACCGACTCCCTCGACGGCGCGGTCGCGTGGCAATCCTCCCGTGCCGGAGTACCTGCCGTCCTCGAACTCACCGATCACGCGCCACTCGCCCTGCGTGAACCGGTGCGATCGCTGGTGTGGCTTCGCGGAGATCTGCGCCCGGTCCCGGAATCGCTGATGCGGCCCATGGCCGGAGCGGTAGCCGCCGAACATCCGCACCCGGCCCTGCTCGACGTCGGCCACACCACCTCGCTGATGCGGCTGATCGTCACCTCCGCCGTGGTCGCAGACAGCACGGGAGCCGAGCCGGTCGACATCGACACGCTGCTGGCGGCCGAACCCGATCCCTTCTGGGAGATGGAGACCAGCTGGCTCGAGCACCTCGACTCCGACCACCCGGACCTGCTCGCCCAATTGGCCCGACGCCTCCCGCCGTCGCTGCGACAGGGCCGAATCCGGCCGCTCGGCATCGATCGCTACGGCATTCGGCTGCGGATCGAGAGCGAATGCGGCGACAACGACGTCCGGCTGGGATTCGCCGAGCCCGCCGGGGACGTCCTCGCGCTCAGTCGCGCACTCCGCGTGCTCGCCGGCTGCCCGTTTCTGAACGGGCTACGCGCCCGCGGCTGACACCCGATCTCACGAAACAGGGCAGACTCGTGCGGTGATCGACTTCAAGAGCTGGTTGACGCCACCGCCGCCTGCGAGCGCCGCTCCCCCGCCCGATGCCCGCGAACGCACCACCATCAAGGTCGAGATCGCGATCGTCCTGCTGGTGACGTTCGGCCTGAGCGGTATGAGCAGCATCCTCTCGCTCATCGAGGACGCGTTGCAGACCGCCGCCCTCTCCGATCAGACCGTGGCGCTGAACTCGTCGCGGTCGAGCTTCAGTGTGATCGATCTGCTGTTCCAGCTGCTCAGCATTCTGCGTCTGTGCGCCTGGGGCGCCCTGGGGTTGTACCTGCTGTGGCGAGCCGACCTGGCACCCCGAGCGATCGGACTGGGCAGGCCGCGGCTGAAGATCGACCTCGGCCACGGCGTCGGACTGGCCGCACTGATCGGGCTGCCCGGCCTGGCGCTGTATCTCGTGGGCAACGCCCTCGGCTTCAATCTGAACGTCGTTCCCAGTGCCCTCGACGACCACTGGTGGCGCGTTCCGGCATTGATTCTGTACGCGTTGGCCAATTCCGGTGCCGAGGAGATCATCGTCGTGGCGTACCTGATCTCCCGGCTGCGCAGGCTCGGGCTCAGTGAAAACGCGTCCCTGCTGTGCTCGTCGCTGCTGCGCGGGAGCTACCACTTCTATCAAGGCGTGGGCGGCGGTGTCGGAAACTTCCTGATGGGTCTGGTGTTCGGCCGCTACTGGCAGCGCACCGGCAGGCTCTGGCCACTGCTGATCGCGCACGCTCTGATCGACATCGTCGCCTTCGTCGGCTACGCCCTCCTGCGCGAACATCTGTCGTGGCTCCCGTGAATCGGTCGCCGAGGAAGGCCGCTGTATGCGCGGCGACGGTTACAGTCGACCCGTGAACGACGACGATCGCTACGGACGGCACGGCGCGCCAGACCGGCGCACGCCACCGGACCGATCGACGCCGAGTCGACACCGTCGGCCGGACCCGGCTCCCCAACCGGGTCGAGCGCCGCAACCGGGTCGCGCCGCAGGTCCACCCCCGCAGCAGCCGCCCGATCGGCCACGACCTCGTCAGCAGCCGCCCGGTCCGGAGCCCGGGCAGGGCCCGAACCGCCGACCGCCCGGCCAGCAGCCGCCGCCACCACGGGGGTACCGGCCGGGTCAGCCACAGTGGCCGGCACCGGAGGGCACGGAGTTCATCAGACGCGACGGCCGTCCCGCCTCACCGCGGCCGCCGTCGCGTCAGGGCCCTCCCGTGCCCCCGCAGCAGGCATGGTCGCAGGCACCCGAACCCCGATCGGCGCAGTCGTTTCCAGCACAGTCGACCCCGCCGAATTCGACGCGGCAGTACCCACGCGCGCAGAACGACGATCGGGGTCGCACCGGCTATGCACCGCGTCAGCAACCCGAGCCGTTCACCGAGGAACGCAGGCAACCGGCCGCACCTGCACAGCGGGCGCTGCGACGACCGGAACCGGCACGGCCACAACGTGATTCACGGCCACCGAGGGTCGCGAAGCCGCGCAAGAGGAGACACTGGGGTCGACGCTTCCTCATCGTGTTGCTGGTGCTCGTGCTGGGAATCGGCGGCGTCGTCTACTACGTCGACAGCTCGCTGACGCGAGTCGACGCCCTCACCTCGTACCCCGGACGCATCGGCGACACCCCGGGCACCAACTGGCTTCTCGTCGGATCGGATTCACGAGCCGGCCTGACGCCCGAGCAGGAAGCCGCACTGGCGACGGGCGGCGAGGTGGGCCCGAGCCGCACCGACACGATCATTCTGATTCACATCCCCGAGGGCAGCGGCGCGCCCACGATGGTCAGCCTGCCGCGCGATTCGTACGTGTCGATTCCCGGCAACGGCCAGGACAAGCTCAACGCGGCCTTCGCATTCGGCGGGCCGCCACTGCTGGTGCAGACGGTCGAGGGTGCAACCGGTGTGCACATCGATCACTACGCCGAGATCGGATTCGGCGGCTTCGCCGGGATCGTCGACGCCGTCGGCGGGGTCGACGTGTGCGTACAGAATGCGATCGACGATCCGTTGGCGGGCATCAACATTGCCGCCGGCTGTCAGGAACTCACCGGAGCAGAGGCGCTCGGGTTCGTCCGATCCCGCGCGACGGCGTTGGCCGATATCGACCGGATGAACAATCAGCGCGCGTTCATGTCCGCCCTCCTCGAGAAGGCAACCAGCGCTTCGACTTTCCTCAACCCACTGCGGTTGTGGCCGCTGGTGTCCGATACCGCGTCGTCGTTGAGCGTCGACGAGGGAGATCACATATGGAACCTCGCAGCACTGGCCTGGGCGATGCGCGGAGGTCCGGTGACCACGACGGTGCCGGTCGGCGGATTCCAGGACTCCGACGTCGGAAACGTGCTGCTGTGGGACGACACTCGCGCGCCTGCATTCTTCGACGCCATCGCGCAGGATCGCGAGATTCCGCCGGAACTGCTGACCGGCGGCCCCTGACGGACACGAATTCCCCACGGCCGGACGGTAGGTTGTGGACCATGACATCGCCGTCCGCCCAGCCCACCGCCACACCCGGTACGTTGTTCCACGACCTGCTGCGCGCTCAGGTACGGCATGAGTTCACCGCATCGCAGCAGTACGTCGCGATCGCGGTGTGGTTCGACCGAAACGATCTACCGCAGTTGGCCACGCGCTTCTACGCCCAGTCCGCCGAGGAGCGTCGGCACGCCATGATGATGATCCGTTTCCTCATCGACAATCGACTCGAGGTCGACGCGTCGGGCATCGACGACGTGGTGACGGCATTCCATTCGGTCGTCGAACCGGTGGAACTGGCGCTGGCGCAGGAGTCGGCGGTGACCGAGAAGATCACTGCGCTGGCGGGTGCTGCCCGGGCCGAGGGCGACTACATCGGCGAGCAGTTCACTCACTGGTTCCTCACCGAGCAGGTCGAGGAGGTCGCGGCGATGCAGAGCCTGCTCAATATCGTCCGCCGGGCCGACTCGAACTTGTTCGACATCGAGCAGTACGTCGCTCGCGAGATCGGCGCTTCGGTGATCCGTGCCACCAACGCCCCGAAAGAGGCCGGGCGAGCGTAGCGTGAGCCCTGCTCAGAGCGGACATTTAGGATCGACTGTATTAGGCCACGTTCGCCTCAATAAGGTTCGACTTGGATGACAGTGCCCTCTGACCAGGCATATTGTCCTTCGCATGAGCGCAGACATCAAGGAAACCAGCCACACCAAGTTCCACGCACTTCTTCGCGACCAGATTCGCAACGAGTTCAACGCCTCGCAGCAGTACATCGCCACCGCGGTCTACTTCGCCAATGTCGACCTGCCGCAGCTGGCGCAGCACTTCTACGCGCAGTCGGTCGAAGAGCGCAACCACGCGATGATGATCGTGCAGTACTTCCTCGATCGCGACATCACGGTCGAGCTGACCGGCGTCGACGCGTCGAAGTCCGTCTTCACCGATCCCCGTGAGGCCATCGCACTGGCGCTGGCGCAGGAGGAGACCGTCACCGAGCAGATCATCGCGCTGGCGAGCACCGCCCGCGAGGAGGGCGACTACCTCGGCGAGCAGTTCATGCAGTGGTTCCTCAAGGAGCAGGTGGAGGAAGTTGCCAGCATGAAGACTCTGCTCAACATCGCCGATCGCGCAGGCCACAACCTGTTCGATCTCGAGCAGTTCGTCGCCCGTGAGATGAACACCAGCGTGGTCGCCGACGCAGGTGCCCCCACGGTTGCCGGTGGATCGCTCTGATCCGCACCGCAGCAACGCAACACGAGTAACGCGCGAACCCTCGCGCTCATACGGGTGGCCGGACGAACAAGCGGCACATGTTCGGGCGGCCACCCGGCTCGCGTTTCTAGCGCAGAGTGACCTGGCGTCCACGCAGGCCGTCGCGTGAGCGCAACTGCGCCGCCGTGAGCGGTGCATCGACGGCCAGCGCCTCGTTCAGCTTGTCTCCGAATTCCTTTGTGGGCGCTGCCCATTCGGTGGGGTGCATCTCGGGATCGAGATCGAACACCGGCACCAGCACCCCATGCGTCCGGAACGAACCGGCGTAGCGCGAGCCCTCACCCAAGTTGAGATCACCCGCAGCGTGCAGACGCGCGAGGGCGAGCATCACGTCGTCCTCGCTCTCCGGACGAACCCACCGGATGTGCGCCTTGTCGCCTGCATCCACCCACCAGGCAGCAACGACGCCGTCGGCCTCGATCCGCGCCGAGGGCATGATCGCCTGGTTCGCACGCTCCACGGTGGCAGTCACATCGGCTGCGGGAGTGGCACTTTCGGGGATCCACCAGTTGAAGTCCTGATGGACGGTGATCTCGAGCAGCGCGGAGGCGTCGAGCACATCGGTCAGCGCGGGGGTGCTGTCGGTGATCTTCGCGGCTTCGAGCGACTCGCCCGCGGGGGCGGTGGACACCCAGCCGAGTGCGCTACTGATATCTGCTGCAACGTCTTTCGACTGCGTCTGTACCTGAAGGCCGACGAATCCCTCGACGGTATCCGCTTCTTCGCGCACCAGTGCCGCGACGGCACCGGGCAGCACTGTTGCCAGCGTGATGGTGCGACCGTCCACTGTGATCGGCGCGGTTGCCGTCGCCGACGGGACGAACTCGCGCAGCGCTACCAGGTCGCATTCGGCGGCGAGACCCTCGAACGGGCGAGTCGACGACGATTCGATGCTCGCGCGCTCGGCCTCGCGCTGCGCCAGCTTCGCTGCTCGATTGCTGTCCTGCTTAGGTCCACTGTTTCTTTTGCTCTTACCCACGCCAGAAAACCTACACGTTCTTCGATTCGAGCCAGGCTCGCGTTCGACCGGGGTGGTTGGTGGCGATCCACCCGACGCCGAGCTCGCGGCACAGGTCCACGTCCTCTTCTTCGTCGACAGTCCACACGTAACTGGCCCGGCCCGACGCGGCTGCGCGGTCGATGATGGCCGGGTGCTCGCGCAGAGCCCGTATGGATGGCCCGACCGCGGTGGCACCGACGGTCGTCGCCGCTCCCCCACCGAGGTAGTGCGAGCTGTCTCCCAGCAGCACCGTCGGAAGCATGGGAGCCGACCGTCGTACTCGCCAGACGGCCGACGGCGCGAACGACATGATGACGGCCCGCGAGTGGTCGGCCGAGGCAGGCGCGCCGATGCCGAACGTGTGCAGCTCGGCGAGCACCTTGCTCTCGATCAGCGAGCCGTACCGCACGGGATGCTTGGTTTCAATGAAGAGTTTGACCGGCTTGCTGGTCCAATCGAGGACGAGCGAGATCAGGTCGTGCAGCGTCAGGAGTTCGGCGGGTTCGTCGGCGTCGCCGTAGTTCAGTCGGGCGAGATCGGCGAAGTCCATCTCGCTGACGATGCCGGTGCCGTTCGAGGTCCGATCGACGCGGCGATCGTGCACGCACACGATGTGGCCGTCCTTGGTGAGCCGCACATCGCATTCGACCCCGTCCGCGCCCTCGCGCAGCGCGAGGTCGTACGCCGCGAGGGTGTGTTCCTTCTTGGCCGACGACGCACCTCGATGCGCGACGACCAACGGCCCACGCCGGTCGGGACTCACGACGCCGTCACCGCCTCGGGTTCCTTCCGATCGGTGTCGGCTTTCTCGGTGTCGGGCTGCTGCTTCGGCTTCGGCGCAGTGTCGGTGGCGATTACCCAGCGAGTCGGACGCGACACAGCGGAGCCGCGCAGCGTGCGGCCTTCGAGTCGGCGCATCACCGCCAGGGTCAGTACGGCCGAGACGGCGGCCACCACTGCCACGAATGCCGACAGCAGAACTCCGTCGGCGCGGGCCTGGAGGGAATCGCGGAAAGTCCACAGCAGTTGAACGATCACCAGCGCGTTGCTCGCGGCCCAGACGGCCCACCAGATGCGAACCAGCGTCAGCTCACGGTGCAGATCTGCATCGGCAGCGCCCCGCAGACGGACGACCTCGGTGAGGTAGACCCCTGGCATCACGATGCGGACCACTGGAAGCATCGACAGCAGCAGCATCCACCGCACCGACCGCGGCTCCGTGGAGCCGGCCGCAGCGAAGGCCAGTCGGCGTTGCTGGATCAACCAGCAGGACGAGGCAATCAGCGCTGCCAACCCGATGACGAGCGCACCGACCTGGGCGAAATACACCAACGCGTCGGACACGGCCAACGTGATCGGTGAGACCAGTCGCACGCGGTTGTACAACAGGATGCCGTACCGGAACGCCTCGGCGAATGCGGCGAGCGCCAGCAACATCGCGGTGACGATGACCAGGTTCTGCGCATTCGCGGCGTACCGCTCGACGCGACCGACGTAGCGATTCCCCTCGGGGTCGCGCGGGATGTCACGCAACCCCCAGGTGGGCGTCGAGTCGTAGTGCGGCGTCGGGGTCGGGGTCGTGGATCCGGCCGGGCGTGCGGCCCGCGTCGGAGAGGGCGCCGGGCGGGCTACCCAGCGGAAGTTTCGTCGGCCCTGAGCAGGCGCCTGGTTCGACACCGGAGAGAGCAGGACGCCGTGGCAGCGGGGGCACCACGTGCCCGGCCGTGCACCGACCGCCCAGCGAGTGCTGCAGCGGGCACAGACCTGGAACGCCTGCGCGCGTCCCCGCGGAGCCGTCATCTAGATGATGCTCGGTTCGCGGGAGTCGTCGTCGCGCTCGATCGGTCGACCTGCGGCCTGCCAGGCGAGCATCCCACCGTCGACGTTGATCGCATCGAATCCCACCCGATTCAGGTACTCGACGACGCGAGCCGACCGTCCGCCGACTTTGCATACGACGTAGACCTCGGATTGGTTGTCGATCTCGCCGGCACGGGACGGAATGTCGCCCATCGGGATGTGGACGGCGTCGGGTGCGTGTCCCGCCTGCCACTCGTCGTCCTCGCGCACGTCGAGCAGCAGCGCCGTTTTCGGGAACGGCATCGGGAGTCGGTCGACGGTGACGGCGGGCGACTGCTCGGGGTGAGACACACCTCGATCTTGTCACGGCGTCACGCGGGGCTGCCACCCGTGTCCCGACGACCGAAGCGCGCACCCACTATGACCTACGTCACTCGAGCCTCAGAAGTTATCCACAGTATCCACAGGTTGATGCACAGAATCGGGGGCTGTTCCGGTTTCTATCCACAGGTCAGAGCGTCGAGTCGGTCCCGCGGTGTACTGAATACCAACGCAGGCTGTGGATCGATGGTGATTTGACACAGCGACCGTCTGCGGTCCTGTGGACCCGCTGTTTAGGCTGGCGAACATGACTTCGACAGAGCTACGCGTCTTCACCGAACCGCAACAAGGTGCCACCTACGACGACCTCCTTCGTGTCGCGAAGGCAGCCGAGGAATTCGGCTACGGCGCGTTCTTCCGCTCCGACCACTACCTCGCAATGAGCGGTGACGGCGGCCCGGGCCCCACCGACGCATGGATCACCCTGGCCGGCCTGGCCCGCGAGACGTCGACCATTCGGCTCGGCACCCTCGTCACGTCGGCCACCTTCCGATACCCGGGACCACTCGCCATCAGCGTCGCGCAGGTCGACGCCATGAGCGGTGGCCGCGTGGACCTCGGCCTCGGTGCCGGCTGGTTCGAGGACGAGCACAAGGCCTACGGAATCCCCTTCCCGGCGCTCGGCGAGCGCTTCGACCGGCTGGAGGAGCAACTCGCCGTCATCACCGGACTCTGGGACACCCCGGTGGGCGACACGTTCTCGCACGCCGGCACGCATTACCCCGTCACGGACTCCCCGGCGCTCCCCAAGCCGGTGCAGACTCCGCACCCGCCCATCGTCATCGGCGGTGGCGGCAAGAAGCGCACCCCCGCCCTCGCCGCGAAGTACGCCGACGAGTTCAACATTCCCTTCGCCTCGCTAGCCGACACCGAGACCCAGTTCGGCCGCGTCCGCGCTGCCTGCACCGCCGCCGACCGCGACCCCGATTCCCTCGTCTACTCCAACGCCCTCGTCCTGTGCTGCGGCCGCACCGAAGAAGAAATTGCCCGACGCGCCGCCGCCATCGGCCGCGAGGTATCGGAGCTACGCGAGAACGGTGCCGCCGGCAGCCCCGCCGAACTGGTCGACAAAATCGGCAGCTTCGGAGCGGTCGGTGCCACCCGCGTGTACCTGCAGACCATGGACCTCACCGATCTCGATCACCTCGAACTCGTCGCCTCCGAGGTTCTCCCGCAGCTCTGACCCCGCAGCTCTGACCCCGCCGATCGCGCCCGCCCGAGTCCACCCACCGAGGTCCACCAAATGTGACATCGACCCCCGAAAAGGCCACCAAATGTCACATTGAGTACCCAGGGGGCCTCGGTCAGGCGGTGGATCGGGCGCGTAGGCGTGCGTATGTCGCACTGATGTGTCGTGCCGCGGGTAGTTCGATCCAGCGGTAGGTGATCTCTGCCAGGACGGCGGTGATGGCGAGGAACACGAGGACTGCCGCCGAGGTTCCGAGGCTCGGCTGGACCATGTTGTAGGTGCGGTACAGCACGAGCGTGTGCAGCAGGTAGATGGCGTAGCTACGGGTGCCGAGCCAGTGGACCAGGGGCCAGCGGGTGATCGACCCGCTGTATCGGGCCAGCAGGACGACGGCCACGGTGATGACGAACAGCGTCCACAGGTATCGGTAGCCCATCCAGAATGCGTCGGCGTGGATGGCGAGTCGGACCACTTCCACCTGTGCGAGCACGGCGAGGACCACCCATCGCCACGCCACCAGCCGGGCCCAGGCCAGATAGATGATCTGGCCGAGGAACAAGGTGGGAAGTATCGCCGCGACCCGGGTCAGGAAGGGTACGGCCCAGCCCTCGGGGACGGTGAGGTTGTACAGCAGGATCGACACACACAGGACCGCTCCGACGAGGGGTACCAGGAACGGGGCGCTGCGCAGCACCGATCGCATCGCAGTGCAGTAGAGGTAGAAGACTGCCTGCACGACGAGGGTCCACGTCACGCCGAGCACCAGCACCTGTGGGGTCAGGAAGAATCCGCCCAGAACGAAATTCAACGCCGCGTCGACGATGCCGATACCGATGTCGCCGTTGTTTTCGGCGGCTCCTATCAGCAGTACGAGCACGAGCGTGAACCAGAAGGCGGGTACAAGGCGTGCGAGCCGGGCCACCATGAAGTCCCGACGGGTTTGCCTCATGGCGGATCTGGTCACCAACAGGCCGGTGAGAAGCATGAAGATGCCTACTCCGACGAGAGACAGATGCAGGGTCAGGCCCAGCATTCCATTCAGGACGGCCGCGGAGGCGTCGAGGAACCACCAGGATTCGCCCAGGTCGTCGATCACCCAAAACGAGATGTGGGAGTAGAGGACGGCGAGGGCTGCGATGGCGCGGAGGAGGTCGGCACCGTCCATCTGCACTCGGGGTGCCGCGAAGGGCCGAGCGGCGACGGACTCGTCGACCGCATTCTGGCTCGGCCGGTCCCCACTCACACCCGCGAGTTTAGGTTCCGTTCACCTTTCGGACCAATCCGCAGCCGCTCCGCAACTGTTTCGTGATATTCGATGCGAATTCACAGCCGAGAATTCGGCTGTCTCGTTCACACGAATTTATTCCGGGAAAAGCATCTCGGTTACAACTGTTGCACTGGGGGTAGGAATGAGATTGGGTTGAACCCTACGAATGATCCGCAGTAGGACGAACGTGCCCGCATCACATGATGGGTACGGCGTCGTTAGAGAAGGGAACCACGTGTCCGAGTACACCTTGCCCGACCTTGATTTCGATTACTCCGCCCTCGAGCCGCACATCTCGGGCGAGATCAACGAGCTTCACCATTCCAAGCACCACGCCACCTACGTCGCAGGCGCGAACACCGCCCTCGAAAAGCTCGCCGCAGCGCGCGAGAACGACGACCATGCATCCATCTTCCTGCACGAGAAGAACCTGGCGTTCCACCTCGGTGGCCACGTCAACCACTCCATCTGGTGGAAGAACCTCTCGCCGAACGGTGGCGACAAGCCCGAGGGTGAGCTCGGTGCCGCGATCGACGACCAGTTCGGTTCGTTCGACAAGTTCCGCGCACAGTTCACCGCTGCGGCCAACGGCCTGCAGGGCTCCGGCTGGGCCGTTCTGGGTTACGACTCGCTGGGCAAGAAGCTGCTCACCTTCCAGCTCTACGATCAGCAGGCCAACGTGCCGCTGGGCATCATCCCGCTGCTCCAGGTCGACATGTGGGAGCACGCCTTCTACCTGCAGTACAAGAACGTCAAGGCCGACTACGTGAAGGCGTTCTGGAACGTCGTCAACTGGGCCGACGTCCAGGCTCGTTTCGAGGCCGCGACGTCGAAGACCCCGGGTCTGATCTTCCCGTAGTTTCGCCGGAGTGCCGACAGTCGAGCACTGGCCGACAGGGCCACCGCAACGGATGCGGTGGCCCTGTCGCTTTTCGAAGTCATACCCGTTCGGTTGCCGAGATCGGTCGGATCGAGGTGATTCCGTGGTCGGGCGTCGCAAGAGCCTCGGAGCGGCACGTCGTTCTGCGCGGAGCCTCGGGGTTCGGAGTCACGCGCACCTGCACCGAGCCCGTCGTCGTTGCAACGACGACGTCCATCCCGCTGTCCGACGCGGTGGCCGCGGTCGGACGCGCGTCGTGGATTCCGGTGAGTCCGTACTCGGTACGTACTGCGTGTTCGGCAATCTGGACCGCCGTGTCGTCGGTGCACCGACCCCGGTAGTGCTGCAGAGACAACTGCCCACGGTCGTGACCGTCCACCACGGCCCGAGCATTCGCCGGAGTGAGGTTGCCGTAGTAGCTGCCCTCCGGCAGCGCCACCATTCCCGCCGCATACCGGTCCCCACCGAGGTGCGTCGATTCCCACACCCGTCCGTCGGGTCGACTCAGAGCGGTCGCCACCGGACGACCCAACACCTCGCAGCACGGATCTTTCTTCCCGTGCGTACACACCAGGTACAGCGGCTGCTCGACAGATATCCCCAGGCCGGGTGGGGTACCGCCCGAAGCGGCTTCCAACGGCAGCTCGAGCACCTGCTCGACCGCGTCGACCGTGTACTGCTCGGCCCACGGACCCGAACGGCCCGAATGCACGAGGAAGACTCGCCGCACATCGGTCGAATTCCGCGGCAGCCGAGTGTCGCGCACGAGTTGGGGACGTACACGCGCCGCCGAACAGCGACGGGCAAGTTCGACGCCGATTCGACCCAGCGGACCGTCGGGCCCCCACGGTTCTGTGCCCCACGGCCCTCGGTGTTCGATCAGCACCCACCCGTCGGCCCTGGCCGCCGTTCCGCGAAGAGACTCGTCGCTCTCTCGGGCCACCGCGGCGCAGCCGCCCCAGCGCTCCGATGCAGGCATGTCAGCCACCGAGTCCGGCCGCCGTCTCCACCAACGCCTGCGCGGTGAGTACGTTGCCGAACAGGTAGTCCTTGGACGGCAGTTCGGTCACCCGGGCCCCGAGTCCGATGAAGAGCGGGTTCTGCCGCAATTGCGTCACGGCGTCTTCCGTCACGGCGTCGGTCAGCAGAACGATGTCGTCGGCATCGAGAACGTCGATCAGTTCGGGACTCACGTCGACGGTCTGCACCGCATCCGACCCACGGTCCTCCTGCGCGGGGGCGCTGTAGCCCAGATCGGCGAGCACCGAGTAAGGAAACGAGCCGTCCTGCGTCATGTATCGAAGCGAGTCGGCGCGCACCCGTGCGATGGTCAACGTGCTGCCCTCGCGCGGTGCCCGAGCCTGCGACTCGTCCACCGTGCGCCGATAGTCGGCCAACAAGTTCTCGGCCGTGTCCTGCTGGTCGAAGAATTCCGCCACCTGCTCGAGGGTGCTCTGCCACGACGCCGGCGCGTAGTCCACGACGACGGTCGGTGCGATCGGGGCGACGCGGTCGAACAACGCGCGACTGTCCTCACCCTCCGTTCGCATCACGATCAGGTCCGGTCCGGCCGCCGTCAGCGCCTCGATGTCGATGTCGGAGTCGGCCGATCCGATGTCCACCGGTTCGTCGGCGAGAAGGGCACGTACGACGGGCGCATAGTCACCGGTGAGCGGCGGCTTCACTGCTGCGACCGGCTTCACTCCCAGAGCCACGACCGCTTCCATCGTGCGGTCCCCGTCGAGCACGGCAACGCGCTGCGGATCCACCGGAATGCTCGTCTCACCGAATGCGTGCTGCACGGTACGGACGTCACCTGGGTTCTCCTGGGTGCTCGACGCGTCCGCACTGCACGCAGTGACCGCGACGGCGACCAGGCATGACGCGACCGCAACACCGAGCCGCCCACCGATTCGTCCGAATTTCATCGAAGGAGCGTATCCGGTGGCAATGCGCAGCGGGGCGGCCACGTTTCGGCTGGCACTCTCCCCATCTTGTGTGCCAGCCGCTTTCGGGTCATTCTCTTCTTTACCCAACGTCGTGTACCCGGCTAGCGCCCTGTACCTGTCTGGGAGGAAAGATCGAGATGGACGAGCGAAATCTCATCGGTGTTTCACCGTTTCATGCCGCCGGTCTGCTGCGCGGATTCGTGATCTCGGGCCGCTGGCCGGACACCACCAAGGAATGGGCTCAGTTTCTGGCCCTCGCCGTGCGGGTGGCCTCGATGCCGGGCATATTGGCCACGTCGACGGTGTTCGGTGTACGGGAGGAATTGCCCGACGACCCGGAGCCGGGCACGGTCGGATTGGTCGTCGCCGAGGGTCCGGTTATCGGCGATTTCGCGCTGGCACCCGGACGGTTCGCCGCGCATCAACCTGCTGCGTTACTGATGCTGCATCCGCCCTCGGAGACCACGCCCACGCTCCCGGAGTGTGCGGGCGCGGCGTCCGGGTGCGTCCTGCTCCCCGGCCTTCCTCACCTCGGGCTCGACCATCGGGCGGCCTGGGTGGAAGCCGAGTCCGACGGCACCGTGACCTCGATGGTCAGCCGGGTCGGTCTCGATCCCATCAGCGATCCCGACACCGCAGTTTTGGCGATGCTCCTCGCGTCGTGACCGCTCCCCGTACACGAGGTTTCGGGAACCCAAACTTATTGCGGCATTGGACATTTCACGATCGACCTCCTACAGTCGTCTGCAGCGAAGGGGAGTAGCCCCCAATCAACGTGTCGACATACTGGTTGCTCGAAAGCGACCCGGCACCTGAACCGGCCAGTTCCGGTGGGCGAGACCTTCGGTCCGTTCGACGACCGAGGAGTCCGCTGTGCTGTCCGCATTGTTGTTGAGTTTCGCTGTCATTTTCGTCGCCGAGCTGGGTGACAAGTCCCAGCTCATGGCCATGACGTTCGCCCTGCGCTACAAGTGGTACGTCGTCATCGGCGGCATCACCGTGGCCACCACTGTCGTGCACCTGGCCTCGGTGGCGGTCGGGCACTTCCTCGGCGTGTCGATCCCCACCGAGGCGATATCCATCGTCGGCGGCCTCGCATTCGTCATCTTCGGGCTCTGGACGCTGCGCGGCGACTCCCTGTCCGACGACGAAGGCGCGAAAGCCTCCCGGGTCACCAAGTCTGCGTTCCTCGCGATCGCGTCGGCGTTCTTCCTGGCCGAGCTCGGTGACAAGACGATGCTGGCTACCGTCACCCTCGCGGCCGACAACGACTGGGTGGGCGTGTGGATCGGCTCGACGGTCGGCATGGTCGCGGCCGATGCGCTTGCCATCGTGGTCGGTGCGGTTCTCGGAAAGCACCTGCCGGAGCGCATGATTCAGTACGGCGCAGCTATCCTGTTCTTCGTCTTCGGTGCCGTCCTGTTCTTCGAGGGCCTCATGCCCGGCACCGCAGCCCCGTACATTGCCGCCGGAGTGGTCGTCGTGATGTCCGCCGTCGTCGTCGCCGTGTTCGTTCGACGCTCCCGCACCAGGGCAGCGCGGGAATCGTTGGAGCAGACCACCAGCGAAGACGCCTGACCTTGGTTTAAACTCCTCCTCCGGAGGGGTGAATGAACATCGACCAGCAGGTCATCGGCACCGACGCCGCACATCGATCGACCGACCGGCTGATCAGAATCTTCGGCCGGTTCGTCGCCACCGGCTATCTCATCTACCTGTTGCTGTTGATCCCGGATATCGCGCGCAGCGGTGAAGTGGTTCCCGGTTGGTGGACTCCGGTCACAGCTGTGGTCGTGTTCGGCAGTGGTTTCGCATTCGGAGCCATGACTTTTCATCCGAGTATCGCCGCGATCAGGATTGCCGGCTCGATAGCAGCATCGACGTTCACGATCATGGCTCTGCTGTGGTGGGTGGCCTGGGACGGCACCACTTTCGATCAGGCCGGGACGTTTCTCTCGGTGTTTCCCGGCCTGGCAGCGCTCGCGGCCGCCACGGTGTGGCCTCCGGTCCCGGCATTCGTCCACATGACCGTCAGCGTCGTCGTCGTGCAGCTCACCAATCAGGCTGTGCGAGAACCGTTTCCTCGCAGCAACATCATCGCGGAGATATTCTTCGCGATGATGTTCTGCACGGTGTTCGTGGCCGCAACCCTCGCCGCGGTACGCACCGGACGGATTCTCGACGCCACCATTTCCGCGACGCACGACGACGCAGCCCGAGCAGCCGCGGCCACCGCCCGCGAGGTCGAGCGCGAACGGTTCGACGCGCTGATCCACGACGAGGTCATGTCGTCCCTGCTCGCCGTGACTCGACATGGCCGCACGCCAAGCCTGGCACGTCAGGCCCGCTCGGCTCTGACACATCTGGACGACCTGACCACCGGCGCCGTCTCTCACAGCTTCTCCGCGGACGAGGCTCTGGCTCAGCTGCGTTCCGCCGCGACCACGGTCGACGAGTCGATCGAATTCACCGTGCACATGGAGGAGCTCGAACGATCGGCGGACTACCCAGCCGACTTAGTCAGATCCATTGCTGCAGCTCTCGCAGAGGCGCTGCGCAACAGTCGAATTCACGCGCAGGCATCGGACCGATCGGTCAGCGTCCGGCTGGCTCCGTCGTCGTTGCAGGTCACCGTTCGCGACAACGGTATCGGCTTCGATCGACGCTCGGTACCCCCGCACCGACTCGGCGTCGCCGTCAGTATCGAAGGCAGGATGCGTCAGCTCGACGGCGGATCGGCCGACATCCACTCCTCCGCCGCAGGCACCACCGTCCAACTGAGGTGGAAACAATGAACGGACAAGACATCCGGGATCTGCTGTCGATGAAGTCGACAGCCGCGTACGCCGTCGCAGTGTTCTTCGTGCTCGCGTGCGCGGTCTGCGCGACAGCGACCCTGGGCGGAGTCTCCTCGGTGTGGCCCGAATACGCGGCGGTTCTCGTGTTCACCGGAGCCGTCGCCGTATTGCTCGGTGCCGCGGGCGATCCCCTGAGCGTGCGGGCGACCGCCCTGCTGACCGTCTCGGGTCCGGTGGCAGCGGCGTTCGTCTTCGCGGTGTTACCGGTACCGCTGACGGGCAGCCTGCAGACCTGGCCGTTGGGGATGTCCGTGGTGATCTACACCTTCATGTGCGTTCGCGGTCGCACCCTGGCCGCGTGGCTCGGGCTGGCACTGACCATGACCGTTGCCATCGGGTGGGCGGTGGTCACGGGTCAGGGATTTCTGTACGGGCTGTCGTTCAGCGCCATCAACATCGCGCCGCTGTTGATGGCGACGTTCTTCGCCTTCACCATCCGTCCGTTGGCCGCGGCCATCTTCGAGCTGCGCAGGCAGTCGACGGTGCGTATCGCGTCCCAGGCTGCGGCTGCGGCCGTATTCGAGGAACGCGACGCCCGCCTGGCGAGTCTCGACGCGTTGGCCCGTCCGTTGCTGCAGCGCATCGCCGATGGTCCCGATCCGACTGACGAGGAAATCCTCGCGTGCCGGCTGCTCGAAGCCGAACTTCGTGACACCCTGCGCGCCCGCGGTCTCGTGAAGCCCGACCTCATTCTCGCTGCGAGATCGGCTCGGGCGCGCGGAGTGGACGTGATGATGCTCGACGACCGCACACCGGACGCACTCGACGACGACGCACGAGACCGCATCGTGGCCGCTGCATCGAGTGCGCTCGATGCCGCCGAAGCAGGCGCGGTGACGGTCCGCCTCCTGCCTCCCGGACGGACCGTGGCGGCGACGATCCTGCTCGACGACCTGGGCGACGGTACGCAGCGAGTCGAGTACGACGAAGCCGGTCACATCCGGCGCTGAGCGGTGGTTTGGACCGCTGCTCCCCTGGCTACTCTGCGGCGGACCAGTCGGTCTGTACAGCTGCAGCCGGTGAACGGAGATCTTCAATGGCACTCGATCGTCGCTCGTTTCTGATCGGATCCGGTGCTGCCGCAGTGCCGTTGCTGTTGGCGGGGTGCGGCTTCGTGAAGTCCAGCCCGTCGCAACAGACCGAGGGCACGCTGACGTTCACCACGTGGGGTACCGATGCCGAGTTGGCCGGCTTCCGGGACTCGATCAGCGCGTTCGAGGCAGCCAATCCCGGGTCGACGATCACTCTCAACGCAGTGCCGTACGAGCAGATGTTCACCAACATCGACGCCCAGCTCCAGGCGGGCAATCCGCCCGACATCTTCCGCGTTCCGTACTACACGTTCGGCGCGTACGCCGGCCGCGGCCAACTGCTGGATCTGTCGCCGCTGTTGGCGTCGGACACGCGGGATCAGTTCACGCCGACAGCGTGGGCTGCCGTGCAGAACGGCGGAATCCCCTACGGCCTGCCCCACCACACCGACACCTCGGCGATTCTGGTGAATCGAAACCTGTTGTCGCAGGCCGGTATCGACTCGGTCCCGACAAATCTGGACGACGCCTGGACGTGGGACGAGCTGGCGTCGATCGGCGATCGGCTGCGTTCCTCGCTGCCGGCCGACAAGTATCCGTGGGCCTACAACTGGCAGGGTAACGGCGTCACCCGCTGGCTCAGTCTGCTGTTCCAGGCGGGCGGGTCCTTCCTGGCCGAGGACCAGAAGACTCCACTGATCGACTCCGACGAGGCGCGCAGGGCCGTCGACTTCTCGTCGTCGTTCTTCTCGAAGGGCTACGTGCCGGCCAACAACACCATCGCGTCGTCGAGCTACGCCAGCGAGGCGTGGTTCTCGCAATCGGTCGCCATGGTGTGGTCGGGTGCGTTCCAATTGCCCGACGCCGAAGCCACGGCCAGTTTCGACTGGACCGCCACCTTCGCACCACGAGATCGCCGGGGCGGCGGCGACTTCGGCGGCAACGCACTGGTCGCGACGTCTCAGACCTCGCAGCCGGAGTTGGCGGCGTCGTTCCTCGAGTTCGTCACCCAGCAGGAGCAGATGCGCAACTTCTGTAGGGCGGCCTCGCTGCTGCCGACGCGCACCGACCTGCTCAACTCCGACCTCGAGTTCGACATCCGGTCGGAGCTGGCCCCGATCTTCGCGGCGCAGGCGACCACGGTGCAGCCGCAGGATGCAGCTCAGGTGGCGTCACCGTCGATGTCGGCGATCATTCCGGTTCTGAAGGAGCAGCTCGATCTCGCCTTCGCGGGTTCCCAGGATTCCGCCGCCACCGTCTCCGCGTTGCAGAGCGGCATCGCCGGGGTCACCGGCGCATGACGGCTGTAGTACGAGCGAAGACCAAGCGCGCCGGTGCCAGGAAAGAAGCATTCGCGGCCGCCGGATTTCTGGCCCCCAGCTATGCACTGTTGGCCGTCTTCGTGCTAGTTCCCCTCGTCGCCGCGTTCGTCGTCAGCCTGCAGCAGACCGACGGATTCGGTGCCGGCGAGTTCGTCGGGGCGGCCAATTACGCACGCCTGGTGGAGGATCCGTTGTTCTGGCGGGCGCTGATCAACACGCTGCTGTTCACTGCGCTGGTGACTCCGCTGTCGATGCTGTTCGGTCTGATCGCCGCGGTACTGCTCAATTCCGCGTTACCCGCCCGGCCGCTGTGGCGATCGCTCGTGATCCTGCCGATGGCGGTCTCGGGCGTCGCGACCGGCCTGATCGGCATTTTGGTGTTCGACCAGAACTCGGGCGTGCTCAACAACCTGATCGGTTTCCTCGGGCTACCTGCTATCGATTGGCAGTCCTCTCCCGGGCCGGCTTTCGCGTCGATCGTCATCGCCACCGTGTGGTGGCGCACCGGGTTGAACATGCTGATCTACCTGGCCGGCCTTCAAGGCCTCGGTCCCGACCTGTACGAGGCGGCCCGGCTGGACGGCGCGAACGCATTCCAACGCTTCCGCAACGTGACGGTGCCACTGCTGGGTCCGACGTCGTTCTTCCTGCTGGTGCTCAATGTCATCTACTCGTTCCAGGTGTTCGATCTGGTCTTCGTTCTCACCGGCGGCGGACCGGGCGGGGCGACGTCGGTGCTGGTCACGTACGCCTATGAGACGGGCTTCGTCACCCGAGATCAGGGCTATGCAGCATCGATCGGGATGGTGCTGTTCCTGTTCGCCCTCACGTTCGCCGCCGCGCAGTGGCGCGCGAGCCGAACGAAGGATCTGGTCGAATGAGCGGGCCGAGAAACGCGTCCGCTCGTCGCGCACTGGTGCTGCGCACCGTGATCATCGCCGTCATCGGCCTGATCACCGTCGCGCCCCTGTATTGGATGCTGGCCGTGGCGTTCTCGACTCGTGGCGAGTTGCTGGGCGGCGGCGAGCTGCGGCTGTGGCCACGCCAGGTGACGTGGGAGAACGTCACCCGCGTGTTCGACTCGTTCCCGGTCGCGACGTGGCTGGGAAATTCGATCGCCATTGCCGTCGTGGTCACGATCATCACCGTGGTGACGAGTCTGCTCGCGGGATATGCGTTCGCGCACTTGAAGTTCCGGTTCTCGACGCCGTTGTTCTTCATCGCGCTGGCGACGTTGGTGCTGCCGGTGCAGGTGATCATGGTGGCGTTGTTCCGCATCGTCGTCGGGCTCGGCCTGTACGGCACGTACTGGGCGGTCATCCTGCCGAGTTCGGCATCGGCGTTCGGGCTGTTCCTCGCACGCCAGTTCATGCTCGGCATTCCGCGTGAACTGCTCGAGGCGGCGCGTCTGGACGGTGCCGGTCACTGGCAGATCTTCCGACGCGTCGTGCTGCCGCTGTCGGGACCGCTGATCGCCGTCCTCGCCTTCATGAGCCTGCTGCAATCGTGGAACGACTTCGCGTGGCCGTTGATCGCACTGCGAGAGAACGAGCTGTTCACGTTGCCCATCGGACTGCTGTACCTACAAGGGCAGGCGAACAGCGATTACGGTGCCACGATGGCGTTCGCGCTGATCAACGTCGTGCCGATGGCGTTGCTGTTTCTGTTCTTCCAGAAATACTTCATCGCCGGATTCGCGCGCAGCGGAATCAAGTAGCCCCGACTGTCGAAGCGGGCGCCCACCGGTACATGAGGTCCCCCGCCGGTTATGGTGCAAGCGACTAGGAGGTCGCAGCCTGTGCCGCGGCCCGCCACCGTGAGCGAAGGGGATCGTACGACGTGGAAATCTCAGGAACAGCAGCACTTGTCACCGGCGGGGCATCGGGCCTCGGTGCCGCAACGGCCGCACGTCTGGCCGCCGCGGGCGTCACCGTCTTCGGCCTGGATCTGCCGCAGTCCATCGAGCGCGCCGGGGACAGCGTCCCGGCCGGGGTGACACTGCTCCCCGCGGACGTCACCAGCGAAGCCGAGGTCGAGGCCGCACTGGACACGATCGTCGCATCCGGTGTGCCGCTGCGCATCGTCGTCAACTGTGCAGGCGTCGGCTGGGCGGGCCGCATCCTGTCCAAGAAGGGACCGCACGATCTCGAGCTGTTCCGCACCGTCATCACCATCAACCTCCTCGGCACGTTCAACGTGATGCGACTGGCCGCGAATCGGATGCAGTCGCAGGCCACCGTGGACGACGCAGGCCAGCGCGGCGTCGTCATCAACACCGCGTCGGTCGCGGCGTTCGAGGGACAGATCGGACAGATCGCCTACACCGCCTCCAAGGGCGGCGTGCACGCGATGACCATCACCGCAGCTCGCGACCTCGCGCAGGTCGGCATCCGCGTCAACACCATCGCCCCCGGCATCGTCGACACCCCGATGCTGGCCGGCGTCACCGAGGAATACCGCCAAGGCCTCGAGGCGTCGGTGCCGTTCCCCTCGCGTCTGGCGCAGCCCACCGAGTACGCGCAGCTGGTCCAGATGATCGCCGAGCACGATTACCTCAACGGCGAGACCATCCGCATGGACGGCGCGATCCGAATGGCACCGCGTTAATCACCGACCACTCCGCGTGGCCCCGCCTGTCGAGGTGGGGTCACGCGCGGGCGCGTAGATCCGCCACCGTCGGAATCTCTTTCTCGGCGCGGTCGGACATCCACTCGCGCAACACCTTTGTCGCCAGAACATCGTCCTCGTTGTAGACGAGCAGTCGCTCACGCTGCGTCTGATCGGGCTCCGCGTCGTAGCCGACGGCCTCCCGGTACCAGCCCATCGACGCCTCGCCGCCTGCCTCGTCGTCACGCCAGGCGAAACCCGCGACCGGCGCAATCTTCTTCAGGCCCTTGCCGTTCGGGCAGATGAACTGATCGCTGACGGCCTGGTAGATGTCCACCCACTGCTCGCTGTCGATGAACTCGCGAATCTGCGCCTCGGTGGGAACCCCGGGAACGTCGGCGAATCGACGGGCCGAGTCGAGCAACCACTTGTCTTCCGCCTGCCGCGAATAGCAATACGCCGCAAAGGTTTTGCCGCGAGCAGCAGCGTTGGCCCTGGTATCCATCAACCAGTTCCAGAACACCGCGAACGAGCGGCCCTCGTCCACGGTAGGCAGCGGATCCCACGTGACGAAACCGCGATACGTCGGCGGCGGACCGCCCGCCTCGGTGAGCAGCGTGCCCCACAGATACGCGCCGTGTTCCTGATAGCTCTCCATGTCCACGTCCACCTCGACGTCAGCGCGATGCACCGTCACGGTCTCCGAGCGCCGCAGCAACGGCACGTCGGCTCGCCAGGCCAGCGCCGCGGACACGGCGTCGTCGAAGTTTCCGAAGGGCCATTCCTCGGGAGCCGGGCCGGTCCACTGCGCCAACTCGTCGATGGTGCGCACGCCGGCACTGCGCAGCACATCGGCGCGGGACCCGGAGGCGACCAGCGAGACGTCGCGAACGGCCTCGAGTTGCGGCTTACAGTCGAACCACCACGAACACGACCGACATTCACTCACCTGGGAGGGAACGGTGAACGCGGCCCCCTGGGCTACCGAGAGCCGGTCTGCGAAGCGGGTGTCGTATTCGTCGAGGACCGTGGTGAGATCGTGCACCAGCATGCACTCGCCCTTGTAGCCCACTGCGCCGCCGACGGGGGTGGCCGTGGCCAGGCCCTCATGCGTCAGCATGCGATACAGATGAGCGAGCCGGAGCTGGTCGCGCAACTGACTGCGCACCTTGCGGGCCTCGTCGATCGACGGAGACCACCGGTCCAGTGGGGTGGTGCGCGCGCCGCGGCCGGGGTCGGTGACCTTGTGGTTGACGACGATCACCGGAATGTAGCCACCCGCCGCGTCGCGGACGAGCAGTTCGCTGCGACCGCGTCGGCCGGTGTCACGTTCGAGGGGTAGTACCGCGTTCCAGATGCGTTCCACTCCGGCTCGGCAGGCGGCGACGGTGGCGTCGGCAGCGTCGCGGGCAGTGGGTTCGTCGATTTCGATCCACAGCATCGGATCGTCCACGGCCAACTGCGCGCGGACGTTCTCCCGGTGAGCCTGAGCTGCTTCTCGGCGCTGCCGTACCCCTGGGTTCTCGGGTTCGCCGCGCAACAACGACCCGTACGCCGTGTCGAGATAGAGACGATGCCGACACCGCGTCAACGATCCGGCGTCGAGCAGCACGGGCACCGGTGATGTGGCTGCCGCACCTCGTTGACCGTTCACACTGCTAGACACTAGGTCAGCCCTCCGACAGCCGGTACAGATCACCGCCCGTCAGCCTGTGAACACCACCGCCCGATAAGGTGTGTGGAACGCACCGTTTCCGCCTAGCAGCACACGTCAGGAGCCTTGTCGATGGGTTTGTTCCGCAAGCGTAAGGGTCGAGCCACTCGTAAGGCAGAGGCCAAGGCACTCAAGCACAAGGCAACGTTGGAAGCGAAGCTCGGCGCAAAGAACGAGCGCAAGCAGTTGAAGTCGATCGCCAAGGCGCAGCGCAAGCTCAGCGCGGTGGAGGCGAAGTCGCAGAAGAACGTCGAGAAAGCGCAGGTGTCTGCTCTGAAAGCCCAGCAGAAGGCTGCGGTGCAGGGAACGCTGAGCGTGGCTCAGATCCGTAAGTACCTCGGCATCGCTCGGCTGCTGATTCCGGTGTTGGCCCCCATTCTGTACCGCGGTGCGACGGTCGTTCGCGCGCAGCTCGACAGCCGCAAGGCGCAGCAGCTCGGTGTCGCTCCCGATCAGCTCAGCGAATACACCGGCCACGGCGGCAAGCTCAGTGCCCGCATCGCCGGTGCCGAGAAGTCGCTCGACACCATCGGTGCACGCCACTCCGACCCCGAGACCAAGAGCTTCGGTGCCGCGATCAGCGAGCGTCTGGACGATCTCACCACCGCCGTCCGCGCGTCCGAGCAGATGCCGCCCGCTCGCCGCAAGACCGCACACGCCGCGATCTCCGCAGAGCTCGACGGCATCGAAGCCGATCTGCTCGCCCGTCTCGGCGTGCGCTGACCTCCTGAAAAACCGATGACCGACAGCTCTGCCGCCCCGCTTCGTGGCGGAGCTGTCGGCATCGTCACCGCGACGCTGGCGGTGGCCGCACACGGCATGGCCGGCGGCGGCTGGGCCGACGGTTCCGCCCTGGCCCTGCTGATCGTCGTCAGCATCGGAATCGGTGCCATGACGGCGCTACCCGAGCGTTCCACCGTTCTGCTGCTCCCGGCGCTGATGGCCGGCCAACTTCTCGCCCACATCGCGCTGAGCCTCGGCGCGGCAGAGATGCACAACCACTCTCTGCTTCCCAGCACCGCGATGATCGCCTTCCACGCGGCCGCCTCGGTGATCGCCGGACTGATGATCGCCGCGGCCGAACGCCTCTACGGCCCGATCACCTCCATCGTCCGAGCGGTTCTCGCGCTCCTCACTTCCCTGCCCGACGGTTCCGCCGTCGGTCGCGTGTCCATGTCCGTCGCGGTTCCCTCGGTAGACGGAACCGCCCTGGACTGGGTCATTTCTCGTCGCGGACCTCCGGTCTCGGTCTACTGACCGACATCCTTTTCCGCACATCTCTGCACAGAAATGACCCAACCCATGAAGAGCTCTCTTTCCCGTGCCCTGTTCGTATCGGGAGCCACCGTCGGCGCGTTGCTGATCGGCGCAGGCGCTGCGTCCGCACACGTCGTCGTCTCCGCTCCCGACGCCGCACAGGGCGGCTACTCGGTGCTGACGTTCCGCGTCCCCACCGAGTCCGATACCGCCTCGACCAGTTCGGTCAAGGTGACCCTTCCCGGCCTCAATTCTGCTCGTACACAGCCCGTTCCGGGCTGGACGTCCACCGTCGAGAAGGACTCCGCGGATCTGGCGGTGTCGGTGACGTGGACGGCGAACCCCGGTTCCGAGGTCGGCCCCGGCCAGTTCCAGCAGTTCCTGCTCTCCGCGGGCCCGCTGCCCGAGGAGGAGACCGTCTCGTTCCCGGCCACCCAGACCTACACCGACGGTGAGGTCGTGAACTGGGACGAGCCGATGACCGAGGACGGGAGCGAGCCCGAACTGCCTGCTCCCACTCTGACTCTCGCCGCGTCGAGCGGTGATGCACACGGCAGCGCCCACACCGACACAGCCGCAACCGCCGAGGCGTCGGCCGAGACGTCCTCGTCCGACAACACCGCCCGCTGGCTCGCCGGCGTCGGCCTCGTGCTCGGGGCCGTCGGCGCAGGTCTCGGCATCGGCGCGACAGTACGGGCGCGGCGCTCGTGAGGGCCATGGCCATTTCCACGAAAGCGCTGATCGTCTCGGCGGTGGCACTGCTGACGCTGTTGGTCGCCGCACCGATGGCGTCGGCGCACTCGCAGGTCACCGGGTACAGCCCGGCCGACGGCTCGTCGCTCGACGCGTCTCCGGCAACGGCGTCCGTGTCGTTCAACGAGGTGCCGCAGTCGCAGTTCGCCACGCTCAACGTCGTCGGGCCCGACGGCAACATCTGGTCCGAGGGCGACGCTCGCGTCGAGGGTCAGAGCGTCGTCGTCGACGTCAACGAACTGGGACCGATCGGCGAGTACACCCTCGCGTATCGCATCACCTCGGCCGACGGCCATCCGGTGAGCGGTACCGCGACGTTCACGCTGACGCAGGAGGGGTCGGGAACTCCCGGGGCACCGGCCGACGCGTCGGGAAGCTCCGAGGAGTCCGAGGATTCGTTCCTCGGCGGCTACGGTCAGATTGCGCTGATCGCAGTGGCGGTTCTGGCTTTCGCCGGGGCATTGGCATTCGCGCTGCGTAAGCCACAAGGCGTGCGTAAGCCGAAGAACCAGAAGTAGCACCGACGTGGCTGCGGTGGGTGAGAGAAGCGTTCGGCTGGTACTCGCCGCCGCAGCCGCGGCCGTGCTGGGGGTCGCGGCGGCCTTCGCCGTGGCGTACCCCACCTTTCCCGACGGGTCGGCGTGGCTGCGGGTGATCGCGGTGGCGTCGGGCTCGGTGGTGTTGGGGTTCGGGATTCTCGCTGTCCTGGACGGCAATTCCGAATCTCGACGCCCCGCCGTGGACTCTCAGGTGATGTGGCGTTCGATCGGCTATCTGTCGGGGCTGTGGGCGGTGGCCGAGTTCGTTCTGCTGACTGTGGCGGCCGCCGATTCCGCCGGACGCACGCCACTGACCCTGTCGCCGAATTCGTTCACCGCGTTCGCCACCTCGATCTCCGTGGGTCGACTGGGTACGGCGACGGTGATCATGGCCCTCGCCCTGTGCGCCATCGGGGTGGCCGGGTATCGGCTGAGTGCGAGCTGGTCTCCGATTCCGGTGATCGTGCTGGCGTCGCTGGCCCTGGTCGCTCGGCCGATCACCGGGCACATGTCTCAGTTCGCGTTCGGCTCCATTGCCGTTGCCGTGCACGTGGTCTGCGCGTCGGTCTGGCTCGGGGTACTGGGAGCGATGGCGCTGAGTCTGCGGAGCAAATCGGCATGGGCGACGCTGTTGCCGGTCTATTCGCGAGTCGCGTTCTGGTGCGTCGTCGGGGTTGCCACAACCGGGGTGCTGGACGCGGTCCTGAAGCTGGACAGCCTCACTGCCCTGGTCGAGACCGGTTACGGCCGAATCGTTCTCGCCAAGGTTTTGATCACCGTGGCCCTGCTCGCGTTCGCTCGCCGGATCCGAGGGACGTGGTTGCCCACCGTCGCGGCACACCGATCCACGGTGGAGCACTCGGTGGGGCGGGCGGCCGCGCACGTCTGCCTGCTGGCGGTGGCGTTCGGCCTGGCGGCCGCGTTGGCCACCACGGCATGACCGAGCCTGTCAGTGCCCTGTACTAACCTGAACGCATGCCGAAGTTGACTGTGGTGCCGGGTGGTTCCTCGGCACCTGCGCTCGGTCGGATCCACACGGTCGCAGAGTTCTTCGCCGGTATTGGCTTGGTGCGAATGGGCTTGGAGCAGGCCGGTTTCGAGGTGCGTTGGGCCAACGACATCGAGCGTGACAAGCATCAGATGTACCGACAGCACTTCGGGGACGACGCCGGCCATTTCCAGCTCGGTGATGTCGCCGGAACCCGTGGAGACGATCTACCTGACGGTCTGTCGTTGGCGTGGGCGTCGTTTCCGTGCACCGATCTGTCGCTGGCCGGCGGCCGGGCCGGTCTCGCGGGCAAGAACTCCTCGACGTTCCGCCACTTCACGCGGGTCCTGGCCGAGCTCGGTGATGCTCGGCCACAGGTGGTGGCGCTCGAGAACGTCGTCGGGTTGGCGACCAGCCATGGTGGTGACGATCTGGCCGCAGCGGTTCGCGAGCTCAACGAGCTCGGCTACTCGGTGGATGTCCTCACCATCGATGCTCGACGCTTCGTCCCGCAGTCGCGTCCACGTCTGTTTCTGATCGGTGCACAGAATCCGCCCGAGGATGCCCGCGACCCCAACAGTGAGCTTCGGCCGGATTGGTTGCAGGCCGTATACGGCGATTCGACGTTGCTGACGCATCGGGCACCACTGCCGAGTCCGCCGATTCCGTTGACCAGCGGTCTGGGAGATCTGGTCGAGCGCATGGACTACCGCGACGAGCGATGGTGGGATGCAGCCCGTACCGCGGCGTTCGTGCAGTCGTTGTCGCCGATCCAGTTGCAGCGCATCGAAATTCTGAAGAAGGCGCGCAAGGTCAGCTACCGCACGGCCTACCGTCGCACCCGCAACGGCGTCGCCGTCTGGGAGGCTCGCCCCGACGACATCTCCGGCTGCCTCCGTACTGCCCGCGGCGGTTCGTCGAAGCAGGCGGTGGTCAAGATGGGCAACGGCCGGTTGCAGGTGCGCTGGATGACGCCACTCGAATACGCTCGCCTGATGGGTGCGGGCGAGTACACACTCGACGGCCTGCGAAACAACCAGGCGCTCTTCGGGTTCGGGGATGCGGTGTGCGTTCCCGTGGTCGCGTGGCTCGCCGAGCACTACCTGATGCCACTGGTCACCGGATCTTTCGATTCTGCTGCAGCGCATGTCCAGTCACGGTAAGTCCTCGCTGCGGTCGTCTGCCGTCGCGCCGCGCAAGAGCACTCTCCCCGCGGACGATGTGCAGTCCTTTCGTACCGCTCTGCGAGAAGTGCTGAGCGAGAAGGATGATCACGGTCGGGTATGGTCGGCGGCCAAGTGGGGCGTGTACGCGTTCTACGACTACGACGGCGAGCCCATCTACGTGGGGCAGACCAAGGAGAAGCTCAGCGTCCGGGTGCAGCGTCATCTGACCAACCAGCGAACCGACGCCGTTGCGATGCGGGTGCTCGACGTGTTCGAGGTCGCCGAGATCGAGATCTGGCCGCTGTGGCAGTACGAAGATCTCAAGAAGTCCGACGGCGCAGATCAATTCCGCGCAGCCGAGCGAGATCTGAATGCTCACGAGTACACGGCGTACCTCGAGGCCATCGACAGGTCGCGGCACAAGGCGATCCTCAACGAGAAGATTCCGCCGGTCTCGGAGCCCATCGCACTCCCCGCGTCGCTACGCCGGTCGCTGATCTCCGAACAGACCCGACGCGAGCGCGGCCATCCCGACATTCGCATTGCTCGCCGCGCCGAGACCATCTCACGGCTGGCCGCAGTCACTCGTGAACGCGGCGAGGTCTCCGAGGGTCTACGACGCGTCCTCGTGGTCCAGGCCGTGCGCCTGGCCTACCTCTCGGCCGAGCGACTCGCCTTTGTCGAGGGGCACCCCATCCCCGATCCCGCCGCGATCGACGTCACCGCACTGGTGGGTTCGGTGCTGCACGAACGCAGCGACGACAGTCCCGACAACGAGCCCGATGTGGAACCCGAGGACGACGGCGAGCTGGACCTGTTCAGCGAGTACTGACGAAAGTAGGCTCGCCTCGTGCCGCTTCCCCCTCACGTTGCCGATCTGACCAGCATCGATCTGCTGCTGTCGGTGGCCGAGCTCGGCAGCATCGGGCGAGCCGGTCGGGCTCACGGCATGTCGCAGCCGGCGGCCAGTGCACGTATTCGTGCGCTCGAACGGCGCGTCGGCGCTCCGCTGCTGGCACGCGGCGCACGCGGAACGGTGCTGACCGAACTCGGTGAGCTCGTCGCCAGTTGGGCCGCGCCGGTCGTTCGGTCCGCCGAGGACTTGGCGACGGCCATCGCCACGTTGCACGCCGAACGCGTCGGCCATGTGCAGATTGCCGCGAGTCAGACTGTCGCAGAATACCTTCTGCCGCGCTGGCTGGTCACGCTGCACACGCTTGTCCCGCACATCGTTCCGGCACTGAGTTCGGGTAACTCGACGGTGGTCGCCGAGAAGGTACTCGCGGGCACCGCCGACCTCGGTTTCATCGAAAGTCCCAGTGTCCCGGCAGCTCTGGACCACCGAACCGTTGCCACCGACGAACTGGTGCTGGTGGTGGCACCGGATCACCCGTGGGCCGTCACTCCGCCGTCGGCCACCGAGATCGTCGCCACCGCACTGGTGATGCGCGAGGCCGGATCGGGAACGCGTTCGGCCTACGAAAGCGCCCTGGCTGCAGCGGGTCTCGGACAGCCGGCGTCGCCGCTCCTCGAGGTCTCCTCGACGACAGCGATCAAGTCCGCTGTCGGGGCAGGCATCGGTGGAGCCGTGCTGAGCTCCTTGGCCGTTGCCCCCGAAATGGCCGCCGGAACTCTGGTCCGAGTGCCTATCCCAGGACTTACTCTGCATCGTGAGCTGAAGGCGATCTGGCCGTCCGGCCGCGCGCCGAGTGGTCCGGCGGCGGAACTACTCACCGTGGCGGCGAAAACCCAGCCATAACCCTGAGTTATGGGTGAGGGGCAATTCGCTACCTACCGGAGATGATCCGTCACGCGCAGGCTGAAGACATGGCCGTGACAGCTCCTACCCTCGTCGTGCGACACCAGCCCTTCGAGCACATCACTCCCAACTGGTTCGCTGCGGTGATGGGGACCGGCATCGTGGCCACCGCAGCCGCGACGTTGCCGGTGCAGTTCACGGCTCTGCACGTCTTCGCCGTTGCGGTGTGGGTGGTCGCAGCTACCGCGCTGGTCGTGATCGGTGTGGCCTTTGCCCGGCATTGGATCGGGCATCGCGACCACGCCGTCGCCTACGCCCGGCACCCGGTGATGGTGCAGTTCTACGGCGCTCCGCCCATGGCGATGCTCACCGTCGGCGCGGGCGCAGGTCTCCTCGGAGCGGACCTGCTCGGATCCACCGCGGCCACAACACTGTTCGCCGCGCTGTGGATCACCGGGACGATTACCGGTCTGCTCACCAGCGTCGTCGTGCCGTATCGAATGATCACCGCGGCCCATCATCGCGACGTCGCGGCCCTGCCCGCGTGGCTGATGCCCGTGGTGCCGCCGATGGTCTCGGCGTCGACCGGTGCGTTGCTGCTCCCCCACGTGCCCGAGGGCCAGTGGCGGCTGGCGCTGCTGTGTGCGTGCTACGCGATGTTCGGGCTGTCGCTGATCGTCGGGATGATCACGCTGACTCTGATCTACGGCCGTCTGCTGCACGGCGGCCTGCCGCCCGTCGACGCGGCTCCGACCGTGTGGATCACGCTGGGGCTGATCGGCCAGTCGATCACCGCGGCGAACCTGCTCGGCACCGATGCGTCGATGGTGTTCACCGGCGCACAGTCGTCGGTCGCGGTCGGACTTCATGTCTTCGGTATCGGCTACGGGTTGATCATGGGCGGCTTCGGAATGCTGATGTTCGCTCTCGCAACGGCTCTCACCGTGCACGCAGCACGCAGGAACCTGGGGTTCTCGCTGACCTGGTGGTCGTTCACCTTTCCCGTCGGCACCTGTGTCACCGGAGCGACTGCATTGGGACATGCGCTGAACTTCGGTGCGGTGCAGGCTCTGGCCGTTGCCCTGTACGTCCTACTGCTCGCCGCCTGGCTCACCGTGGCCACCCGCACTCTTCGCGGAATCCGGCACGGAGAGTTGCTGCGTCCGGGTCACAGGTGAGAAAGAACGTTCACCACGTTGCCGCCCGGGTCGCGAAAGAAGAATCGGCGTACACCCCACTCCTCGTTGGTGATCTCGTAGACGATCTCGAGTTCGGCGTCCATCGCTGCCCGGTACGCCGCGTCCACGTCGTCCACCTCGATCGACGCGGACGGATTGACCGGTCCGGTGGGATCGGTGGTGATCAGACTCAGCTGGGCAGAATTGTCATCGGGCGGAGCTAGCGTAGCGATCCAGCCGTGATTCATCACCACCTCCATGCCGGTGACCTGGACGTACTTGTCCAGCGCCGCATCGAGATCGGTGACCGTGAGCAGTGGCATCGCGCGCACAACGTCCATGTTCGGACTGTATAGCCCCGAAAACGTCCCCGCGGGGACGTTTCTCGAGTTCCCCGCGGAGGCTGACGCAACGAACATCCCGCACATGGTGGACGATGTTTCGACTACGTCAAGCGCGCGGAGGCCGGCGAGTCGCTGCTGATCACGGTCGCAGGACGACCGAGCGCCGTGTTGGGTCCGGCAGAGCGAAAGCAATGGAACACGTTCGACGACGTAGCCGACGTCTTCGACTCGGAACACGACCCGACCCTTGCGGGCGATCTGATCGACATCGACGACTCGATGCAGGACCCATGGCAGCGATGAGGACGGTGCTCGACACCAGCGTCCTGATAGGAGACTCGCTCGATCGCGTCGCAGGGGAAGTCGCGATCAGCGCCATCAGCCTGGCAGAACTTCACTTTCCCGACCGCAGTCCATCTCAGACCTGTGACCCACCAGACAGGAATATTGTTTGCTTAGCGCATGTATCTATATATATGGTTGCAGACAGCAAGTAAACGGACACTCATCGTTGGAGTACTCATGGCAGTTCGATCCACAACAGCGGAGTCGCTGGTCGAAGAGGTCTTTCTCTTCGGGCGCACGCTGAAGCGGGCCGTGACCACCGGAGTCGAGGATTCACCCCTGCCGCAGGCCCTGACCGGAGTTCTGGCCATCCTGGCGACCGAGGGCGAATGCAGACAGACCGACCTGGCCAGCAGGCTCTGTGTCAGCCAGTCGGCCCTGAGCCGGCAGATCGCAGACCTCGTCGACCTCGGCTACATCGATCGGCACCCCGATCCCGACGACAAACGTGCGTCCCGGGTCTGTGTGTCGAACGAAGGCCAAGCTCGACTGAAGCAAATTTGGGACAGACGAGCACGTCGCCTGGCAGAGATGTTGAGCGGCTGGAGCGAGGCAGAGGCACTCGATGCACTGGACTCGATCCGCAGATTGAACGACACCTTCACCGAAGACGCCCACGCCCAGCACCAGGACGTGGCCCGCATTGAATTGATTGCGAGATAAGACATGACAACATCCGCGGAGAATCCGCCCAATCAGGCAGTCGTCGATCCCGACGCGATGTCGCATCGCCAGATCCTCGAAGCCCTGACCGGCCTGCTGGCCGCGCTGTTCACGGCGCTGCTGAGCACCACCATTGTCTCGACGGCGCTGCCCACCATCATCGGTGACCTCAAAGGCTCGCAGACCGCGTACGCCTGGGTCATCACCACGGCCCTGCTGGCCAACGCCGCCTCCACGCCCATCTGGGGCAAGTTGGCCGACCTGTTCAACAAGAAGGTGCTCGTCCAGAGCGCGATCGTCATCTTCGTCGCCGGCTCGCTGATCGCCGGCTTCGCCCACAACGTGCCCGTCCTCCTGGCCGCACGCGTGGTGCAGGGCATCGGCATGGGCGGTCTGACCGCACTGGTCATTGCCATCATCGGAACCATCGTCTCCCCGCGTGATCGCGGTCGCTACTCCGGCTACACCGGCGCCGTCATGGCCGTGTCGATGTCCGGCGGCCCCATCCTCGGCGGTGTCATCGTGGACAGCCCTCTCGGCTGGCGCTGGTGCTTCTTCGTCTGCGTGCCGCTGGCCGTCGTCGCCCTCGGTCTGCTGCAGAAGACCCTGCACATCAAGACCGTCCGCAAGGACAACGTCTCGATCGACTGGCTGGGCGCACTCCTGCTCACCGCAGGCGTTTCCGTTCTGCTGGTGTGGGTGTCGTTCGCAGGCAAGGCCGACTACTACGCCTGGATCTCCCGCGAGACGGCCTACCTGGTGGGCGGCGGCGTACTGCTGCTGGTCCTGACGATCATCGTCGAGGCACGGCACAAGTCGCCGATCATCCCGCTCAAGATCGTCACCGAGCGCACGACCGGCCTGGCCATCATCGCCTCGATCGCCGTCGGTGTCGGCCTCTTCGGAGCCACCACCTTCCTCGGCCAGTACTTCCAGACCGCTCGCGGCTACACCCCCACCGAAGCCGGATTGCTGTCCATCCCGTTGGTGTTCGGCATGCTCGTCGCCTCCGTCGGCTCGGGACAGCTCATCACCAAGTTCGGAAAGTGGAAGCCGTTCATCGTGTCCGGCTCGGTCCTGCTGGTCGTCGGATTTCTGCTCCTGGGCACCATCGATCACGCCACCAGCCTGGTGACGGTCGGCATCTTCATCACCATCGTCGGCCTCGGTACCGGCATGCTGATGCAGAATCTCGTTCTCGCAGTGCAGAACACGGTCAGTGTGCAGAATGTCGGTGCGGCATCGTCGACGGTTGCGTTCTTCCGCACCTTCGGCGGCGCGATCGGCGTCTCGGTTCTCGGTTCGCTGTTGGCAACTCGCGTCGCCGAGAAGTCGGCAGCCGGCCTGGCCCAGCTCGGCGTCGACGGTTCGGCCGGCGGCGGTGGGTCACTCGACCTCACGTCACTGCCTGCACCGGTGCTCGAGGTCTTGCGTACCGCATACGGTGACGCGACCGGACGCATCTTCATGATCGCCGGCTTCGTTGCGATCGTCACGCTGATCGCAGTCGTCTTCATTCCGAATCGCCCACTGCGCCAGACGATCGACATCGCCTCGACCCCTGCGCAGGGACCCAAGGACGAGCCGCAGGACCAGCTCGCCGAGATTCCGTCCTTCGGTGCCACCCAGGACTACCTCTCCCCCGAGTACGACGCCGACCGCCACCTCGACAGCGGGCACGCCGAGGGTCGGCACGAGGCTCAGCCGGGACAGCGGCCCTTCGAGGGCCTGAGCACCGACGCTCGCGATCGACTGCTCGCTCTGCTGTTGCCCGAGCCGAAGGACACGTTGGCCGCACTGGACGAGGCCGAGACCATCCGCGCCGAAGTGATTGCCCTGCAGCAGGAACTCGACGCGAGGATGCTCGATTTCGATGCAGTGTGCGAGCGGCTTCGTCGCCTGGGGCTCAGTGAGCAACAGATCGCCCGGGTGTTGGGAGACAACCACATTCCCGACAGCCACAATCACTACGCACACGCCGGACTGAACGGACACAGCGTCAACTAGACCCGGCATCACAGAATTTCCCCGCACTCTCACCGAGAGTGCGGGGAATTTTCGTTCTATGCTCGCCAGAACGGACAGACCACCATGTCGGTTCTGCACAGGCGGGAGAATCTTTCATGACACGCGGCCTCCGGATCTCCGCCGTCGCGGTCCTGGTATCAGCGCTCGTCTGCGCGTCGTGCACTACCGAGCAGCAGCAGCCCCCGGCCGGCACCCCCGTCGACGGTGCAACAGGATCCGCGCCCGGCCTCGGTTGGACTCTGACTCCCTCGGATGTGGGGATCGACGGTGGTCAATTTCGCGATCCGGTCCAGGGCAGCGAGACCGACTCGACGGAATCCGGTTCCATCTCCGACGGCTCGACGGTCGTCACGCTCGTCGGCCGTCTCGACGGCAGGGACATCGCCGACGCCACCCTGGTGGGATTGGACATCGCCGACGGCGCGGTGCGATGGCGCACCCCTGCGGAGGACATCGTCGGCTGCGGTGAGGAATTCGTCGACGGTCGGATCGTCTGCTATCGCGGCAACGCCGGCACGAGGTCCCAAATCCTCACCGTCGACGCAGAATCCGGAGAACCGACCACGCGGGACGCAGCGTTCCCCATCACGAATCTGACCACCTCCGACGGCCACGTCTACACCTCGCGTGCGGTGGACGAGGGTGACCGGGCGACGGTATCGCGAGGTACTGCTGATGACCTCGATGCAGACTGGTCGGTGCAGTTCGATTCCGCGACCTCGTCGAGCATGTACTTTGCTTCCACCCTGCACACCGCGCACGGAATCGGGCTGTACGACGACGACCAGGGAGTGTTCACCTTCGACCTCGACACCGGCGAGAACCTGTGGTCCAGAACAACTCCGAACTGTGCACGCTCGGGCACTGCCGCGCGCGACGGCACAGTGCGGGTTGTGCGAACGGACTGCTCGGACCCCAACGCGGTCACGGGTTCGGAGATCGTCGACACCGACGGAACCGTGCTCGCGGCAACGGATTCCGTGACCCTGCAGCAGCCGACGTTCGACGCACCCTCCGAGGAGAGCCCGTTGCTGCTCGGGACGGGCGGCTATCGTCCGTCGAATCCCGACCCTGTGTGGACCGACGACGGCCTCGTCCGGACGGTTGCGCCGGACGTCGCCGGCCCCGCCGCGACGTTCCTGGCCACCAACGGCCTCGCCTACGCGGTCACCGATTCGGTGGCACTGCTGCGCAACAACGACACCGCCACCGAGTCGGCGATCGACCTCGACACCGGAACCACGCTGTGGAGCCGAGAGTCGGGGCGGTTCGCCGAGGTCGGTGCGCTCGACGGTGACGTCGCCACACTGTTCGGACCGGAAGTACTGCGCGGAATCGACGTCAGAACCGGATCGACCGTGTGGGACATCCCCGTGGCGACGTTCGACGACGAGGGAATCGATCGACAGTCGTGGCCGATGTTCGATCGAGTCGACACCGACTCGATCTACAGCAGGGCCCTGAGCATCTCGGTCCTACGCGCGACCTAGACCGTCCCTCGTCGCCCCCGTTTTCGGAGCCTGCTCTACCGACCCGGGATGTACTTCAGCGCCTTGACGAAGGGCGGCATGATCTTTGCCCACAGCTTCGGCGGAAGTCCCCGCGGCCCACCGAGATTGAGCAACCGCGTCGTCGCGATGGTCTGCGACTCGGTGTACTTGAGCAGACCCTCGGTACCGTGCCTGCGCCCCATGCCGGACACTCCCATGCCGCCCATCGGTGCGCCGGTGGTTCCCCACGTCGGCGCGTAGCCCTCGTCGACGTTGACGGTGCCCGAATGCAGCCGCGCCGCAATGGCTTCGCCCTGCGACTTGGTCTTGGCCCACACACTCGCGTTGAGTCCGTACTCGGTGTCGTTGGCCTTCTCGATGGCCTCGTCGACATCGACGACGGGGTAGATCGACACCAGCGGCCCGAAGGTTTCGGTTGCCGCGCACTCCATGTCCTCGGTGACATTCGCCAGCAAGGTCGGCTCGTAGAACAGTGGGCCGATGTCGGGGCGAGCCTTGCCGCCCGCGATCACGGTCGCGCCCTTGACCTTGGCGTCGTCGACGTGGGCCGAGACGGTCTTGATCTGGTCCTCGGAAATGAGGCTGCCCATCTCGATGCCGAACTCGTAGTCGGCTCCGAGAGTCATCTTGCGCACCCTTTCACCGAACTTCTCGGTGAACTCCGCGGCGATCGACTTCTCGACGTAGATACGTTCGATGGAGATGCAGAGTTGGCCGGAGTTGGAGAAGCAGGCTCGGACGGCCGCGTCGGACACCTCACGCAGGTTGGCACCCTTGGCGACGATCATCGCGTTCTTGCCGCCGAGTTCCGCGGAGAATCCGATGAGTCGACGGCCGGCCTGCTCGGCCAGGAGCTGACCGGTAGCGGTGGAGCCGGTGAACATGACGTATTCGGTGTTCTCGACGATGGCGGTTCCCACCACCGAACCCGGGCCGGGCACCACGGCGAACAGGTCACGGGGCAGACCGGCCTTGTAGAGCAGTTCGACGCAGGCCAGGGCGCAGTACGGCGTCTGACTGTCGGGCTTGAGCACAACGCCGTTGCCTGCCAACAGCGCCGGAATGGCGTCGGATACCGCGAGGGTCATCGGGTAGTTCCACGGGGAGATGATCCCGACGACGCCCTTCGGCTGATAGCGGACACGAGTCTTGGTCAGCACCGGCAGCATGCCGGTGACCTTCTTCGGAGCCAGCAGCTTCGCGGCGGTGCGCGCGTAGTGCCGCGAGGTCATCGAGATGTCGAGGACTTCCTCGAGGGCAGCGGCGCGGGACTTGCCGGTCTCGGCCTGCGCCATGTCCATCAGCTCGTCGCGATGGGCGAGCACCAGGTCACGGTAGCGGTGGAAGATCTCGGCGCGCTCGGACACGGGGCGCTTGGCCCAGGCCACCTGAGCTGCGCGAACGCGCGCGATCGCAGCCGTCGCGTCGGCGGCGGTGCCGACCGGGATGGTCGCCAGTTCCTTACCGGTGAACACCTCGGTGATGGTCTTCGTCGGCCGCGATTCGGCGTCTGGGATGGCGATGAGATCGGCGAGCCGAGAGAAGGTCGAGGCGGACGGTGCTGGCATGGACGTGTCCCTACTGGTGAGTAGTGTTCTGAGTAACAGACAACCTACCTGGTCTTCGGCTCACTTCACAGGGCCGAAATTCCCGAATCCTGTGGCACGATGGTCAGTGGTCTACCGGACGTCGGGGCGTACGGAGCTACAGGGTGGGAAATACATGCGCAAGGCATTCGTTCTGGCCGGAGCCGCAGCATTGATGCTGTCGTTCGCAGGATCGGCCCAGGCCGATCCACTGCAGGATTTCATCGCTCCGCCGAGCGATCCCGATGCGTATCTCCCCACCTCACTCGGTGATCCATGGTTCGACCCGCCTGCCGGGTACGAGAACCAGCAGCCCGGCTCTGTACTGAACCGTCGCGACGTCGCGGTCACGCCGGAGGCGTCGTCCGTGCAGTTGCTGTTCCGCTCCACCGACTCCAAGAACCGGCCCATCGCAGCGGCGACGACGGTACTGACCCCCACCGCGCCGTGGACCGGAGCCGGAGATCGTCCCGTCATCGCGTACAACGAGGCGACGGATTCGCTCGGAAATCAGTGCGCGCCGTCCTACACGTTGCCGCGGGGCAACAACAAGGAAATCGACCAGGTTCGAATTCTGCTCGACCGCGGCTACACGGTGGTCGTCACCGACTACCAGGGCCCGCGGCAGGCCTATTCGGCCGGTCTCGTCTCCGGGCACACCGTGCTCGACGGCCTTCGTGCCTCCCAGAGCGCGGGCGTGAGCGCGGATGCGCCGATCGGTATCACCGGCTACTCCGGCGGTGCCATCGCCTCGGGTTGGGCCGCGCAGTTGGCCCCGGAGTACGCGCCCGAGCTGAACATCGCAGGCGTCGCGTTCGGCGGTCCGCCCACCGACTACAAGATTCTGCAGACCTCGTTGAACGGTCAGATCGGTTCGGGCCTGTTCACTGCGGCGACGATCGGGTTGTCCAGGGAGTATCCGGAGATGCGGGAGCTCGCCAACGACAACGGGAAACGACTGGCTTTGGCGCAGAAGGATCAATGCGTCGATGTGTTGTCGTATTCGGGACTGTTGATGTTGGACCAGCGAAACCTCTCCAACGTTCCTGATGTCTTCGCGCATCCGATCACCACGGCCGTCGTCGAGGAGAACCGCATGGGCCAGACGAAGCCCGACGCGCCGGTGTACATCTACCAGGGCCTGCAGGACTTCCTCATCCCCAAGGAGGGTGCCGAGGCCGTGCAGGACCAGTGGTGCGCTGCGGGAGCGTCGGTTCGCCTCGAATTGGTGCCCGGGGATCATTCGCTGGCGCAGACCAACGGTCGTCCCGGCGCATACGATTGGCTCGCGCAACGTCTCGCGGGAGAATCCACCTCCGGATGCGAACGTGTGACCCGATAAGCGCGGCTTGACCCTCACGCCACGGGAGGCAGCACAGTGTCTTTCGTGAGTGATTCGTCTGGCATGCAGGTCGGCGCGGTCTCGAAGTTGGTGGGTGTCAGCGTGAGAACGCTGCATCACTACGACGAGATCGCGTTGGTGGTGCCCTCGGGCAGAACGCCGAAGGGCTATCGGACGTACTCGTCCGCCGATGTCGAACGGCTGCATCAGGTATTGACCTACCGCGAACTCGGGTTTCCGCTCGAGGTCATTGCAGCGTTGCTCGACGACCCAGCGGTGGACGCAATGGCACATCTGCGTCGGCAGCGAGAGTTGTTGAACGAGCGGATCGATCACTTGCACGCAATGGCTGCGGCCGTGGACAAGATGATGGAGGCGAAGAAGATGGGTATGCAACTGACTCCCGAGGAGCAGCGAGAGATCTTCGGCGACAACTGGCCCGGCGAGGACTACGCCGAGGAAGCCGAGCAGCGCTGGGGCGAGACCGACGAGTGGAAGCAGTCGCAACAGCGGACGGCGTCGTTCACCAAGGACGACTGGAAGGCCGTCAAAAAGGAGGCCGACCTACTGGAAGCGGATCTCGCTGCCGCGATGCAGCGGGGTGTGTCGCCGGATTCCACCGAGGCCGGGGCACTGGCCGAGCGTCATCGGGCTTCGATCGAGCGGTACTACGACTGCGGTTACGAGATGCAGGTGAACCTGGCAGAGATGTACATCGCCGACGAGCGATTTGCCAAGCACTACAACGGTATTGCCGACGGCTTGGCGCAGTATCTCCGTGATGTCATCGTCGCGAACGCTGCTCAGCAGGGTTGACGCGTCTCGATCCGCACCCCTTTTCGGAATTCGCACCTCCTGCAGGGGGTGCGGATTCCGACCCGGGGCGTAGACGTCCGGGCGAATGCCGCTCGTCAGGGCTGACGCGCGCCATCGCGGACCGCTCGTGTGGGGTCGATCCACCCCAGACTCCGTGCTTCTCATCCGAGTCGAGTGCGTGTTGCAGGCAGCGCGCGATCACGGGGCATCCATCGCACACGAGCTTCGCCTGCCGCTCGAGGTTTCTCAGCGAGTATCCCCGCAGCCCCAGGGGCGGGTAGAACATCGAGACCGGCATCGAGCGGCAGGCGGCATTCATCTGCCAATCCCAGTACTCTGAGAACGGTTGCAGTGCTTGCGCTTTCATCGTCAGTGCCTGCTTCCTTCGGATCAGAGATTCAGCAGTCGGCGGGCGTTGCCGGATGTGGTCGCACGCCAGTTCTCGAGTCCGCCGTTCGCGGCACCGGCGTCGAGGGATCGCAGTTGCTCCTGTACGCCGGTGATCGGCGTGAAGCAGTAATCGCTGCCGTACACCAGGCGATCAGGTCCGACGGTGGACAACAGCGCAGGTAGCTGCCGCGGGGCCGGCGTACCGGCGAGGTCGAACCACAAGCGCTGCAGTACATCCGGCGTAGTCGGCGTGCCCAGACCGACCTGCGTTCGGAAGAAGTCGACCCGATCCGCCAGTAACGGCAGAACTCCGCCGCCGTGAGTGAACACCCAGCGGATGTTCGGGAACCTGTCGACGACCCCCAACAGAATCAGGTCGACGACGGTACGCGCTGTGTCGAAAAGGAATTCGATCATCGGTGCCGGCCGCCCGAGCGACACCGCTGCAGAATTCGGCGGCGAGGTGGGATGCACGAACACGACTGCCGATCGCGCATCCAACGCGGCGAGCAGTGGCGTCAGTACGGCGTTGCCCAGGTACATTCCACCGGCGTTCGACATCACCGTCACGCCGTCGGCACCGAGCTGATCGAGAGCACGAACGGCTTCGATAGTCGAGTCGACGACGTTCGGAAGTGGCAGCGACGCAAAGAAACCGAGTCGGGGCTGGTTCGAGACCACGCCAGCACCGAAGTCGTTGACGTGGCGGGCCAGATCGGCGGCCTTGCCGTCGTCACCGAAATGCACTCCGGGTGACGAGACGGACAGGATCGCGGTGTCGATGCCGCACCCATCCATCATCTGCAGGTGTTCACCGACCGACCAGCTCGGCCACTTCGGCATGCCGTCGGGAAATGCGATGCCCGACGCGAGGGCTTCCCTCAGATAGAAGTCGGGAACCATGTGCGAGTGGACGTCGACAATCCCGCCGTTGCCCGAAGCGGGTGCTGCCGATGCTGTCGCAGACGGCAACGTCGAGAGGGCCACCCCGGAGATCGTCGCGGCACCCAGCGCGCCGAGCAGGGTCCTGCGATCGATCACAGTGCACGTCCTTCTCTCATCGCTTGAACTGACGCTATCGTCACATATGAGGGAATCCGCAGTCAACGGTGACTTGTACCAACTCTTGTGGGACTAGCATTGCGCGATGACCACCGAACGCACGACGCCCACCCCGCTGCAGTTTCTGGGCTATTCGTTCGGTCGCACGCTGCCCGAGTCCATGCAGGATTGGGTTCGTGAGGATCTGGTGGGTAACGGCGCGCAGGTCCGCTACCTCGCACGGTTCACGGTGCCCGTCATCCCGCTGCTGCTGTTGTTCCTGCTGATCCCGGGGCCGCTGTGGATGTCGCTGGCGATGATGGCCTTGCTGTTCATCCCGTTGGTCTACTTCGCGATCGCCCTGATGAATGTCTATCGACGACATCGCTTGTTGATTCACGGCCTCGATCCGCAGTTGATCAATGCCAAGGCGCAGACCCGCGCCGACCGCACTCGCGACGACTACGAACGCCGTCACGGCCGCGGCTGATATCCGGACGATAGTCTGTGGCGCATGACGTCACCTGTGGAATTCAAGGCAACCGCTGATCTGGCCGACGAGATCGGTCCCGACATCCGCAGCTGCGACACCCAGTTCATCCAGTTCGGCAAGCACACCGAGTTCGCGGGGCCCATCACCACCATCCGCTGCTTCCAGGACAATCTGCTGGTGAAGCAGACGCTCAGCGAACCCGGCAACGGTGGTGTGCTGGTGGTGGACGGCGATGCCAGCGTGCATACCGCCCTCGTCGGCGACATCATCGCGGGCCGCGGCGTCACCAACGGCTGGGCCGGCGTCATCGTCAACGGTGCGGTGCGCGACTCCGCGATTCTGCGCACACTCGAGATCGGCGTCAAGGCCCTGGGAACCAACCCGCGCAAGAGCACTCAAACCGGCTCGGGTGAGAAGAACGTGCCGGTCAGCTTCGGCGGCGTCACGTTCAACCCGGGCGAGATCGTCTACAGCGACCACGACGGCGTCGTCGCGGTCTAGTGCCGGCCAGGGCGGCAGGCCTGATGCCTGCCGCCCCGATTCACTACTTCACGAACGCGAGCAGCGCGTCGTTCACTTCCTGGAAGTGCGTCCACAGCAGTCCGTGGGGAGCGCCCTCGACCTCGACGTAGGTCGCCTCGGGGAACGCCTCGTGGAACGGACGGCCCGTCGAATCGATCGGCAGGATGTTGTCTGCGGTTCCGTGCAGAATCAGCGTGGGCTTGCCGGATTCACGAACCTTCGCAACATCGCCGCGGAAGTCCTCGAGCCAGGTGGGCACAACGGCGTAGGCCGCGACGGGTGCACTGGCTGCGGCGGTGGCGAAGTTCGCCCGCACCGTGGCCTCGCTGATGCGGCTGCCGAGGTTCTCGTCGAGGTTGTAGAAATCCTTGTAGAAGTTCTCGAACCAGGCGAAGCGATCCTCCCGAGCAGCGGTCTCGATGCCGTCGAACACCGACTGCGGAACGCCGGTCGAGTTGTCGTCGGTCTGCAGCAGAAACGGTTCGAGCGAGGCGAGGAATGCGAACTTCGCGACGCGATCCGTGCCGTATTTCGCGGCGTACCGAGCCAATTCGCCTGTGCCCATCGAGAATCCGACCAGGATGACATCACTGAGGTCCAGCTCGGTCAGTACCTTGTCCAGGTCCGAGGCGAAGGTGTCGTAGTCGTAGCCGACGGTGGGCTTGCTGGACTGGCCGAAGCCGCGGCGGTCGTAGGTGATGACGCGGTAGCCGGCGTCGAGCAGCGCCCGCGACTGACGTTCCCAGGAGTTGCCGTCGAGTGGGTAGCCGTGGATGAGCACGACCGGCTGACCGGTGCCGTGATCCTCGTAGTGGACCTCGACCGGGGTGGAGTTCTCGGTGTCGACCTTGATGTACGCCATGGTGTCGCCTTCCTTCGTGAGTGAAGTCCGACGCGGGAGAACGGTCGTTCTCACCGCGTGTGGACTACTGTAGAGAACGTTGGTTCTCTCGGCAAGGGGTAGACGATGACCAGTACGGAAATCGGACGGGCACAGGTGGTGAACGCCGCGGACGAATTGTTCTATGCGCGAGGCATTCAGGCTGTCGGCATGGACGAACTCCGCAGTAGTGCAGGCATCTCCCTCAAGCGCATGTACTCACTGTTTCCGTCGAAGACCGCTATCGTCGCCGAGGTGCTTCGTGGTCGCACACAGCAGTGGAACGACGGCATCGACGCCGAGGCCGCCGCGCACGAGTCCCCCCGAGACAAGCTGCTGTCGATCTTCGACTTCCTGGACCACTGGTTTCGCGAGGACGACTTCCGCGGGTGTGCCTTCATCAACTCCTTCGGCGAACTGGGCGCCACCATGCCGGAGGTCGCCGACGCCGCGCATCAGCACAAGAAGAACTTCATCGACTACGTCACCCGATTGGCCGTAGAAGCCGGCTGCGCGCCGGCCGTCGGGCTACAGATCGCGCTGCTCGCCGAGGGTGCTCAAACCACCGCGGCAATCACAGAGCTGGCCGAATCTGCCACTGCAGCAAAGGCTGCGGCGAAGGTTCTGCTCGATTCGAGTGCGAGGCAGGTCGATCGCTGACCAGCATCCGCAATTACTGACATTTGACACTGAAATACTTCGTTCGACGGCGATAGCGTCGAAGACATGAGCAAGCTACGAATCCTCGCCGCCCTCACCGTCTCGACGTCCCTGCTGGTCAGCGGATGCACATCGTCTGACGAGCCGTCAGCCGTCGAGCCCACCACCACCACGCCCTCGAGCGGGAGCATCAGGACCGACGACGTTCAGGCCGCCTTGGACGCGATGGTCGACGCCGGGTCCGTCGCCGCTGTTGCGCAGGTGCGCGACGGCGAGGATTCCTGGTCGGGAGCGGCCGGTCTGGTCGAACGCGATGGAACCGAGGCTGCCTCCGCCGAGAACCCGGTCCGCATCGCCAGCGTCACCAAGGCAATGGTTGCCGCAGTGGTGCTGCAGCTGGTAGACGAGGGGAAGCTCGAGCTCGATCAGCAGGTCGACGAGTTGCGGCCCGGTCTGCTGCCCAGGCCAGTGACCGTTCGACAGCTGCTCGATCACACCAGTGGCGTTCCTGACTATCTCACCGGCTTCGACACAGCCGACCAGATCGCGGCCCGCGCAAACGACTCCGTCAAAGATGACGAGTTGATCGCCCAGGCACTCGCCATGCCATGGACCACCGAACCTGGGTCCGAATTCGTCTACTCCAACACCAACTACGCCATTCTCGGACGCATCATTGCCGAGCAGGATGGCAAGTCCATCGGACAGTCGTTGCAGGACAGGATCTTCGATCCCCTGGAGATGACCGACTCGACGTACCCCACCGATTCCACTCTCGACGCCGATGCCCTGCACGGCTACGTTGTCGAGAACGGAAACTACACCGACGTCACCGAGTACGACGCCAGTATCTGGTCGTCGGGGGCTGCCGTGGTCTCCACCGTGGCAGACATGAACACCTTCTTCCGTGGACTGTTCGACGGCACGCTGATCCCACAGAACCTGATCGACGAGATGCAGGTCGTCAACCCAACCGGCTATGGACTCGGCCTGCTACTCGCAATTGATGCCTGCAATCCTGGTTCGGGCGAGCTCGTGTTCGGCAACCGCGGAAACGGCTTCGGCTACAGCACACTCGCGTTCGCCAGCCCGGACGGGGAACGTCAAGTAGCGCTGTCATGGACCTCCACGGCACCTGACCCCGCAACCGATCCCCTGTTCCAATACGCCAACGCCGCGCTCATTGCTGGACTCACCTCGACCTGCCCGGCGTAGCTAGAGGGCCGTCACCCAACCATGCACTTCGTCGCTGGTGAGCGCGGCCTGGTGACGCTTTCGCAGGGTGAGCGTCACCGGGCCGGTCTCCTTGGTTCCTATTGCGCGACCGTCGATTTCGTATACCGGCGCAACTCCGGCCGAGGTGCCGCAGACGAAGACCTCGTCGGCGATGTACAACTCGGTGAGGTCGACGGTGCGCTCCTGAACGGTCAGCCCTTCTTCGCGCGCCAGGGTCAGAATGGTCCGACGATTGATGCCGTCGAGAATATCGCTGGTGACATCGGGAGTGACCAGCACTCCATTGCGGACGAGAAAGATGTTCGCGGCACTGAGTTCACAGACGTGACCGTTGATGTCGAGGAAGATGCAGTCGTCGAAGCCGCTGTCGATCGCATCCTGTTTGGCCAGAACCGAATTGACGTACGCTCCGTTCACCTTGGCGCGAGATGGAATGGCATTGTCGGGGATACGACGCCACACGCTCGTCTTCAGCCGCATACCGTTCTGCGGGACAATGGGATTCGCGTCGTACAGGAAGATGGAGACGGTGGTGTGCAGTCCGCGTACCCGCGTTCCGGGAATCGACTCGTCCACGTGGACGGTGGCGCGAACGTAGACCTCGGCCGTCGGAGCATTGGCGGCGATCACGTCGCGCGTTGCCTGAACGAACCTATCGAATGTCCACTCCGACGCGAAAGTGTCGATGCCGATGATCTTGCAGGACTCGACGAGGCGTCGATAGTGATCGAGCAAGCGGAACGCGGTTCGCCGATCACCGTCCACCTGCACGGGGAACACGGTGTAGACACTGAGCCCATACAGGACGGCCGAGGTTGCGACCCCGAGCGTCGCCTCCTGCGCGTCCACCAAGCGATCGCCGAAATACACCTTCGAGTGTGGAAGAGCCATGCGGCGATGCTAGTCGCCCGGTGAGTCCGAGCGACAACGCATTTACCGTCGTATGGTCGAGTACATGAGCGAACGCACAGTACTGACCCGCACCCTGTGGAACGACGGCCCCGAGGTGGGTGCCATCGGCTTGGGATGCATGGGAATGACCTGGGCATACAAGGCCGACGACCGAACGGAGACCCCCGATCGCGTCATCGGGCACGCCTTGGACCTGGGTGTGAATTTCATCGACACGGCCGATGTGTACGGACCGTTCACCAACGAGGAGGTCGTCGGCAAGGCAATCGGCAGCCGACGCGACGAGGTAATCCTCGCGACCAAGGGCGGTCTCGTCTCCCACGTCGGCGACGCCGGAGAGCCGGTCATTTCGGGCCCCAACGGCAAGCCGGAGCATCTACGTTCGGCGATCGACGATTCGCTCCGCCGCCTGGGCGTCGACCACATCGATCTGTACTACCTGCACCGCCCGGATCCCGAGGTGGACGTCGAAGACAGCATCGGTGCCATGGCCGAGGCCGTGCAGGCCGGAAAGGTTCGCGCACTGGGCGTCTCGGAGTTCAGCGTCGAGCAGCTCGATCGCGCCCAGCAGGTGCACCCGATTTCTGCGGTGCAGTCGGAGCTGTCGCTGTGGACGCGCGATCACCTCGCTACGTCGCTGAAGTGGACGCAGGACAACGGTGCGGCATTCGTTCCGTTCTCACCGTTGGGTCGCGGCTTCCTGACCGGCAACTTTCGCGGAACCACACCTGCTGCAGACGATTTCCGATCACGATTGCCTCGCTTCAGCCAGGACAATCTCGATGCGAACCTCGTGATCGTCGACGCCATCGCAGCCGTAGCCGACGAGCTCGGCGCGACGCCGGCGCAGGTGGCCTTGGCCTGGGTGTTGGCGCAGGGTGAGCACGTGGTCCCGATTCCCGGCACCCGACGTACGTCGCGTCTCGACGAGAACGCGGGTGCCGCGTCTCTGATGTTGAGCGCGAAGCACCTCGCCACACTCGACGCCCTGCCTGCCCCCGCCGGTGGCCGCTATTGAGGTCGTTCGCGTCGACCCCGCTTCGGATCGGCAACTGGCCGAACAGATTCTCGCGATGCAGAAGGGATCCTATGCAGTCGAAGCGAGACTGATCGGCGACAACCGAATCCCGCTGCTGCACGAGTCGGTGGACGATCTGTGCGCTGCACAGGTCCACTGGGTCGTTGCTCGGGAGGGCGACGACATCCTCGGTGCTGCAGCGTGGTCCGAGACGGAGATCGACCGTCTGGTGGTGGCTCCCCACGCGCATCGACGAGGAATCGGACGGAGTTTGGTTGCGGTGATGCTGAAATCGATTGCCGGACACCATGTTCGGGTTGCCACCGGACGGGACAATCCACCTGCCCGCAGGTTGTACGAGTCCTTCGGCTTCGTGCACACCGAGGATCAACAGGTACTGCCCGGGCTGTGGTTGGCCCGCTACGAACTCGTCCGCTGATCGGACTCAGAGGTTTTCGGTCGAGCCAAGAACCAGATCAGCGCACCGGTGACCGGCATGAGCAACACGAGCAGACACCACCAGAATGCGGCACCGCGCCGGCGGTGGGAAGTACGCAGAATCGATACCCACGCAACACCGACGAGCAACAGCCACACCACGGTCGCTGCCGTCCAGGCGAGATCGAACGCTAACGGCAGCGTGGGGTTGCTGTGACTGTTCATCGCCAACCCCCTTCGCCTCGAGGACCGAGCTTATCGCTTTCGCCCGGCGTTGGAATGCCACCATTGGACCCGATCTCGCTGCAGTGACCTGACGATGCCGCTAGCCTCACGTGCATGACTTCACTGAAAGGCGCATGAGCGACCGTCGCACGCTCGTCGTGCATATCTCGTCATCGGTGATCGGCGACGGTGAAATCGCCCCGCCGCAGGTGGGTGCGGTTCTGACCGGCGCACTCCGTTTCGTGGAGCTGCCCGATACCGAAGCGGATATCGTCACGATATCGGCGAGCCTCGAACCCTCCGGACATCAACCGATCCTGCAATACACGGGCCAGAACTCCGCGCGGCGCTGGGAGTGGGCCGGGTTGTTGCGCGGCGACGGCTGGACTGCGTCGTGGCGCGGGTTCATCCCCCGCACAGGCCGAGTCGAGCTGACCGGACGCTTCTACGGCGTCTTCGGGTATGACACCGAGGGCCGATTCCGCGGTCTGGTGACGCGCGCGCAGATGGTCTCCGAGCGCTACCGGTTCATCGCCGATGAAGGCTGGGTTGCCCGCCAGGGCCATCGCAGCGCGCGCGAGGTAACGCACGTCCAACGGTTCTTCGGCGACGAGTCGATGCCAGCGGACGACGGTGACTTCGATCGGGAGTCCAGCGTCATGATCGATCTCGATCTCGACGACGTTCCACCTCTGCCGACTCGCCCGAGCATCGTGCCGGGCAACGTGGCCGCTGCCGGCGGTGTCACCTGGGTTCTGGACGCCGAATTGCCGCTGGTCGTCAGCATCGATGCGAAAGGCGTTGCCACCGAGCATGTTCTGCCTGCCAAAGTCGGTGACACCCGTTCCATCTGGGCCGCCGATGCAGGGTGCTGGGTCGGCGGAGTGGATGGAATGTTCTGGCTTGCCCTTGGCCACGAGGCGGTTCGGATCGATTCGCTGCCCGCGCACGTCGGAGCCGTCAACGGCGACCGGTTGCTGGTCTGCACCGGCGACCCTACGTGGCGCATGTACACACCCGGGATCGGGTCAACCGACGTTGCGGCACTCGACGGCTACATCAATTCGATTGCTGCGGAACGTGATGACTGGATCGTCTGCGTTCAACCCCGTGGGGAATCAGTGGTCCGTCTGGTACGGGTGACGAGTGCAGGACACTCGACCATCGGACCCAGCATTCCGCAGCTGCCTCGCGGACACGGATATCCCTATCTTGCGGGCGATCCTGTGCGCTTGATTCGCGGTGTCGACGTCGCCGTCGTCGAACCGGATCTTGGCATCGCTGATGAGGAAGAAATGCTGGGCCGCAGTCAGTTTCACGGTGGACAACTCGGTGACTTCGCTTGGACGATAGGACATCCGCCCGATGGCACCTCGTCGACGGGTTGGTGGCCACTTCCCGGCCCAGTGCAGTACGAACGAACCGAACAGTTCTGGCTGTTCACCGTCTACGACGCGTCGACCTTCACACCACTGACGAGTGTTCCGGTATTTGCAACCAGACCGAACGTCACCGTCGACGACGCTGGGCGAATGCTGGTCATCGCGCGTGGAGTCCGAGCACTTCGACCCGACGACCCGGTGATGAGCTGGCCTGTGCATCTCGATATTGCCGAGATGCTCGACAACTCACGCTCGAGCCGGTTGCGAAGCTGACCGCTCGCTACCGGAACCGATGTCTGATCTACCCTGTGGGACATGACTTCTGTTGGCGTTACGGTTGCATTTGCACTGTTCGCCATGTCCTTGGTTTCGATCGTCCGTGACCCCTTTCTGGGATTCGTGGCGAAGCTGGCATGGGTAGTCGTTGCGTTGATTCTGCCCATTGTCGGGCCGATCCTGTGGTTCGCAGTCGGCAAGCGTTATCCCCACGGACCGAACGGCGGCAACCGATAGCAGTTCAGTATGACGTTGCCTTTCGCAGGTCGATGTTCACCAGATGACTGACCTGATCGCGGAGCCACTCGACGGTCTGCTGCCCGGGCGCGGGCGTGTGGGCCAACAACGTCCAGCGAAGCCGGGTCTCCGGCCGTACATCGAACTGCAGCAGGAGATCCGGGACCGTCGACCACGGCGAGCTCCACACGACGCGGTCGAACTCGCTGCTCTCGACAATCCGAGGCAACGACTGGTCGTGGAACATGACCGGCCAGGCGAATCCTCTGTTCAACGGATGCAGATCGGGACGCATCAACGCTTTCCAGACGACGCGTGCCGGCGGCGACAGTACTGCCGTCCTGCTCGCGAGAACCATCATGCGCTTACCGTACGCAGGGCACGACTCCGAAGCCCTACTATTTTCGCGCACGACCGGTGCGGCGGCTGCCATGTACCGACGACAGGCAGAGCTGTGCCCTGATGGTGGTGTAGGTCGTCAGGCGGGTTGTCGTGGTTCTTCGTCCCCGGGGTCGTCGTGCTGGTCGGGTGGGTACAGGACTTCTTCGGGGTGGTGTGCGTGATTGATCAGCCCGCGCCTGAGCGGGTCCATTCCGGTGGGTGGGTGCCACAGGGTGCGACCTGGATAGCGATGTGTTGCTGTGGTTTTGGTGGTGGCCCATGTGTTCGGTCCGGTGCCGACGAGTGCGTGGTGCATGTCGCAGCCGAAGGTCAATCCGTCGATGTCGGTGTTTCCGCCGTCGACCCAGTCGGTCACATGATGGGCTTGGCACCAGGTCGCGGGGCGGGTGCAGGAGGGGAAGCTGCAGCCGCGGTCGCGGGCGATGAGCATGATGCGTTGGTCGGCGGAGGCGATGCGTTTGCTTCGGCCGAGGTAGAGGGCTCTGCCGTGGTCGTCGAAGATGGTCAGGTAGTGGTGGGCGTGGGAGGCCATGCGGATGGCGTCGCGGATCGACACTCGTGATCCGGTGGCGGTCTTCGCGTATCCGCAGCCGGCTTCGAGGTCTTTCAGGGTCATGGTGATGATGGCGGTGACGGGTAGGCCGCGGTGGGTGCCGAGGGTGCCGGAGGCGAGGGTGTGTCGGAGCGCCAGTTTCAGGGCGTCGTGACGGCGTTCGTTCTGGGTGCGGATATCAGGTGCGGCGGCATCCCGCGCGGCAGTATCCGGCACCGCAGTATTCGGTTCGTCGCTACCGGGGGCAGTGGGGTCCGCTGCATCGTCGGGGTCGGTGTCGGTTGCGTCGGTTGCGTCGGTGTCGTCGGAACGATCTGGCTCTGTGCCGCAACCACAGTCGCGACAGTTGCTTTCATCGCCACAGTTGCCCTCATCGCAGCAGTTGTCATCGCAGCAGTTGTCGTCGCAGTCGCACTCACTGTCGCAGCAGTCGCCGTCGCTGCCACAGTTGTTGCTGTGCCACAGGCCGGCATCACTGGAACTGGCATCGCTGGGCTCGGGCTTAGGCGCTGTGCCGCTACCGTTCCCGCGACTCCTGCTCCCGCCCTTCTCGTCGCTGCCGCTGCGGGTCTCATCCCTGCTGGTCTCGCCGTGGACGACCGATGTCGGGTCGGCCGGGTTGTTCACCCCCGGTTTCGCGGCTTTGGCGAACAACGCTTCGAGGTAAGCCCGCAACTCGGGGTCGACACAGAATTTGCCTTCCGACATGCCGTCTGCACCTTGTTCGCCGAGGTAGAAGAAGGCATCGCGTCGCTTGCGTGGCTTGGGCTTACCGTCCTCGTCCTCGTCCTCGTCCTCGTCGTGATCGCCGTCGGGGTTGAGAATCGAATCCAGGTTCGCCACCAACGGCGCAAAATCGTCGGGCCGCCTGGTCGACGCGAAGCCCACCAACTGCTCCTCGGCGAGATCGCGGGTCTGCGGATCCACACTGGCAGGCAAGTGCTTGAAGAATTCGCGGATCATCTGCACGTGCTGGGCGTCGAGCAACCCGGCCCGTAATGCGTCGGCGGTGTGCGGCAGCAACGGCGGCAGAACCTCGCCCGACAGTGCGGTGCGATCCCCCAATTCGGCAGCCAGGCGTACTCGTGCTCCTGCTGTTCGTGGGGTGATCCGCAGCATCCATGCCACCGAGCACGGCACCGACCCGGGATACACATCAAGGCCGTGTTGAGCGATCAGCTCGTTGAGCCAGGTGTACGAGTACGCGGTCACCGATCGGGTGAGCGTTTCCATCCGCTGGATCACCGCACGCCGGTCGGCGTTCGTCCACGACACCGACGCCTGCCCGGCCAACTCCGCGACCGCGGACTCCACACGATCGACCAACACCGCCAACTCGGGATCGGACACGTCAGGAGCGGGCGGCACCGTCTCGATGCCGTCCACCCCTGATCCGCCGTCCCCCGAAAGCATGAACAGAATCTATCGCGACCCACCGACAAGTTTTCGAACACAGTTGCGATTGCGCCAAGAAGGCAGTCGCCGGGCTCCGGACCAGAAACCTGTGCGATGACATTGGTAGAGAATGTCGACATGCCGACCCTCCCTGATCACCCGAGCGGAGTTCGCCGCTGGGTGATCTTCGCGGGGATACTTCCACTGGCCTGGTGGTGCCTCAGCCTGGCTGCGGGTGCACTGGGTATCGGTTACGACGCCATCGGCGACGTTGTGAGCACCTGGAACATCACGACAGCAGCCGGATTGGTCCTTCTCATTCCAGCGGCCTTCTTTTCCATAAGCGGAGGCTTCGAGCTCACCTCACCTGACAATCTCCGTCACGGCCGTTGGTATGCGACCGTTGGATTGACTCTGACGATGGCCTTCTACCTGTTGATGTTGCTGAACTCGGTCGTCGCAAACTTCGGCGATTCAGTCCGTCGCGACCCGAGCAGTTGGAGCCCCGAATTGTCCTCGCTCGAACAGTGGGCGGTTGCGGCACCGTACGCAGTCTTCCTGATTCCGACAGTAGCGACGCTGACAGCGCTCTGGCGGGGGCGAAGCAAGCAGGCAGGATCCGTAACCTAGCCATTCTTCAGCTGCGAGATGGGTCGACCACCCACACCGAATGTCGGTAGCGTCGCGTCCATGGAATCGAGTACCGATTGGGCGGAATGGTCGGGCGATGATCTGCAACAGGATGTCTCGGAGGCACAGTGGGTGAACAACAACCTCGCCGTCGTCGCCACAACCACAGTGGGCTCGCTGGTCCCCACCGTGTTCGACGCCTATGCCAGCATTCAGTATCCACCTAGCGGCAACACGCGTGGCGCTACGGTGCCGGCGAAACCCGTTGTTGCCTGGCATGTTCAACTGGCGTCCATCATCGAGGTACTCGCTCGAAGCACGAACACACCGGACTTATGCTGGTTCGCAGTCTGGGAAGGCAATACCGCCCTCGATGACATTCGCGACAAGGCTCCGACCGCAGCCATCGCCGGCTACAACTATTTCCTGTTGAGGGGACCGGTCTCACGCGCAGCGGGCACACTCGAAGGATTGTCGCCGCACCTGTGGTGGCCCACCGACCACGCGTGGTGCGTGGCTCAGCACTTCGACTTCCCGTGTGCATTCCTCGGAGGCAGCACGGAGACCGTTGCCGGCATCCTGGCGCTCACCGACATCGAGTCCCAGCCGACACGCGTCGACCAGATCATCACTGCGGGCCGCGGCGACGACGGCTAGCCACCCGACGGAACAATCTCGACGACTGATGCCTCCGACCGAACTCCGAATCCCTCTGGCGTTGAACCCCGTTGGTGGTACTCCAGACCACCCTCGTACGTCACACTGAATGCGCCGGGGTGTCGGGTCGCGGTCCATTTCTGACGTTGCACGAGGAATCCGGCCCGGTCGAGCAGGCGAAGACTGCCCCACGGCCTTGCCCAGAAATCGATCCATAGGTACCTGTCCCACACCAAACACCCGTGCAACATCACGTCCCCAACCATGCTGCCGTCACCCATCATCGTGGTGAAGCCGTCGCCGAGATGCGCTACCCACTCCGTCCGGCCTTCGGTGACGACGGCCTCCACCCGAGCCGGCACCTCGGTGCACACCTCGGCGGGCAGGTCCATCCACTCGCGTGACGCCCAGTACGTGGTGGGTGAAAACACCGCGCCTACGGCAGGCTCGTCAGGCCACGGTTCCATATCCTCGAGCATCCACAATGTCGGCATACGGCGTCAGAGCTGCGCCCTCGGCGCTCCCATTCCCGGGTCGATCTGGAACGGCCCGGAGGCCGAAGGCGCGATCGGGAAATCGAAGATCGCCGTGGGGATGTACACCGTTGCACAGGAGTTCGGAATGTCCACCACCCCGGACAGGCGTCCTTCGATCGGGGCCGAACCCAGCAACAGATACGCCTGCTCGGGACTGTAACCGAACTTGGTGAGGTAGTCGATCGCATGCATGCAGGCATTCTGGTAGGACAGGTCGGAATCCAGATACTTCTGCTCACCGTCCTCGGTCACCGAAATGCCCGAGAAGGCAATCCATTCCGAGTACTGCGGTGCGGTATTCCCGGGCATGAAGATCGCGTTCTCGATCACTCCGTAGGTCTCCATGCCGCCCTTGATCAGGTCGACGTGCAAATCCATGAAGCCACCCATCTCGATGGCACCGCAGAACGTGATCTCACCGTCTCCCTGCGAAAAGTGCAGATCACCGAAGGACAGCTTCGCGCCCGGCACGAACACCGGGTAGAAGACGCGGGTTCCCTTCGTAAGGTTCTTGATGTCCTGGTTTCCACCGTTCTCGCGTGGCGGTGCCGTGCGTGCGGCTTCGCCTGCGACGCGGGCGAATTCGTCACCGCTCAACGATCCCAGAATTGCCCCGTCGAGCTCGGGTGCAAGAGCCAGTGGCGGAACACGATTCGGATCGGTGGCGATCAGCGCACCTTCACGAGCGTTCCACTTGGCCAACAATTGCGCCGACGGCGCGGTCCCCATGAGCCCGGGATGGGTGATGCCGGTGTACTGCACGTGCGGAACGTGTCGAGACGTGGTGGTCTGCCCGGAGAAATCCCAGATCGCCTTGTACGCGTCGGGGAATCGATCGGTGAGGAACCCGCCGCCGTTCTCCTTGGCGAAGATTCCCGCGTACCCCCAGCCCTGGCCGGCCAGCGGACCCGAATCCTCCTGCGGGATCGGCCCTACGTCGAGAATGTCGACGATCAGCAGGTCACCGGGCTCGGCACCCTCGATATGAAACGGCCCGGACAGCGTGTGCACGTTGTTGAGCGGCGCATTGAGGATGTCCTCGGCCGAATCGTCGTTGCGGATGGCCCCGTCGAACCATTCGCGACAGTGCGCCCGAAAAGACGTGCCGGGTTTGACCGTGACCGCCGCCGGGATATCAGGATGCCATCGGTTGTGACCGACGACCTCCTGCTCGGTGAAACTCTTCGTCGAGTCGAGCGGAAACAGCAGTTCGGGCACGAGGCACCTCCGGTTGCGCGGATTCTCCTGCCTCGATCATTGCACCGATGTGGCCCTCCAGGTCGGTTCTGGCACGTAAATGTTGTATGACGTTGTGCCGTAACACTGCTGATCCCGCTACCCTCGAATGCGTGCCCACCTACAGCTTCCGCTGCGCACAGCGTTGCGACCCCGTCGAGCAGCGGTTCTCCATGGCCGACGCGCCGTCCGAGGTGACGTGCCCGCAGTGCGGGCAGGCGGCCGCTCGGAAGATCTCCTCGCCCGCTCTCGGACGGGGAAACAGCGCTGCGATGAAGGCGCACGACGCCTCGCGATCCACTGCAGACACGCCTGCCGTCGTCTCGTCCCTACCGCCGGCCGGCAGAACGGCAACCAGGACCACATCCAACCCACTGCATCGCCGACTGCCGCGCCCCTGACGACCGGCGTTTCCCTTTCGTACCGACGGGGAAGTCCGACGGCATGTCCGAGCTACCCACTCCGCCGTCCATTGCCGACGGCTCCACCACCGAGGACGTCGTCGACTGGGTTGCCGAGCATCTGGGCGATCTGACACGCGAAGAGCCGGATGCCATCACGGCCGGTGGCATTCGCGGCGGGCAGTCGGCTGCCGATGCCGCGCTGGCCGGACTCGACATCACCGGATACGCCCGGGACCGCAGCACCGTTCTCCCGGTGAATCGTCGTGGAGCGAGCCGTATGTCCCCGTATATCCGCCACGGGCTACTCACGCTACGAGAGGTCTGGGACGCGGTATCCGACGCTCCCCCACGCGACCGTTCCCGCTATCGCGACGAGCTGATGTGGCAGGAGTACGCGCGCCACTTGTACTCACGAGTCGGAAGCGAACTGGGACAATCTCTCCGCCGCGAACAACCGCGGCCACAGAACTGGACGTCGCAGCCCTGGGCCGAAGAGATGAACTGCATGTCCTCGGTGGTGGGCGAATTGCATGAGGACGGTTGGCTGGTCAACCAAACGCGTATGTGGCTGGCCTCCCAATGGGCCGTCCGCGCCGGTGCGACGTGGCGCGACGGCGAGGACGAGATGTTCGCCCACCTGCTCGACGGGTCCCGCGCCGCCAACCGCCTCGGTTGGCAATGGACCGTCGGTACCGGAAGCGGGAAGGTCTACGGCTTCAGCCGGTGGCAGGTGAACAAGAGAGCACCGTCGCTGTGCCGCAACTGCGCACTGAAAGATGCCTGTCCCATCGAGAACTGACCCGACGACGATCTCGGGCCGGCTGTCGACGGTCCCGATCTGAACAAGGCTCCGATTCCCGCCGGACCCGCCCACGTGGAAGGTACTGGTGCAGAACAGGTCTGGCTGACTGCCGAATCTCTCGGCACCGCGGACCCAGCGCTGGCCGCCGACACCGAACGGCCTGCCGTCTTCGTGTTCGACGAGCCACTGCTAGGGAAACTGAAGCTCTCCGGCAAGCGACTGGTGTTTCTCGCCGAGACGCTCGGCGAGATCGCGTCCACCCGGCCGTTGGAGGTCCGTCGCGGCAGAGTCTCGGATGAGCTCTCCGGACGGTCCCTTGCCACCACGTGGGCACCCGTTCCCGGCTTCTCCCGCATCGCCGACGCCACCGCCCCGGTCGAGTTGCATCCGTGGCCGTGGCTGGTGCGTCCCACCACGTCCTCTGTCCGTTCCTTCAGTGCGTGGCGCCGGAGTCATTGACCAGCAGACATTGAACAGCAGTCACTGACCGGGACTACCGCCGCTGCACCGAAATCTGGCCTTCTTCACTGGTGATGGATACCGACCTCGGTGAACTCGGATCGTCGACGACGTCGATGTCGACATCTCCCTTCTCCGACGTCGCCTCGACGTCGTAGAACTCGGCCGCCGGAAGTTCGATCATGCTGTCGCCCTGCATGTTCTGCACGAGTACCGAGTCCGGTGGCACCCTCGAATCCAGAACGACCTGGCCGAATGTCGTGTCCACCTCCACTGCCGATACTGCGGCGTCGGCGATGTCGACATCACCGAATCTGGTTGTGACATCGAGGGTTCCGGCGGATCCTCGAGCTACCACCGAGCCCGACGAGGTGGACACCGACGTCTGCGCGTCCACGTCGGAGAGCACCACGTCGCCTGCTGCCCCATCGATATCGAGAATCAGCCCGGCGGGTATCCGAAGCTCGACATCGATATCGCAGCTGCCACGTTGTCGGTACGAGCATTCCACTGCTACCTGCGACCCGTCGTCACTGATGTCGACCGTGGGAATATCTCCGCGGTAGGACCCGTCGGCCCGTACGTGCACCTCGGAATCTGGGCTCATCGACACCGTCACATGAGCGAATCTCGTTGTGAATGCGAGATTGTTCCCGGTAACGGCGTGGTTCTCGACGTAATCGAAGGACTGCATCTTCGGCGTGCTGAAGCCTTCGACGATTGCCGCCGCCGTGGCAGCACCTGCAGTGCCCACGACCACCACGGCCACCGAGACAGCAACAACATTGCGCCACAACGCTTTCTTCACTGTATTGCTCCCAGATATCGTAGTACCGCCATGACGCGGCGATGATCAGCGCTGTCCCCGAGCAAGCCGAGTTTGGCGAAGATGTTTCCGATGTGCTTCTCGACGGCTGCCTGACCGACCACCAACGCGGTCGCGATGCCGGCATTGGATTTGCCCTCGGCCATGGCCGTCAGCACTTCTCGCTCCCGCGGGGTCAACGAATCGAGTGGATCCGACCGCGGAGCACGGGCCAGAATCTGCTGCACCACTTCGGGATCGATGACGGTTCCACCGGTGGCAACGGTCCGCACGGCATCGGCGAACTCGTCCACGTCGGCCACCCGGTCCTTCAACAGGTATCCGACGCCGTCCGTGCTCTGCCGGATGAGCTCGGCTGCGTACCGCTCCTCCACGTACTGAGAGAGCACGAGAACACCGACGGCGGGCCACCGTTGGCGAATGACCAGAGCCGCGCGCAGGCCTTCGTCCAGGAAGGTCGGCGGCATGCGTACGTCGATCACGCAGACATCCGGAAGCGGATCGGCAGCGGACATGGCCGCGAGCAGCTCCGACGCGTCGCCCACTTTGCCTGTCACGTCCGCTCCACCGTCGATCAGCAGTCGAGCGACGCCCTCTCGCAACAGAACCGAGTCGTCGGCGATGATCACTCGCACGGGATGCTCACCTCGAGCCGCGTCGGGCCGCCGGACGGCGACGTGATGGACAAGGTTCCGTCGATCCCGCTCAGCCTGTCCCCGAGCCCGGCCAAGCCACCGCCCGGGGCGGAATATGCTCCGCCGCAACCATCGTCGACCACCGTCACCCGCACAGCCGAATCGGCTCTCGAGACAGCGACTCGGACGGTGTCGGCCTTCGCGTGCTTGCTCACGTTGGTCAGAGCCTCGGAGACGACGAAGTAGACGGTCGACTCGACGGTGGCGTCCGGGCGCCGATCACCGGAGAGGTCCGGGTCGATGTCGATGGTCACCGGAATCGCACACAGCGCCGCGACGGACGAGAGTGCGGCATCGAGACCGCGGTCGGTCAGGATCGGCGGATGGAGACCACGGGTGAGGGTGCGGATCTCACCGATTGCGTTCTTGGCCTCCCGATGGGCGTCGTCGAGCAGTTCCTTCAGTACCGCATCGTCGGTCGCCGCGACGCGTGACTTCGCCTGTCCCAGTGACATTGCCACCGAGACCAACCGCTGCTGGGCCCCGTCGTGCAGATCGCGTTCGATGCGACGGCGTTCGGCGTCGGCAGCGTCGACGACGCGAGCTCGACTCACCGTCAGCTCGTCCACTCTTCTACTGGATTCGGATCGGCCGAGAAGGGCTGTAGCACTCCACCAGTCGAGTCTTGCCAAGGCGGTGAGCAGCAGCGGCACCCCGGCAACAAAAGTGACCAGGGAGGCGAAGCCGACCAACGCGACGAACGGATAGCCCACCCGTTCGCCTATTTCGAGCCCATTGGCGACCGGGTTCGTCACGATCCACGCGACCGGTGCCGCCGCGAGAACCGGTAGGGCCACGAACAGCGCCGGCAGCAGGAAGAGCAGCACGGCCGATACCGGGATGCGAACGAGCCAGTAGCACAGCGACTTCCACAGCCCGATGTCGCGGAGGCACCAGACGAACGTGCGCCAACTGGTGGGGTACACGGTCACTTCGGGACCCTCGATGAGAAGTCCACCGGTGAAACCGATTCCGGCGCGCGCTGCACGGTCCATCCATCGAAGCGCCACTATCGTCAGCGCGAAGACGAGCACGCCGCTGAGCGCAAACGGCAATGCGCACACCGCCAGTACCAGCAGTCCCAGGATCATCCAGCCGCCCAGCCCGGCAAGAGTCGACGCCAGCAACGACGCCACCGCCAGCCACCACTGCGGCGATATCCATGCCCTGAGCGGATTCAGGGGAATCGGTAGTGCCTCGTTCATGCGGATCAGCCTAAGTGCGCCGTAGTGGACCTGTCCCCACGGTGAACCCACCGTTGTGGGTAGGGCCAGCCCTACCGTCGATCCGTGGGTCGATCGTGGTGTTTTCCGCGGTACGGACGACCAGATTCGTCAGGTATGAACCTCAACATCCTCGACGTGGACCGGTTGCCGTCCGTTCCCGTGTGGGTCGTCTTCACGATCGTGTTCGTACTGCTGGCATTCGAGTCCGCAACGCTGCTCGGTCTCTTCACGCCGGGCAACAGCGTCCCGATCACCCTCGGGGTACTGACCTCTATCGGCGTCGTGCCGTGGCTACCTGCCGTCGTCACTGCGGCGGTGGCGTCGAGCATGGGTGCGCAGTGGGCGTTCTGGCACAGTCGCCGCACAGCCACGGTGTCGGGTCTCGGACGAGTGGAGTCCGCGCTGCCGGCCGCGGTGATGAGGGTCGTCCTCGGGCTGACCACTCAGGCGCGATCGCGGCCACGCGCTGTCGCCACTGCCGGACACCTCATCGGGGGTATCCGCACTGTCACTCCCCGACTCGTAGCGACCTCCTCACTGCGGCACCGCGAATACGCGCTGCTCAGCCTGCTGGCTGCAGTCGTGTGGGCGGCTGTCTTGGTATCGGCCGGAGCATGGCTGGGCGACCGAACGATCATCAGAACCGCCCTGGGATACGCCTGGATTCCGGCTCTGACGGTGATGGCTGTTACCCAGCTCAGGCGTCGAACACGCTCGTCTTCTCCCGAACTTGTCGGAGCCCGGTGATATCAAGGATGTAGAGGAAACGACAGAAAGGGATTCGCATGTCCGCACGCTTCGATACCTGCAACGGCACACTCGTGATCCACGCGGTCGGCGGTGCGGAGTGCACGGAGCCGGACTGCGTGGACCTCGAGTACGTGCGCCACTTCCTGGTGCTCGAGTGCGAAGAGGTCACCGGCGGCTGCCAGTGCACCGCACTCGTCGAGCTCGCTCAGGCGTCCTGACGTCGAACCACCGGCTGCTGCAGTTCGGTCACCCAATTCTCCTGCGGCTGCGGCTCCGATACCAGGTAGTACTCGCGGCATATCCCGGAGAGCTCGTAGCCGTTGGCCTCGATCCACGCCGTGAACTGTTCCCAGGTCTCACCGATCGTTGCCATCGAACCGTGGTGAACGGTGGTCACCGCCAGCTCGACGGGCGGAAGCTCACGAACCTCGTACCCCTCACCGGACACGACCTCCGGCCCCACCTCGAATGCGGCATGCACGGTGATGCCGGTGCCGTCCCCGTCGTCGACGGCCTCGTACATGGCAATGGACGACGGCCCGAACGCCACGCCGTGCCCGGCGAGGGTCTGCGCGAGTCGGGCATACATCGGGCCGATGACCGGGCCGATGTTCTGGGGCCCGAACCCGGCAGCGGTCTCGGTGACGACGGCAATGCGGGTGCTCGGCAATGCGTTGGTGTCCACGGTGATCATCGAAATCCCTTCGGTGTCGGAGAGCCGCGCATCGATGCGACGCAAGCGAGCGGCGTCGAGATCGAGTCGACGAGCGACGTCATCGCGCTTGGCGGCGAGCATCTCGCGTAGCCGGTCGACGCCGACCTGGCCGTGCACGATCTGCGTCACCTCGTCGAGCCTGAACCCGAGGTCCTTGAACATGAGAATCCGTCCCAGAACCTCGAACTGCGAACCGTCGTACGAGCGATAGCCCGTGAACGGATCCACCCGTGCCGGCGTCAACAACCCGATCTCGTCGTAGTGCCGAAGCATACGAACCGAGACCCGGCCGATCGATGCGAACTCTCCAATGCTGAACATGACCCTCCGAGAATCTCGTCTCACACAGTGTGAGGGTCAAGCGCGCACAATCGGGTGCACTGGACCGCGCTGAGCGCGGTCAGTTGCACCCGATTCTTCACGGCACAGGAATCCAGACGCGAACCACCGACCCCCGGCGGCCGACTTGCTTGCCTCCGGCACGCTCCAGGGTCGCGATCGAAGCCGCGTTGTCCACCGCGCATACCGCTGTAATCCGGGTCATGCCCAGGTCTGCGGCGAGCATCAGCATCTCGCGCACTGCCCACGTGGCAACTCCCCGACCTCGTTCGGACGGGCGAACGCCGTAGCCGATGTGACCGCGGCGGCCCACAGATTTGTTGCTGTCGTGTCTGAGTGCGATCCCGCCCAATACTCGTTCGTCCTCCGCGATCCAGCGGTACGTGCACTCGGCGTCGACCCGAAGCCGCTCGACCCAGTCCGAAAAGCCCTGCGCGGACTCGACTTCGTCGTCGGCCGTCAACCCGAAACCGTCCTCGTGGAACCCAGGGCCCCATTCGGCGTGAGCCTTCCGCCACGCAGCGGCGAGATCATCCGAGGGAACGACGAGGTCCACCGGCAGACGGTAGCACCGGCCTCAGGCCAGACCTTTCGGATAGTGCAGCGGTAGTCCCGTCTCTCCTACACCGAGTTCCAGGATTGCCCATTGATGTGGATCGATGGCCAGCAGTCCGTGGTTGGAGACGATCAGCGACGTCCCGCGAAATGCGACAGACGCGGGTGTCGAGTACGGGATGGACCGAGTGATGCTCTCGACGGGTGTGGGCAACGACGCCACTACCGTGCGGGTGTCGGGATCGACCACCTCGACGGCGTTGTACAGCGGATTAGCAATCGGCAGGTAGATGCGCCCGCTGGATCCGATGGTCAAGCCGTCACCCTGGCTCGCGACCGCCACTGTCTCGAGAGCACCTGGCATACCGTCGGGCATCATCGAAAGTCGATGGACGACACCGCGCCCGAACGATTCGACACGCGGCACCAGCGACACCGTCACGACGAAGTTCAGCCGACCGGCAGCGTCGAACTGCATGCCGTTGACGCCGTAGATAGAGGCGAAATCGGAGTTCTGATACCAGATTTCGGCGTTGCCGCCGCCCGCGGGCACCTTCCAGATGGTGGCCTGATTCAGGTCGCTGACGTACATGGTTCCGTCGGGCGCGAACGTGGCCCAGTTCGGCCAGGCAGGGCGGTCGATGGGCGACGGCTCGCACGCGATGTCCGCCGCGCCGGAACAGGTCGGCAGATTCGCAAAGGTCGCGTAGACCGATTGCGAACCGGTCGCTGGATCGATCCGCACTGCTCGCGCCCCCGAATAGTCGAGGGCATACACCCGACCGTCGCCGTCCAACACAATGCCGTTGACGCCGTGTTCGGCGGGTACGCGATTCGCCAAAGAGTACGTCGTCAGCAGACGACCGTCGGCGTCCCAATGCCACACGTCCGCAGACGAATTGGGCCGGTTCGAGCCCGACCAGATGCTGCCGTCCTCAGGATCGACTGCTATTCCCTCGGGCTGGCCGGGCAACGGCACCACGGCGATGTCCCTGGTCTGCCCGTAGTCGAGGGAACCGGCCAGCGGTTCGGCCGCTACCCCGGGCGCGGTCACGACCGCTCCCGAGATGCAGCTTGCCATCACCGTCAGAACGAGAACCCCGATCCGACGTCCGTTCATCGAGGGGTGATGGAACCGAGGAACGAGGTGGTCCAGATTGCCGAATTGGCAGATCCTGCAGCGTCGTTCGTCGGAACGAGACCGTTGAGCGTCACCTGGCCACCGGTCAGACCGAGAGCGGGCTGCGGCGGCAGGGTGAACCCGCAGGACTGCTGCACGGTGCCCGGCCCGATCGGCAGATCGGTACGACGGCACTGCCCGGTGGAGGTGGCAGTCAGCGCAGGCGTGACGCCGTAACTCGTGATGCTCAGCGATGCACCGAAGTCCGGGGACGACGGATTCTGGTAACAGATCGACGCCGTGGCTGCGACGTCCGCGGAGGGCTCGGTCGAAGCCGCACCGGTAGCGGCGTCCACGGATACGGCATGGATCTCGGTCGTGCGGACTCCACCAGGGCATGAGGGCGTCGAGCCCGTCGAAAACGAGTTGACCTCGCGTCCGACGCTGTACTTGACCGAACCGGTCGGTTGCGGGGTGCCTGCCACTGGCTCCGGCACGGGAGCAGTGCCGTCACCGAGGGTGTACAGGGTCCACAGGGAGCCGGTCCGACCGTCCGGCAGGCGAAGAGGGTTGGCGATCGAGTTGCTGGTTGCGACACCGTCGGTGACCCCGGAATCGTTGGGGTTCACTCGCAGAACACAATCGACGGCGGCGCGTCCGGGCGAACCGATCATGAACTCCAATCCGCACGGCCCGTACATCGAGAGCTCACCGAGGCCAGGAGCCGTGAGCGCACCCCACTGGTCGAGGAACGCCTGACCGTCCACGATCGGTCCGTCGCAGACGTAGATCGGCCCGACGTTCTGGGCGGTGGGGTTCTGCAGGAAGCCCGTCGATGGGTCGTTGGTGAAGGTGTACATCCGCGCGTCGAGCCGCTCGACCACCGTCAGCGAGCGCGGAGAGCCGAAGTAGTCGTTGCACGCGGCATTGTCTGCGTCGGTGGGGCGCTGGCCGCTGTCGACCGTGCGGTAGACGCTGAAGCTACCGGGGCCGTCGTCGATCGAACCGAGCATCGTCGCCGGAGCCGGTGTGGGGCCGGGCGCGGCGTTCGCCGAGATCGTCGGACACATGGCCACGATCGCCGCCGCCATGACAGCGACCTTCACTCCACGACTCTTCACTTCGTATCCCCCGAATAATTCGAACCAGGCCCTGCGCCCGGTCTCCGGCAACCCCAGCGGTCACCGTAGCGCAACAGGCGTTGAGAAACCACCCATGAATTCGCTATCGATCGGATTGCGGGGCACTCACCCGAGGCGGCCGGAATATCCGCCCGAGTGCCGGTAATCAAATTTTCGACGACCCTATCGACGAATAGTTACAGCAGCTATCGTTCGGTGCTGTACTCCCTCCCCAACCCCAGAAGGGCACGTCATGACCAGACGTTGGCTGGCATATTCCATTGCGACACTGGCGCTTTCCGCATCTGCGGTAGCACTTCCCGCAGGTGTGGCCTCCGCTGCACCATGTTCGGACGTCGATGTCTCCTTCGCCCGCGGCACCGGCGAGTTGCCCGGACTGGGCATCACCGGCACTCCGTTCGTCAACAGCCTGAAATCTCAGCTGTCCGACCGCTCGGTGAGCACGTACGCCGTCGACTACGCCGCAGACTTCACCCAGGCAAGCGCAGGACCCGGGTCCCGCGACCTCGTCGGCCACCTGAATTCCGTTGCGGCATCGTGCCCTTCGACGACATTCGTGATCGCGGGATATTCGCAGGGAGCCACCGTCGTGACCAACGCCCTCGGCCTGCGCACCCCCAGCAGTTTCACCGGTGCCGTCATTCCGGCCGCCATCGCCGACCGGGTCGAGGCCGTTGTGGTGTTCGGTAACCCGCTCGGGCTCCGCGGCAGCAAGATCGAGACGGCCAGCGCCACGTACGGGCCGCGCACCCGGAGCTTTTGCAACTTCGGTGATCCGGTGTGCCAGATCGGCGGCTTCAACGCCTTCGCGCACCTTCAGTACGGTACGAACGGCTCCACCACTCAGGGCGCACAGTTCGCCGCCGCACAAGTTCGTAGCTGACCGAGAGTCAGGGACGCAGATTCAATCCCGTCTTCGTCGAGAAGTAGTGCACCGTCTCGGCCCGCGGGGCGATTCGGATGACATCGCCCTGCGACGGGGCCGCGATGTCCGGGATGCGGGCGACGATCTGCGCCCCGACGGTTCCGAGATTCGACGCGTCCTCGGCGGTGCGGCCGTAGATGTAGGAGTCCGCACCGAGTTCCTCGACGACGTCGACGACGATGTCGGTACCGGAATCCGAGAGCGTCCACGCTTCCGGTCGGACGCCCATCGTGACCCGGCTGCCGTCGATCCGGTCCGCGATGGTGCGCTCGATGGGCACCGACAGCGAGCCGAGCTTCGCAGCGCCGGCGACGACGTCCACGTCGAACAGGTTCATGGCCGGTGATCCGATGAACCCGGCGACGAAGGCGTTGACCGGCCGCTCGTAGAGCTCCTTGGGGCTCGCACACTGTTGCAGCACACCGGCTTTCATGATCGCCACGCGATCACCCATCGTCATCGCCTCCACCTGGTCGTGGGTGACGTAGACGGTGGTGGTGCCGAGCCTGCGCTGAAGCAGCGAGATCTGCGTCCGAGTCTGCACGCGGAGTTTGGCGTCGAGGTTGGACAGCGGCTCGTCCATGAGGAACACCTGCGGGTTCCGGACGATGGCGCGTCCCATCGCCACGCGCTGACGCTGACCTCCGGAGAGCGCCTTGGGTTTACGGCCCAGGTAGTCGGTGAGATCGAGGATCTTCGCGGCTTCCTCGACGCGTCGGCCCACCTCGGCCTTGTCCATACCGGCGATCTGCAGCGCGAAGCCCATGTTCTTGGCGACGGTCATGTGCGGGTACAGCGCATAGTTCTGGAACACCATCGCGATGTCGCGTTCCTTGGGTGCCAGCGACGTGACGTCTCGGTCACCGATCTTGATGGTGCCGTAGTCGACGTCCTCGAGACCGGCGAGCATGCGCAGGGAGGTGGACTTTCCGCAACCGGAAGGCCCGACGAGAACAAGGAATTCACCGTCCTCGATGGCGAGGTCCAACGACTCGACCGCTGCGACATCCGATCCCGGGTAGAGCTTGGTCGCTCCTTCGTACGTGACCTGTGCCATGGGAATGCTCCTTTGTAGAGGTTAGAAGAATCGATGAGCGGAGCCGGCGGGCTCCGCGGTGAGAAACGTGGGTGGTGGCAGTTCGTATCGTGCTGCGCTGGAGACGATCTCGTCTGCCACGGCCCGGACCAGATTCGAGGGAACCAGGGCGATGGCGGAGCCGCCGAAACCACCGCCGGTCATCCGAGCTCCGTATGCGCCTGCGCGCCTCGCCGCGTCGACGGCGCTGTCGAGCTCGGGTGAACTGACCTCGTAGTCGTCCCGCAGGGACACGTGCGAGGCCGTCATCAGCTCACCGAGCTCAGCTCCTGCGGCACCGCGGTCGAGAAGCTCTGCCGCCTGCTCCACTCGGCCGATCTCACTGACCACGTGGCGAACTCGGCGGATCAAAGTGTCGTCGACGAGGCCCGAGACGGCCGTGTCGAGATCCAACCCGCGCAGTGTCGTGACACCCAATTCGGCATACGCGATGTCGAGCGCCTCCCGACGCGCGCCGTACTGACCGTCGACCAGGCGGTGCGGCGCATTGGTGTCGATCACCAGCAACCGCGAGCCGGACCCGGCCAGATCGAGAGGAATCTGACGCGTCGAACCGTCGAGGCAGTCCAGCAGAAGTGCGTGTCCTGCTTCGGCCGACATCGCGATGTTCTGATCCATGCCGCCCGTCGACGCGCCTGCGATCGCGTTCTCGGCGCGAATACTGGCCTCGATCAGCAGCTTTCGGTCGAGCCGAAGATCGAACAGGTCGTCGAGCGCGAGGGCGAACGAGCATTCGAGGGCGGCCGAGCTCGACAGCCCCGAACCCACCGGCACCGAAGAGTGCACGGCCAGGTCGACTCCGCCGACGCCGTGCTGCTGAAGTGCCCAGGACACCCCGGCCACGTAGGCAGCCCAGCCCGACGGATTCCCCGGGCCGATCTCGCCGAGCTCACCGGTCCACGTCTTGTTCGTGTGCGTCGATACGGCCCGCATTGTCGTGTCCTCGCGGCGGCGCACGGCCACCGCAGTGGCGTACGGCAGCGCGAACGGCAACACCAGTCCGCCTGCGTAATCGATATGCTCACCGATGAGATTGACGCGGCCCGGGGCGATCCAGACGCCGTCGGGATCACCGCCGAATGCGTTGCGGAACAGCGCGGCCGCACCGTCGGCGAGATCCTCCTCGGCGATCACATCGAGCCAGTTCACGCCAGTACCTCACGCAGCCGGTCTGCGATCCGCTCAGGAGTGGTGTCGTTGATCCAGGCTCCCATCGCAGATTCGGAACCGGCGAGGAACTTCATCCGGCCGGGTGAGCGCATCATCGAGAACAGTTGCAGGTGCAGACGTCCCAGTTCACGATCGACTCCGACGGGCGCCTGATGCCAGGCAGCGATGTACGGCACCTCGTCGACGCCCTCGAAGAACGCGTCGACCGCGCGCAACAGATCCCGGTATACACCGGCCAGTTCGTCCCGCTCGGGACCGCTCAACTCGGCGAGATCTGCAACGTCGCGACGCGGCGCGAGGTGCACCTCGACAGGCCAGCGCGATGCTGCAGGCACGTACGCTACCCAGTGCTCGGCGTCGACGACCACGCGTCGACCCGATCGCAGCTCGGCCGCGAGCACATCGGCCAACAACACCCGGCCCGTTCGCTCGACGTGTTTGCGAGACTGCCGTATCAGAGCATCGGTACGCGGCGGGAGGTAGGGGTAGGCGTAGATCTGACCGTGCGGGTGGGTCAGGGTGACGCCGATTTCCTTGCCCCGGTTCTCGAAACAGAAAACCTGTTGAACTCCGGGGATCGCCGAGAGAGCAGTGGTGCGGTCGGCCCAGACGTCGATGATGGTGCGCACGCGGGAGAGTTCCAGCGACACGAAAGACGCATCGGGGTCACTGGCGAAGCAGATCACCTCGCACCGCCCGGTGCCGGGTGCAAGCGGCCACAGTGCCTCGCCGTCCACCTCGCTCGGAAGTGATTGCTGCGCCGCAGTTTCGGACAGAGACGGAAAGCGGTTCTCGAACACCACCACGTCGTAGTCGGCTGCCGGAATCTCGGTGGCCGGGCGGTCCGGTCGGCTCGGTGCCAGCGGCGACGCGTCGGCCGGCGGCAGGAACGTGCGATCCATCCGCTGTGCGGCGATGACGATCCATTCACCGGTGAGGACGTCGAATCGCATCTGCGACTCCGACATCGACGGAGACAGGGCTCGTGTGTCGACCAGATCGCGAGTGGCGTCGCCGGAAACATAGGGCTCGGTGTCGTCGTAGTAGATCAGCTCACGACCGTCGGCCAGCGTGGTCGACGTCTTGCGCATCGAGTGCGTGGTGGCGTCATGCGCGGTCATCGAGTACTCGTTCCTCGTTCGTGTCGGGGGATTGCTCTCCGGCGATCACCACGTCGTCGACCGTCTCGGACAACGCGTCGTGAACGCCGGGGTCGAGTCCGGCATCGGTGACGAACACGTCGACGCGCGAGAGCGGGATGGTGTTGGCGAGCGCGCGGACACCCCACTTGGTGTGGTCGGCGAGCACGATGACGCGTCGAGACGACGCGACAAGTGCCTGATTGGTCTGTGCTTCCATCAGATTGGGGCAGGTCAGTCCGGATTCGATGTCGACACCGTGTGTCCCGAGGAACAGCATGTCCAAGTGGATACTCTGCAGTGCACTGACCGTCAGCGGTCCGACGAGCGCGTAGGACGGCGTCCGCTGCCCGCCGGTGAGCAACACGGTCTGATCCGTCCGGCCACCGGTGTGGAAGACCTCCGCAACCGGCAGTGAGTTCGTCACGACGGTGATGTCCGGAACATCGAGTAGTTCCTGTGCCAGGGCGTGCGTCGTGGTGCCACCGGAGATGCCGATGGAGGTCCCTGGTCGCACGAATCGCGCAGCGGCGCGGGCGATGGCAGCCTTGGCATCTCGATCGAGTTCGGACTTGGCCGAGAAGCCGGGCTCGAACACGCTGGCCGACCGCGGCAACGTCACACCGCCGTGGACGCGCTCGACCAGACCTCGGGCGACGAGTTCGTTGACGTCGCGTCGAATGGTCATGTCCGACACCGACAGTGCGGCTCCCAGATCCGCGACCTTGACAGCGCCCTGGGCCGTCACCTGGTCCAGGATCTTCTGCTGACGCTGGTGGGCAAGCATCAGCGTGCTTCGGCAATCACGGCGCTCGCACCGGCAGCCAGGATCAGTTCGCCGTCGATCTGCGCGCCGCTGACCAGATCGGTACCCGAGGCAGGCACGCTGACCTTGTCGGTTCCGTGGTTGAGGACGAACAGCCAGGACTGCTCCCCTGCCGACCGTCGAACGATCTCCACATCCGATCCGAGATCGCGTCGGGTCTCGATTTCAGCTGCAGCGCAGAGCTTGTCGGCCAGCGTGGCCCAGCCCGCCGCGTCGGGAACGGTGGCCGCGTACCAGGCGGCGCCGTTGCCGGCGGTGCGCTTGGTCAGTGCGGGGACGCCCCGCAGATGTCCCTCGGTGTGCCGCGCCAGCACATCGACGTCCTCCGACGCGGTGAGATATTCGCTCCAGATCTCGCCGACGGTCTCGTCTTCGAGGACGAGGGATTCCCCGTCGGCGAGCGGGAAGAACTCTTCGACGCGCACGCCGAGCAGCTCGCGGAATGCGCCCGGGTAGCCGCCGAGGCGCACGTGGTCGTCCTCGTCGGCGATTCCCGAGAATGCGGTGACGAGTACCTGCGCACCGCCATCGGCCGCGTCGGCTATCCGCGCGGCAGTCTCGTCGCTGCACAGATACAGGGCAGGTACGACGACGATGTCGTAGTCACTCAGGTCCGTCGACGATGGGACGACATCGCAGGTCACGCCCGCGGAGGTGAATCCGTGATGTGCGCGTCGAGCAATCTCCATGGGCTGCATGGCCATCGACGGATGACCCTCCTGCTCGCACGCCCATTGTGAGGCCCAGTCGAAGAGCACGGCCACGCGAGCGTCGACGGTGCTACCTGCCACCGGAGCCATGCGACGCAGAGCCGCGCCGAGCTCGACGACCTCACGCCAGCGGGCGGAGTCCTCGCCTGCGTGCGGTACCAGTGCGGAATGGAACTTCTCCGCCCCTGCCTTGGACGCACGGAACTGGAAGTAGGCGATGCCGTCTGCTCCACGGGCCATGTGTGCCAGCGAGTTTCGCATCATTTCGCCGGGGACCTTGGCGCGGTTGATGTGCTGCCAATTGACGGCGCTGGTGGAATGCTCCATCAACAACCAGGGTCGACGGCCGGCAACGCCGCGGGTGAGGTCGGCCGAGAACGAGAGCTTGTGATGCGCTGCGCCGTCGCCGGTCTCGGGGCCGACAAGGTAGTGGTCGGTGGAGACGATGTCCTGTTCCGGGGCCCAGGAGGCGTAGTCCATGTTGCCGGCGAGCGCGGGGCCCTGGCCCATGCCCACCATGAAGTTCGTGGTGACCGGCACGTCCGGGGTGATCCGGTTCAGCACGGCCTTCTCGGCGCGGTACTGCTCGAGGAGGGCGTCGGAGCAGAAGCGGCGCCAGTCGAGCTGGTGCGTCGGGTTGCCGAACGTGGTGCTCACCGACGGCGGAACGATCTCGTCCCAGTCGCTGTAGCGCTGGCTCCAGAAGTCGGTGCCCCAGGCAGTATTGAGGGTCTCGAGGTCGATGTATCTGGCGCTGAGCCATTCTCGGAACGCGTGCGCGCTGTCGTCGGAATAGCACAGCGCATTGTGGCAGCCGAGTTCGTTGGAGACGTGCCACATCGCCAGCGCAGGGTGCTCGCCGTAGCGGTGCGCCATCTTCTCGACCAGCGCGAGTGAATGTTCGCGGTACACAGCGGAACTCGGGCTCCACGTCTGACGGCTGCCGATCGCGTACCGGTAGCCGCGATCGTCGACCGGGCGCATCTGCGGGTACGCAGTGGCCAACCACGGCGGGGGCGACGCGGTCGCCGTGGCCAGGTCGACGCGAATGTCGCCCTCGTGCATCAGATCCATGACGCGGTCGAGCCATTCGAAGTCCCACGTCGACGCGGTCGGCTGCAGGCGCGCCCAGGAGAAGACACCGACGGTCACGAAGTCGACGCCTGCCTCGTGCATCAGCTCGACGTCGCGCCGCCAGACGTCCTCGGGCCACTGCTCGGGGTTGTAGTCGCCGCCGAAGGAGATTCCCTGGGTCGGCCAGGTGCTGCGTCGCGCTGTGTCCATGCTCACAATATGAACGAGGCGTTCTCAGATGTCAACATGAATGAACATTTTCTTACTGACGCAGGTGAGCGGGCTATCTAAGGCTTGACAGACGCCCAGCCGTCGTGTTTCTGTAACCTGCATCACCCCGAATGGTCGGATGAACACCTCGGAACGCACAGCTGCGATGTTCACTTCTGATCGTTATCGATACTTTTCGTCGAAGGACTTCCATGAACCCACACGAGTGGCCGCGTACGTGGCAGCCGTCCCGACGCGACTTCCTGCGGTCCGCACTCGTCGCTGCGGGTGCGATCACCGCCGGTGGCGCGCTGTCGGCATGCTCGAACAGCGTCGACCCGAACGTCACCACGCTCGGGTCACGCCTGTCCGACCCCAACTCCAAGCTGGGTGTCGAGGACTTCGTCGCGATGTACCGACAGCAGACCGGGCGCGAGTTGGCCGTCAACACCGTCGACTCGACGTCCTTCCAGGAGAACGTCAACAACTACCTCCAGGGCACCCCCGACGACGTCATCACCTGGATGGGTGGGTACCGGGTGAAGTACTTCGCCGAGAAGGGTCTGGTGGAGGACCTGTCGCCGATCTGGGCCAACCACGGCGGCGGCTTCAACGAGAGCTTCCGCGACAACTCGACCGGTATGGACGGCAAGCAGTACCTGATCCCGTTCTTCTACTACCCGTGGGCGGTGTTCTACCGGCCGAGCCTGTGGGCCGAGCGAGGGTACGAGCCCCCGGCGACCTACGACCAGTGGGTGGCGCTGAGCAAGCAGATGCAGGCCGACGGCCTCACCCCACTCGGCTTCGGTGCCCGCGACGGGTGGCCGCCGTTCGGAACGTTCGACTACCTGAACCTGCGACTCAACGGCGTCGAGTTCCACCGAACCCTGCTCGCCGGTGACGTGAGCTGGACGGACAATCGCGTGCGCTCCGTGTTCGACACCTGGCGTGAACTGTTGCCGTTCCACCAGCCACAGCCACTGGGCCGCAAGATCGCCGATGCGCAGATGGCACTGCTGAACAAGAGCGTCGGCTCCCTGGTCGCCGGCATGTTCGTCGCGCAGAGCTTCCCCGCCGGTGCCGAACGCGACGATCTGGACTTCTTCACCTTCCCCGAACTCGACTCCGCCGTCGGAACATCCACGGTCGAGGCACCGATGGACGGGTTCATGATGCGCACCGACCCACGCAACCGCCCGGGGGCCGAGGACTTCCTCACCTACATGACCGGACCCGACCCTGCCGTCGCCTACGCGAAGCAGGATCCGCAGGCCATTCCCGCTCACCGAGATGCCGACCTGTCGAGTTTCCCTGCGCTGGTTCGCAAATCGGCGGACCTCGTGCAGAACGCGGAGGAGATCACCCAGTTCTTCGACCGCGATACCCGTCCCGATTTCGCATCCATCGTCATGATCCCGGCCCTGCAGCAGTTCATCGGCAACCCCAACGATGTCGACGGCCTGGTCCGCAGTATCGAACGCCAGAAGTCGGCGGTGTTCGGAACGACATGAGCCGCAACGACGTCACTCTCCCATCCCGCCGACCTCGAGATCAGGTACAGCCATGACCACCACCGAACGGGTTGCGTCCCCGAAGGTTCGGCGCAGTGTCCGCGAGAAGTGGACCATCGCTCTCATGCTCGGGCTTCCCGCGCTGATCGTCATCGGCCTCGTCTGGATTCCGACGATCTTCACGGTGATCCTGTCCTTCGCCCGTTGGGACGGCATCGGCGGCACGTCGAGCATCGAGTGGATCGGCACTCAGAACTATGTCGACGCGGTGCAGGCCTACCCCCCGTTCCAGCAGGCTCTGCACAACAACGTGCTCTGGCTCGTGTTCCTGTTCCTGGTTCCCACCGTCATCGGCATTCTGCTGGCGATCCTGCTGGACAAGAACCTCAAGGGATCTCGGCTCTACCAGAGCATCTTCTACATTCCCGTGGTGCTGTCGATGGCCCTCATCGGCTTCATCTGGCAGCTCATCTACTCCACCGAAGGCGGCGTCCTCAACAGCCTGCTGGGCACCGACGTCGACTGGCTCGGAGACCCGGACATCAACATCTGGGCCGTGATGGTCGCGGCCGGGTGGCGTCATACCGGCTACATCATGCTGTTGTACTTGGCCGGCCTCAAGGCCATCGATCCGTCCGTCCGCGAAGCTGCGGTGATGGACGGCGCGGGGCCGATCCGCACGTTCTTCAGCGTCATCTTCCCGCTGATGAAGAACACCAATCTGCTCATCGTCGTCATCACCGTCATCGAGGCGCTGCGTGCCTTCGACCTGGTCTGGGTGATCAACAGGGGCAGAAACGGATTGGAACTGATATCGGCGTTGGTCACGGCCAACGTCGTCGGTGAAGCAGGCCGCATCGGCTTCGGCTCGGCCCTCGCGACCGTCATGCTTCTCATCTCTCTCGTCTTCATCGCCCTGTACCTCGCCATCGTTCTTCGGAGCAAAGACTGATGACCACTTCACTCACCCGCACAGCGCCTCCCGAGCGTGATCCGCTGACCCGCAACCGCGCCGCCGTCGCCAACCGTCGGCGCGCAGGCACCGCCCAGATCGCGATGTACGTGCTGCTGACCGTCATGGCGATCGTCTGGCTCTTTCCGCTCGTGTGGGCGGTGTACAACTCGTTCCGCGATTACGACTACGTACTGCTCAACGGCTATCTCTCCGTGGGTGGTTACACGCTGAGCAACTACATAGATTCGTGGCAGATCGGCGGGATCCCGCACTACTTCTTCAACTCGCTGATCATCACCGTGCCGTCGGTGTTGCTCATCCTGTTCTTCGGCTCGATGGCGGCGTTCATCCTGGCGCGCTTCAGTTGGAAGTTCAACATCTTCATGCTCGCGGTGTTCATCGCCGGTAACCTGCTGCCCCAGCAGACACTGCTCACGCCACTGTTCCGTCTGTACAACGCAATTCCCGTTCCGTACTGGATGAGCTCCTCCGGTTCGCTGTACGACAGCTACTGGGGCCTGATCATCGTGCACGTCGCCTTCCAGACCGGATTCTGCGTGTTCGTGCTGAGCAACTACATGAAAACCGTTCCGCACGAACTGCTCGAGGCCGCCACCGTCGACGGAGCGAGCCTGTTCCGCCAGTACTGGCAGGTGGTGATGCCGCTGTGCCGGCCTGCCCTCGCCGCCCTTGCCACGCTGATGGTGACGTGGATCTACAACGACTTCTTCTGGGCACTGGCTCTGATGGTCAGCGGAGACAAGCTCCCGGTGACGACGGCGCTGCAGAACCTGCAGGGTAGCTTCTTCACCGACACCAACTTGCTCGCCGCCGGCTCTGTCATGGTGGCTCTGCCGACAGTGTTGGTATTCGTTGCGCTGCAACGCCATTTCGTGTCCGGTCTGACGATGGGTGCCAACAAGTGAGTTTTTCCGTCCTTCGCCGTGACGGTGTCATGGTGATCCTCGGGCCGTCGTCCACCGCCGTTCCGGCCGTGTTGCACTGGGGTTCCGATCTGGGCGAGCTGTCCGAGAACGACCTCACCGAGCTGCGCAGGGCCGCGATCCCCGCTGTCCCGCATTCGAGCGTGGACGTGCCACGGTGGCTCACCCTCGCGCCCGGTGGCGACGACGCCTGGCAGGGAACACCGGCTCTGGCATTGCACCGCTCCGGCACCGTGCAGTACCCACGCTGGGCGGACGTGCAGATTGCCGCTACCGAATTCGGTTGTGTTGTGGACGCTTCCGATGACAAGTTGGGAATCTCGTGGTCGATCGAGTTGTCGCTCGAGGTCGGTGGATCACTGCGAGTTCGGCAGAGTGTCCGGAACGTCTCCGGTGGGCCCTTGACCGTCGACGGCGTCGTGACCCTGATGCCGTTGCCGGACACTGCAACCGAACTTCTCGACCTGACGGGACGGCACTGCCGTGAGCGCACCCCTCAGCGTCGACGGTTCGACCACGGCTCGACCGTGCGCGCGTCGCGTCGCGGAAGAACCGGGCACGACGCCACCCTGGTCCTCACCGCCGGCAGCGAAGGCTTCGGCTTTCGCAGCGGCGAGGTGTGGGGTGCTCACGTCGCGTGGAGCGGCGATCACCTGCATCTGGCCGAGCGCCTGCCAGAACGTGCCGGCCAGGCCTCCGGCGTGCTCGGTGGCGGAGAGCTGCTCGCTCCCGGCGAGGTCGTGCTGCCGAGCGGTGACACCTACACGACGCCGTGGGTGCACTTCGTGTATTCCGCTGCCGGGCTCGATGGTTCGGCGCATTCGCTGCACCGATGGATGCGGTCCCGACCCGCGCATCCCACCTCGCCGCGACCGGTGGTGTTGAACGTGTGGGAAGGCGTCTACTTCGATCACGATCTCGCCCGGCTCCGCAGGATCGCCGACGTCGCCGCGCACGTGGGCGTCGAACGATTCGTGCTCGACGACGGTTGGTTCCGGCACCGACGTGACGACCGGGCCGGACTGGGTGATTGGCAGGTGGACGAGGGAGTCTGGCCCGACGGGCTGGCACCCCTCTTCGATCACGTCCGCGGGCTCGGTATGAGTCCAGGGCTGTGGTTCGAACCCGAGATGGTGAACCTCGACTCCGATATTGCTCGGGCGCATCCGGATTGGCTGCTCACGGCACCCGGGCGGATCCCACTCGAATGGCGTCACCAGCACGTGCTCGACCTGACTCGCGACGAGGTGTTCGACTACCTGCTCTCGTCGATCGATTCGGTGCTGACGACCGAGCGGCCGGACTACGTGAAGTGGGATCACAACCGGGACCTGATGCTGGCCGTCGATTCCGACGGACGGGCCGCGGTGCATGCTCAGACCTCGGCGTTCTACCGGTTGCTGGACGAGCTTCGGTCCCGACATCCGAACGTCGAGTTCGAATCCTGCGCTTCCGGTGGTGCGCGCATCGACCTCGAGGTACTCGAACACACCGACCGGGTCTGGGCGTCGGACACCAACGATCCGCTCGAACGTCAACGCTTGCAACGGTGGACGACGCAGTTGCTGCCGCCGGAGCTGATCGGCTCGCACGTCGGGCCCCAGATAGCGCACACGTCCGGTCGATGGTCGACTCTTCAGTTCCGTTGCTTGACATCGCTGTTCGGCCATGCCGGGCTGGAGATGGATGTCACCGAGCTCTCGTCCGAGGATCACGAGTACCTGAGGTCGTGGACTGCGCTGTACAAGGACCTACGCGGGCTGTTGCACGCCGGCGACGTGGTACGCGCAGACCATCCCGACCCGAGTGTGTGGGTGCACGGCGTCGTAGCAGCGGACTTCTCGGAGGCTGCGTATGCGGTTGTGCGGATGGACACCTCGCCCGAGGATCGCACCGATCGGGTTCGGCTTCCCGGTCTCGATCCCTCCGTCAGGTACCGGGTCGAATTCGTGCGTGAGCTCAGCGACCTGGGCAACGGCATCGAACTACCGCCATGGATCGCCGACGGTGGCGTCGTCGAACTGACGGGTTCGATGCTGGCGCGGGCAGGCGTGGCACTACCGGTGCTGTTCCCGCAGACGGGGGTGTTGCTGCGAGTCACTGCACCGTGAGCCGGGTCGGGCCACCGGTCAGTAGTCCTCGTCGCTGTCCGAGGCCGACCGGCCGCGCCCGATCCTCGTCAGGTGCACGCGTCGGGCGAGGCGAATCAGCGGCCGTATGAGCAGTTCGATACTTCCGAGGAGGAACAACCACGTGCCGGCCACAGTGGTGCTCTCGTGGAAGAACAGGATGCTGCCGATGATGAACCAGACGGCAACGAGAATGTCGTTGATGATGCTGACGACTTCCCATCGCTGCCGGATCACCAGTTCCTCGTGTCCGATGGTGAAGGTCAGGTCGTTCATAGCGGCTCCTGGGGAAGATGAGTATGTTGAATTCGCCTACCCCAATTCAGCTACTCGAACCACTGGACCTGCGTTGCCATGTTCAGCAGCTTCGCCCGACGGGTCTCGTTCGTCTCGCCGATTCGGGCAATTCGCCCGTAGACATGCGCTCGAAAGTCGTTGCGATCCTGGAGATTCTGCTCGACGGGACCGGTGGTGATGCAGTTGTGCAGCAGGGCCCTGAGATCGTCGTATTCCTGTCGGGGTACTGCCGGCCACGAGTTGACGACGAGTCCGGTGAGCTGTTGCCGCTGATGTGCGCGCCTGACCCGGGTCTTGTCGGGGTGAATCGTGAAGCCTTCGTCGTGGGCGATCTGGGAAATCAGCCACAGCAGTCGGTCGACATCGATGTCTGCACCACCGGAGAACGCCAGATCGTCGGCGTATCGGCTGTAGCGGGCACCGACGGACCGGGCCAAGCCCGTTGCTCGGATATCGAGTTGTCGCGCAGCCAGATTCGCCAGGGCAGGTGATGTGGGCGCGCCCTGCGGCAGATGTGTGGCACGAAGCCTCGCTGCGGTGGGACGGTCCATCCCGATCAACTCGCCCGCCGGGGTGACCGTCGTGCACAGTGCCGCGAGTGTGGCTGCGACCGTTCGCGGGTAGCCCACGGCCTCGAAGATTGCGACCACTCGATCGAACCCGATGGACGGGAAGAAGCGTCGAAGATCCACCGAGATCACCACGTCGCGTTCGGAATGTGGCATTGCGAAGGTACGCGGACTGCGCGCCTTGCGAAAGCCGTGCGCGGCCGGGTGGGCGGGAATTCGATCGAGTATGCGGCGCAGTATCTTTCGTTGAATCTCACGCAGACGCGGTTTCGGCACCTCCAGCAAGCGGACGCCCTGACGCTTGTCGAGTCGCGCAGATCGATAGTGCTGCAACGGGAACGGTGCGGTGCGCAGCCTGCCCTGCAGATCGGCGAACCATTCGATTTCCGAGATCGTCAGATCCAGCGATCGCGCGAGCTGGCCGGTGGTCTCGTACCGCGGTACCTCGAATCGCCAGGGCTTGTCACTGTTGCGAGTCGGTCTCTGTGACGATACCGACGGCTCCGGAATGAACGGAAGGTCGCGCAGCAGAACGAAAATCGACGCCTCGTCGAACGGCGGACTCGGATACAGATTGACGACCCGATCCGCCAACCACGACGCCTTGGCCGGGACGAGTGGCTCGAACGCCTCCTCGAGTCCGGACCGTGTCCATTCGGCATCGGCAGCCAGGCGCGCCAGTGTCGCTGCTGCTCGCGGGGTGAATTCCCGCTCGGTCACGGATGTCTACCGATCGGGTGCAGTGCTGTGACATGCAACGGCGCGGGGCGACCGAAATCTTTCGTCCTCGGAGCTGCCAAGCACGCGGAGCGTGCGGACCAGCTTCGGACGCAGTGCTCGATTTTCATGATGTACCCAGGGGTTACCCCTGAGACCGGTCTCGTGGACCAACTCTCGCCCACGCGCCGCTGCATACCTCCACCATGCCAAAGGGAGGTAGATCTGTCAGCGGGACCGTCAGGGAAAAATCGATTCGACTGCGCCCATGACAATCGTCGTCAACGACAGTCCGCCGGTTCCGAATGCCGCAGCCACGACGATGCCGATCAGAGCATCCTCACGGGACGGTGTCGGCGGTTCGATCGTCCTGTTCACCATCGTGAACGGAAGCGACCACAGTACTTCGACACCTCCGCCGTGGACGCGCGTCAACACCCCGAACTCGTTGTCGCCCCGATCCGACGACCCGTCCAGCAGCACGCTGTCTTCGAGGTTCTTCGCGCCCAACGTCAGAGTGCGCCCGCCGTACTGGATACCGACGCGGTAGGACCGTTTGAACAGCCTCGCGCGCCCGGGGGCGAGAAGGATATCTCGGCCATCGATATCGGCCCGCAGGTTCGCGGCGGTGCGCGTCCCGATCGGCACCTTGTCCGAGGTCCGAGGCCCCGTTCGAGAAATCGTGACGGTCACGGGTACCCCCTCGCGATACGAACCGGAAATTTCTTCGTCCCGATACGTCAGTTCGGCTTCCCCGTAGATGCCCGTCTCGACCACTACAACAACGGAGTCCGAGGAGTCATCGTCGCGATCCTGCATCTGCGCCACCCTGTCATAGATCCTGATCGTCTGGAATCGGGCCAGGTTCGGGAACCGACAGGCGTCGCGCTGCGTCCAAGGACGTAGACGTTCGTGAGAAATTGGTGAGGCAATGCTTTGGGCACGACGATGGATGCCGGCGATGGCAGTACTTCTGCTGCTGTCGGGATGCGCGAACACCACCGATGGTGATGCCCGTGCCGACGCGACATCGAGTGCGGCGGCTATTACGACCGCCTCCGCGCCGACGCCATGGGACCCATGCACCATCCCCGACGAGGCCATCGAGCGGGCGGGACTGAACGTGGAGACGAAGGAATCGGGGGTGTTCGGAAGAGATCAGAACGGATTCAAGATCTGTGGATGGGAGGACCGCCCGCCGAACAACAAGTACTACGTGCGCATCTTTGCCGGGCTCGAAGGCATCGACTACATCGATGACCCAGGGTACTTCGACCGGCTTCAGCCTGTTCGGATCGGCTTTCGCGACGCCATCCAGTATCAGCAAATCGCTGCGGACGCGACTCTGCACTGCGGCGTTGCCTTCTCCGCCGGAGCTGAACTGATAATGGCGACGCTCAACACAGATTCGCTGGTCCGCACCCCGCCGTACGACCCGTGTACCGAACTGAACTCGGTGGTCGCAGCACTTGATTCCGAACTTCCCGCCTAAGAATTATCGCCCGAAGGATGCATCAACCATGACCGATGCCCAGCCGAACCTCATCGCACACTGGCAAGACCTGAACGCCCAAGCTGACGCCGGCACCATCACCATTCCAGCTGGCGTCGCCAAACAATGCGACGCAGCGTGCGCGACCTACATCGAACACCTCGAACAGATGAAGCGCGACGCACTTGCATTGAAAACGACAAAATCGTGGGGCGACCTCAAGTCTGCCCAGGATTTGCAAGCCAAGTTCCTCGCGAAAGCCACCGGCACCGATCGCTCTCTCGACATCATTCTTCAGCAGCACATCGATGTCATCGAATCGATGCGGATGCTGTTTCGTCGCTACTTCGACGAGACCATGGCTGCCGACGACCAGACAGCTGCGAACATCACCGCGCTCACTCCGAAGAACTGAGAGACCGCCGCTGTCGCCGGACCCCCGCTATCCCGCCCGCACCTAAGCACCCATCGAGTCACAGCCACGGTGGCCACCAGCGCGAGAGCCGAACACCCCGCGACCACCCATCGGGGTGGGTAATCAGTGCGCGCGCAAGGGCGATCCGTTGCTGCTGACCGCCCGACATCTCAGCAGGACGATGCGCCGCACGATCCCCGAGCCCGACATCGGCCAAGGCTGCCGGCAAATCGCACGCGGAGTTCGACGTTCTGCGCCGCGGTCAGTGAGCCCACCAGATTGAACGCCTGAAACACTCCCCCGCTCGAAGTCCATTGTCACCCCGTCGAGAGCCGTCACCGCACGCGAGCCCTCACCATGCACCTTCCGAACATCGTGGAGCCGAACCGCAACTACATCCTGTCGAATCATGAAGTCATTGAATCTGTTTCATGGACACGGCACAGCGACGCACGCACTACACAATATTCGGGTGCCAGCCATACCAACTGCGGCGTGCGCTGTGTCTACGATGGCCGACCCCTCGATCCACGCCCTGGATCGTCAAGTACACCCCGTCGAGGAGGTGTCGATCCCCACGACCGGCGTGAATCCAGCGCAAGGCACGTAAGCGGGCACCTGACCCGTCCCGGGAACCGTTGCCCGCCGGCGTGCGTCCAAGCACTTAGGTGTTCTCCGAGGAACGGACAAGCAAAATGAGCAGGGCACAACGATGGACGCCGGCGATGGCAGCACTTCTGCTGCTCGCGGGCTGCGCGAACACCACCGACGGTGACGCCCTCGCCACAGCGACATCGAGTGCGGCGGCTAGTACGACCGCCTCCACGCCGACACCCTGGGACCCATGCACCATCCCCGACGAGGCCATCGAGCGAGCAGGATTGAACGTCGACACCAAGGAGTCAGGCATCTTCGGACGGGATCAATACGGATTCAAGATCTGCGGATGGGAAGATCAACCGCCGAACAACAAGTACTACTTCTCGATATTCGTCGGACTCGAAGGCATCGACTACATCGACGATCCCGCTACCTTCGATCGTCTTCAGCCCGTGCGAGTGGGTACCCGCGACTCAACCCAGTATCAACAGGTCGGAGCCGACGCTTCTCTGAACTGCGGCGTTGCTTTCACCCAGGGCGTCCAATTGATCAGGGCAACAATTATCACTGATGCTACGGTCCGCAACCCTCCTTACGATCCGTGTACTGAGCTCAACACAGTGGTCGCCTCCCTGGATTCCGAGCTTCCGCGCTAGTCATTACCGCCCGAAGGGTGCCGAATTCGTGACAGGTCCACAGCCGAACCTCATCGCACACTGGCAAGAACTCAACGCCCAAGCCGACGCCGGCACAATCACTATTCCCGCCGAAGTCGCTGCCAAGTGCGATGCAGCCTGCGTTGCCTACATCGCACATCTCAACGACATGAAACGCAAGGCTATTCGGCTGGGCGAATTCCAAGACTGGGGAGACTTGAAGTCCGCCCAGGACCTGCGCGACAGATTCCTCAAGAAGGCCACCGGCACCGATCGGTCGCTCGACGTGATCCTTCAGCAGCACATCGACGTCATCGAATCGATGCGGATGCTCTTTCGTCGCTACTTCGACGAGACGGAGGCTACCGACAACCAGACGTCTGCGAATATCACCGCACTCACTCCGGGAAACTGAGTTTGCATTCAACGCCTCGCGACGCGCTTTTCACACCCTCCGCACGCAGAAAGGGCTGGTTTCACAGCACCTGAGCGTTCGTGAGCGCTCAGTTCCACGAAAAATAAGGGACGACGTCCGCTGCAAACGCCTCTCGGCGAGTGGTCGCTCGAAGCGACAAATGGGGTGAGGCCCGGGGCTTGCCAAGCGAACGCCGTCGAAAGAGTCCAACGAGGCATCTCCTCCGACTATTCCCACCCACGTCAGCTGTGTTCGGTGATCATCACTGCCATGGTGTTCGGCTCGAGCGCCTCGAAGATGTGCGGCCCATCGCCGGGATAGGCGACGTAGTCACCCGGAGCCAGTTCGACGGCCTCACCCATCGGCCCCACCATCGCCCGACCGGCACTGAGCACAACATGTTCGACAACTCCCGGCGAATGCGGGTCCGAGCGCCTCGGTTCACCGACGTTCGCGCTGATCAGATAGATGTCCCGTCGAGCGTTCGGTGGAGACGACGCCAGCAGCGTCGCCGAGTAGTCCGCCCTGTCCGACGCGAATCTCGGCCCCTCCCCCGCACGGATCAGACGGACAGACTGCTTCGCGGGTTCGACCAGTCTTGAGAACGGAACGTCCAGAGTGACGCTGAGCGCCCAGAGGGTCTCGAGACTCGGGTTTCCGGTACCCGATTCCAGTTGTGACAGAGTCGATTTGGCAATACCTGCTCGACGAGCCACTTCCGCGAGAGACAGGCCGACCCGTCGTCGTTCCTGCTGGAGAGCGGCAGCAATGGCCGCAATCGGTGGTCCGGTGTCCGCCATTCGTTCACTCCATCGGTACGCGCGTTTGATTTGACGAACAGCCTAACATCGTCCACTATAACGACCATGCGTTCGACATGGCGAACCCCAGGCGGTTCGAGAAACTGGCTCACGAGCTTCGGCGGGGTCAACATCCGCGACATAGCGCTCGTTTGTCTGGCCGACGCGCTCGTCGGAGCATCGTTCGGTGCCATCTCGGTGGCCGCTGGCCTGCCCCTGTGGCTGCCGGTCGTGATGTCGCTGGTGGTCTTCGCGGGCTCCTCCCAGTTCATTTTCGTCGGCATTCTGGCGGCAGGCGGCAATCCCGTTGCCGCCGTCGCGAGCGCGTTGCTCGCCAACACCCGACTGGTTCCGCTCGGCTTCTCCATCGGCGAGGTCTTCCAGAACCTGTCGCCGATCAAGCGGCTGCTCGGAACTCACCTCATCACGGACGAGGCGGTGGCCTTCAGTGCGTCCGAAAAGGACGAGGGCAGTCGTCGAACAGCGTTCTGGCTGTGCGGCATCGGTCTGTTCGTCACCTGGAACATCGGCGTCGTGATCGGCACCCTCGGCGGAGGAGCGATCACAGACACTGCCGCACTCGGTCTCGATGCCGCATTCCCGGCGATTCTGCTGGGACTGATCATGCCTGCCCTGCGAGACAAGGCCACCCGCACTGCAGCCCTTCTCGGAGCGGGTGTCGCTCTCGTCGCGTCGATGTTCTTGCCGAGCGGGCTGCCCGTGCTCCTGGCACTGGTCGCTGTCGTCCCGGCCATGCTGTCCTCTGCTCCTGTTGCACCGAAGGAATCCGCATGAACCTCACGATTCCCCTGATCGCGCTGATCATCGGCACCTATGCGCTCCGCATCGCAGGACCGGCACTCCGAACCCGAGTCACCATCTCGCCTCGCATCGACAAGGTGATGACCACTGCCGTCGCCGTCATCTTCGTGGCACTGATCGCCACATCGACCCTCCTCGTGGATCGGGACTTCGCGGGATTCGCACTCCCTGCAGGCGTCGCCGTTGCCGCCGTACTGGCCTGGCGCAAAGCGCCCTTCGTCGTCATCGTGATCGCGGCGGCAGCGACCACTGCCGTCCTCCGCTGGATCGGCGTCGACTGACTCCGCAGCGGTCAGTTGGTCCACTCGATGTGACATTGACCCCCGAAAAGGCCACCAGATGTCACATTGAGTACCAAGGCACGGGAGCAATGACAACCCCGCCGCCGGACCCTTCGCGCACTACCGACACGGCAATCGCCCGATTCGCCGTACTGGCGATCTCGGCTCGCAAATCCATCGACACGCGGCATCCCGGGAGATCGATACCCGAACCTACTCAACTGAGCGTCCACTATTGCTCTGCAACCACCGAATCCCGCTCCTCGAGCCAAATTGTGGACACTGACAGCAGTCGATTCGAGCAGCCCCGAGACCGCCGACGCATGCGCGGACCCACCCGTCCCATGCGGTCACCATCTCCGTACCGTCCCCTCCCTCCCCGCTCACTGACTCCCCAAGTCCACTCGATGTGACATTGACCCCCGAAAAGGCCACCAGATGTCACATTGAGTACCTGGGAACGGGAACAATGGGGAAGGAACACGGGAAATCGACTGTCGACTTTGGGAGCAGCAATGACCGCGCTGGATGCAGTACGACGACGGTGGCCGAAGACGATGCCGTTGCAGCCGTTGCCGTCGGAGTCGTGGGCCAAGCAGGAGCCCACCTGGAAGGGTGCGAATCCGCAGGTCATCGAGTCCGCATTGAAGCGTGCGAAGACTCGGACCTCCGGTAATTGGTTCGTGTTCGCCGCCAGTCGCGACATCAAGGCCGACAAGCCGTTCGGTCGCTATGTCGGCACCACCGAACTCGTGGCCTGGCGTGACTCCGCAGGCAAGGTGCACATCGGCCCCGGCGCATGTCCGCATCTCGGTGCGGCGCTGGATACCGCGAAGATCGAGTGCGACACGTTGGTCTGTCGCTGGCACGGTCTTGCGCTCGGGCCGAAGGGCAAGCCCGGTTGGCGTCCTGTTCCGGCATTCGACGACGGGGTTCTGGTGTGGGTGCGGCTCGACGAGCTCGGCGGTGAGGAGCCGACGCCCGTCCCCGTGGTTCCGATCCGTCCGCCGTCCTCGACTGCCATCGCCGGGGTGGTGACTCTCGTCGGCAAGTGCGAGCCCGACGACATCATCGCCAATCGTCTCGACCCCTGGCACGGCGCGTGGTTTCACCCATATTCGTTCGCACGGCTGAAGGTGGTCAGTGCGCCGACCGAGATCGACGTACCCGAGGAAGACGATCGCTTCCTCGTCGACGTGACCTTCCGCGTCAGCCGGGGCATCGGCGTTCCGGTGCGGGCCGAGTTCGTCTGCCCAGGTCCTCGTACCATCGTGATGCGCATCCTCGACGGTGAAGGAGCGGGAAGCGTCGTCGAAACGCACGCGACGCCACTTGCCCCCGCAGCCGACGGCACCCCGCGCACCGCCGTCATCGAGGCCACGATCGCCAGCTCGGATCGTCCGGGATTCCAGATGGCGCGAAAGGCAGCGGGGCTCCTGCGTCCGGCGATGAACTTCACCGCTGCACGGTTGTGGAAGGACGATCTCGACTACGCCGAGCGACGCTACGAGTTGCGTTCGCAGGGCCGGGCCTGACCTAGCCTTCGACGAACTCGGCGAGTTGTGCGATGACGGTCCCCCAGCCGTCGTGGAAGCCGTACTCCTCGTGCATCTTTCGGTCCTCTTCGTTGCGGTGCATCACGTGGGCGTGGTAGTTGGTTCCGTCGGGGTGGTCGGAGAGGGTGATCACCGCGGTCATGAACAGCTGCGGTGCCGGCCGCCACCCTTCGACGAGCGAGTTGGTGAACACGATGCGCTCACCGTCGTCGACGGCCAGGAAGCAACCGTCGATGTGCGGCGCGAAGTCGCCACCGGATTCGCTGATCAGCGTTCGGAAGGCACCACCGGGCTGAGGATCCCAGGCGTCGACGCGGCACAACGCGGGCGCGGGGATCCACCACTTCTCGAATTTCGACGGGTCCGTCCACGCACTCCAGACTGCAGCGCGTGGCGCCTTGATGACGCGGGAGATGGTCAGGTCCAATGCAGAATCAATGAACGTCATCGCGCTTCACTTTCTTTCGAGGAGCCGGTGACGAACTGTTCGAGGCGATCCGTCCGGGATTCCCAGACGGCCCGTTGGTCTTCCAGCCAGTGTCCGGCCACGTCCAAGTTGGCTCGCTCGATCGAGCACGCACGGACGCGGCCGACCTTGCGCGTACCGATCCAGCCACTGCGTTCGAGCAGACGAATGTGCTTCATGAACGACGGCAACGTCATATCGAACGGTTCGGCGAGCTTCCCCACAGTTGCCGGTCCCGACCCGAGCCGACCCAGAACCGCGCGCCGCGTCGGATCGGCCAAGGCCTGGAAAACGTCGTCGAGAACTTCCGACCCGACCACGCTACGTACCGTCGGCAAGATCCTTGAAGTACCGAGCAACAGGCCATCGCTGAAAACCGTTCGCCTCATAGGCTGCTCGCGCTGGCGCGTGGCCGGGATCATCACCGGTCTCTACCATGATCATCCGCAGTCCGGCTGCCTTCACCCTTTCGAACGATCCATTCATGAGCGCTCGTCCGATGCCGTCTCGTTGCCGGGCTGGATCGACCACGAGGACATACACCTCACCCATGTTGTCGTCGGGGTGCAGTCGGGTGCAGACCCAGCCGATCGGACTGTCACCGTCCAGAGCAACGTCCACGTTCTCGGGTTCGTCGTCGACGACGGCCGCCAGATCGTCGTACTGACGCGCTCTCCACCCCGCCGGATAGAAACAGTCGTACACGAACGGAGGGACGGACTCCTGCACGAGCGGAAACACCGGTTCCCATGCGCGAAGTGACAGCGCAAGCACCTCGGCTCGGTACTGCTCGTCGTACGGCACGATGGTCATCACCAGCGTGAGTGTAAGCGGTGATGGAGCCCGCGACCGATCATTGTCAGCCAGTCGGGCCGCGAGCCCGACCCCTGCTGCGCCGCAGCACTATTGGTGCTGAAAATTTTCTGAGAAAGTAGCAGAACACTCTTGGCACTCACCACAGGAGAGTGCTAATTTTTGTTCTGCACAGTTCAGGAGCGACTCACCACAGGGGTGAGCGCATCTGCGTACAGGAGGTGGTTGCTGTGCTTCGATTCGATCCGTTCCGTGACGTCGATTCACTGGCCTCGGCGATGCTGGGTGTCTCTTCCGGTTCGGACCGCGCGCCACGTTTCATGCCGATGGATCTGTACAAGGTCGATGATCACTACGTACTCAGCGCCGATCTGCCCGGCATCGACCCGGGATCCATCGACGTCGACGTCGATCGCGGCACCTTGACGCTCACCGCGCATCGTTCGGCACCGGAAAGCTCGGGTGTGCAGTGGATTTCCTCGGAGCGCTTCGCCGGAACCTATCGTCGCCAGGTCTCACTCGGTGACGGTGTCGACACCGAACGCATCGCTGCGTCCTACGACAACGGCGTTCTGTCGGTGACGATTCCACTCGCCGAGCGTGCGAAACCTCGAAAGATCGACATCACTCGCGCCGAGTCGCCCAGCGAGCAGAAGTCCATCGAACACGAGCCGGCCTGAACCGAACCGACCACGACACGGCAATGGGGGTGATGCACTATGCAATCCGAGGCAGTGGTGTGGACGGAATCGACCGACCGTGAGCAGTGGTGGCGCACGGTGGTAGGTGTCGAGACGGGCTTGCGCGAGTGCTCGACGGCGGATCTGCTCGATCAATGTCGAGTAGAACCTCTCGACGACGATCTCTATCCGCATTCACAGCAGGCAGCCTGACGAGAAGGGCCGGCACCGAACACTCGGTGCCGGCCCTTCTCATCGGAACATCTACAGGGACAACGAAAAGAACGCACTCGATGGATCCACCACGTAGTCCGCGAACGGCGGGCACTCGGCGAATCCATGCCGCGCATACAACCTGCGGGCGGCGGCGAAATAGTCCTGAGTTCCCGTCTCCAGGCTCACCCGCCCGTACCCGCGTCGGCGCGCGTCGTCGAGAACATGAACGAGCAGACTCGACGCCACACCGCGGCCCCGCGCCGCCCCCGTAGTCCGCATCGACTTCAGCTCACCGTGATCGGGTGAAAGCTCCTTCAAAGCAACGATTCCCAGCAGTACGTCCGCCTCCCAAGCAGTCCACACAATGACGTCCGATCCGCGCAGACCCGACAGATCGAGGGCGTGCACACTCTCGGCAGGCGAGGTGGCGTGCATGTCCGCGAGATGCTCGGTGAGCAGCGCATGCACGTGCGGACGCGACAGATCGTCGATCTCGATCCGCATGCCGGAACTCACCTGTTCATGAGCCTCTCGATGGCGTCGAACATCTTGAATCGTCCACTCGTGGGCACTGTTTCGATGTCGTGACCGGTGATACCCCAACTCGCCAGAAGCGTGTTGGCAGCGTGCAGACCGGTGGTGGCCGCACGTTCCATCAGTGCCACCGGCAGGTCGATGCGGATGCCGTCACCCGCGAGTACCAGTGCGGGTTCGGGGGTGCGGACGGTCGGGCGTTCGGCGAACGCGCCGAGGCCGAACATGGGGCAGTCGTCGCGCCACTCGGATCGCTCTGCGACGACCTCTGCAGCAGCGGTTTCCGGATAGATCTCGTGCATCCGATCCATCAGCTGCTGCCGGGTGACCTCCTCGGATTCCTCGGCGGCGTAGGCGTGCAGTTCGACGACGGAGCCGCCGGTGCGGGCAGCCCACTGCGCCGCCTCGTTCTCGAATCGTTCGAGCACACTGATGTTGTCGATCGGGGGCATACCACCGGTGCCGATGAAGGCGGGACGATCAGCGTTGACGGCCTTGCTCAACCAGACTCGGTGCACCAGGAACGGCGGCGTGTTCTGCAGGGCCGCAATCTGTTCGCGCCACTCCGGCGTCCCGAGCTCCGTGGACTGCTCGAGCACTCGCTGCAGTCCGGCGATGTCGGTGGCGAGTACCACCGCGTCGGCGTCGATGATGCCGCCTGCGTCGACGCGAAACTTGCGCAAACCGCCGCGGGTGATCTCGCCGCACGGTGTGGAGGTTCTGATGTCGACGCCCAGACCGGTGAGGTAGTCCCCCAACGGGTTCCACAGCGCCTGCGGGTACGGGTCACGGGGAACGTCGAAGATCAACCCCTCGGAGGAGCCGAGGAAGTAGATGTGGAACATCATCGCCAGCTCGGCGGCGGACATCTTCTCGGGGTCGGCGAAGAAGCTTCGGGAGAACACTCCGAACGCCAGGTGCCGTGCTGCCTCGGGGAAGTTGATGTTGCGCAGAAATTCTGCGGCAGGAGTGGTGTCCAGCTCGTCGAAGGTCTTGGGCACACTCACCGTCATCAGCGGCAGCGCGGCAATGCCGTTGAGGTCGGTGAGATCCTTCCACCGGAACGTCGGACTGCGCTTGACGAACGCGAAGGCGTTGAGCGGCGGCGTCTCCGGCAGCCCCTTGAATCCGTCGATTCGGCCGTCGCCATCGATCAGCGGGTAGTCGTCGACCGGACGCAACCGGGCCAGCCCCGGATCGGTGCGCCGCAGCAGGTTTCTGAGGTTGTAGTACTGCCGGAAGAACGCATGGAAGCCGCGGCTCATCGTCGCGGGCGAGCCGTCGTCGAGCGTCGTATCCCACCCGCCGACGCGACCACCGAGGTAGCTCTCGCGCTCGACCACGTGCACTTTCACCCCGCGCTCGGCCAGTGCGGTCGCAGCACTCAAACCTGCGATACCACCACCGACCACCACCACGTGCGGTATGTCCGCCAATTGACCGGCACTGGAATAGCCCTGCGCGGCAGCATGGGTGACCTTTTTCGAATCGGTCAACGCTCTTCCTCCGCGGGACGAGAACCGAGGAACGTGTGCACCACATCGTTCTGCCAACCGGTCATGGTTTCTCTGGCGACACCGGTGTAGCCGGCACGCTGCATCCGCCGCATGAAGGCCGATGCGCCGTCGAAGGTCACCACGCTGCGCCACAGATGCCGGTACAGGGTCGCATCACGCGTCGCCAGCCAGCCGAGCGGAATGATGATGCCCCAGCTCACCACGTTCCAGGAGATCCTGGCCCGCAGCGAATCATGCACGGAGTACTCGTGGAATGCGATGGTCGAGCCCGGACGCAGCAGCGACAGAAGCGATTTCAGCTCCGTGTCCGGATCGTCGACGTTCCTGATGAGGTACGCAGCGAGAATGGCGTCGAACGGGCCGTCGACCCCGTTCATCGCCAGATCCTCGACGCGTGAGTGCACGAACGTCACGTTCGACGGCCACTCCTTGCTCCGCGCGACGTCGAGCATCTCGGCCGACGCGTCGGCGGCGACGATCTCCGCATGCGGCGCGGCTTCGAGCAGCGCTGCGGTGGATGCGCCGGTGCCACAACCGATGTCGAGCAGACGGAGGCCTGCCCCCAGGTTCGGGATCCGCAGCCGCTTGGCCGACTTGAGCAGGTGTTCGTGGTAACCGGGGTTCGCTCCGACGAGTCGGTCGTACGCCTTCGCTCCAACGTCGAATGCCCCGGGAACTTCGTTGCGCGGCAGTCCGCTCTTACCGACCTTCACAGTGCCTCTTCCTTGCTCACGCGGGCAGAGGGCCCACCCTGGACCGATACGACATCACCGTGCTGCAACTGCCGTCCGCGCCGCACGTCCACATCCCCGTTGACGCTGACCAAACCGTCGGCGATCACACCCTTCGCCTCGGCACCGGATTCGATGAGGTTGGCGAGCTTGAGGAACTGACCCAGTCTGATCGATTCGTCGCGGATGGGGACATCGTGTGCGTCGGACATGGCTCCATCCTGTACTAGCAAGCCGTTCGCTGCTACCAACCGGTCACATCGAGGAGCGGAAGCGGCGCAACCGCAGGCTGTTGCTCACCACGAACACCGAGGACAGCGCCATCGCAGCGCCCGCGAGCATCGGGTTGAGCAGGCCCGCCGCGGCCAGCGGGATCGCCGCGACGTTGTAGGCGAAGGCCCAGAACAGGTTGCCCTTGATGGTGCTCAGCGTGCGCCGGGAGAGCCTGATGGCGTCGCCGACGGCCCGGAGATCACCACGCACCAACGTCAGGTCGCTGGCCTCGATCGCCACATCGGTACCGGTACCCATCGCGAGACCCAGGTCGGCCGTGGCCAGCGCGGCCGCGTCGTTGATGCCGTCGCCCACCATCGCCACGACCTTGCCCGACGCCTGCAGGTCGGTGACGGCATCGACCTTGCCCGTCGGCAGGACACCGGCGATGACCTGGTCGATTCCCACCTCGGCGGCGATCGTGCGCGCGGCGGCCTCGTTGTCGCCGGTCAGCATGACAGGAGTCAGGCCGAGTGCGCGGAGTTCCGCGACGGCCTGCTTCGAGGTCGGCTTCACCGCATCCGAGACCACCAGCACGCCGCGGGCCCTTCCGTCCCAGCCGAGGGCGACGGCGGTGCGGCCCTCGTTTTCGGCCGTCTCGAAGGCGTCGGCCAATTCCGCCGGTAGAGGCATCGACCAGTCGGCCAACAACGAGCGGCGCCCGATGACCGCGGCCCGGCCATCGACGACGCCCTGCACCCCGAGGCCGTCGAGGTTCGTGAATTCCTCGACGGTCATGGCCTGGGTCGAATCCGCGATGGCGCGGGCGATGGGGTGCTCCGAACCCGATTCCAACGCCGCTGCCACGGCACGGACCACGTTCTCGTCCTCGCCGTCGGCCACATGCACCGACTGCAGTGTCATCTCACCGGTGGTGACGGTTCCTGTCTTGTCGAGCACGACAGTATCGATGCGTCGCGTGGATTCGAGAATTTCCGGACCCTTGATCAGGATGCCGAGTTGCGCCGCCCGACCGGTGCCGACCATCAGTGCCGTGGGTGTGGCCAGTCCGAGCGCGCACGGGCACGCGATGATGAGCACTGCAACCGCAGCGGTGAACGCACCGGCTGCGGAACTGCCTGCGCCGAGCCAGAATCCGAGCGTCGCGACAGAGATCGCGATGACGATCGGTACGAAGATCCCGGAGATGCGATCGGCCAATCGCTGCGCCTGCGCCTTGCCGGTCTGCGCGTCCTCGACGGCCTTCGCCATCTGGGCGAGTTGAGTATCGGAACCGATTCGCTGCGCCCGCACGGTGATTCGGCCACCCACGTTCAGCGTCGCGCCGACCACGGTGTCGCCGACGCCGACTTCCACGGGCACGGATTCGCCCGTCAGCATCGATCGGTCGACGGCCGAGGATCCGCTCTCGACGGTGCCGTCGGTGGCTACCTTCTCGCCCGGACGAACGACGAACAGGTCGCCGACGGCCAACTGCTCGATCGGAATCTGTTGTTCCCTATCGTCTTTCAGTACGGCAACCGTCTTTGCACCGAGGTCCATGAGGGCACGCAGCGCCGCCCCGGCCTGACGCTTGGACCGGCTCTCGAACCATCGCCCGGCCAGGATGAAGGTGGTCACACCCGCCGCGGCCTCGAGGTAGATGTTGCTCGCCCCATCCGTCCGCGCGATCGTGAACTCGAACGGATGCGTCATGCCTGGTGTGCCTGCGGTGCCGAAGAACAGTGCGTAGAGCGACCACCCCAACGCCGCGAGGGTGCCCATGCTGACGAGGGTGTCCATGGTCGAGGTGCCGTGCCGAAGGTTGGTCCATGCCGCGCGGTGAAACGGCAGTGCGCCCCACACGACCACGGGCGCGGCGAGAGTCAACGACAACCACTGCCAGTTGGTGAACTGCAACGCCGGAATCATCGCCATCGCGATCACCGGCACGCTGAGCACCGCCGAGACGATCAGGCGCTGCTTCAGCGGATCGGTGGGGAGTTCGTCGGCTGGTTCGGCCGCGGGAAGAGTGGCGGTGTAGCCGGCGGCTTCGACGGCCGCGATCAGCTCGTCGGTGGCCACGCCGTCACTGGTGACGCGCGCCTTCTCGGTGGCGTAGTTGACCGTCGCCGATACTCCGTCGAGCTTGTTGAGCTTGCGTTCGATGCGGTTGGCGCACGACGCACAGGTCATGCCACCCAGAATCAGTTCGGTTTCCGTACTCATCCCTGATTCCCTTCTACTTCGATGACGAATTCGGCGGTGTGCACGACTCCCCGGTGCTGGAAGTCCAGATAGAGCGCATATGTTCCCGCGGTCGGTGCGTCGACGGCGAAGTCGACCGTCGGCCCCGGCGGCCCGTCCTCCGGATGTACGTGCAGGTAGGCGAGGTCGTCGGCGCGCAGGGCCACCAGGTGTCCGTACGCGCCGAGGTACGGCTCCAGGTCGGTGACCTCACGGCCGTTCTGATCGATGGTCAATGCAATCGTGGATTCCTCCCCCGCGACCACCGCGCCGGCGAGCGTCACGTCGTAACCGTCGACACTCGATGTCACATTCGGTGTACTCGGGGGCTCCGGCCGATAGTCACCGGGAACGGTCAGCTCCGTTCCCAGGGTGATGTTCTCCCCGCCGGCCGGAGTGAAGTCGGCGAACAGCCGGTACGGCCCGGGTCGGGTGAGATCGAGAGCCGTCGACCATGTTCCCGACGCGTCACGCGTCGGATGTACGTGCTGGAAGTCCGTCAGATCGCGCCGCACGGCGACGAGGTGCAGTTCCTTGGTGTGCACGACGTCGTAGTCGGTCAGAGCAGCCGCGTCCGGTCCGCTGATCGTGAAGGCGAGCGGTACGTCGGGGCCGGACTCGACCACGACCCGATCGAGCGACAGTGTGTAGCCGTCCTGGGTCGCCTGCAGCCCGGCAGGCACTGCGGCCGAGGGAGTGGTCTCGTCGTGCGCGCCGTGGTCGGGGTGCGGCGTTGCTGCCGTCGCCTGCACGTCGGGTCCGATCTTGTCGCCGACGAACAGGGCCGCCAAGAACAGGAACGCAATCCCGACGACAAAGCCGACGAGCCTGGTGGGTGCGTCGAGTTCCTGCCGTCCTGAGTTCACATCGCTACCCTACCCCCCCAGGGTATCTAAACGGTAGGTTCGAGGTGCATCTTGTAGCCGACATGGGAATCGACGAAGCCCAGGCTTCTGTAGAAGCGATGGGCGTCCGTTCGGCTGGCGTCGGAGGTCAACTGCACCAGAGCGCACCCACGCCGCTCGGCCTCAGCGATCGCCCACCTGATCAGCGCACCGCCGAGTCCCCGGCCGCGCCACCGCGCGTCCACCCGAACGGCTTCGATCTGCGCTCGCAGCGCTCCCCCTCGCGCAAGCCCGGGAATGGCGGTCAACTGCAGCGTTGCCACCACCGCATCACCGTGCACCACGACCACCTGCAGGTTCCGTGGGTCCGAAGCAATGTCCTCGAATGCACTCCGATACCTGCTCATGTCTTCGGCGGACTCACGCGTCGCACCCAGCGGGTCGTCGACCAGCAATGCCACGATCGATTCGAGGTCCGACGCCACCGCCTCACGCAGAACACAGTGGGTGCCGTCGGGCAGGTCGAATTCCGTCGATGTCATTCGAGGGTGAAAAGCCATGCGTACGACGGTAAATGATGCGCTTTGTAACGCAAACGACCCGACCGACGAAATCCCGGGTAACCCACTGGCAACTGCAGTCGGGATCGGTTCGGGCGGACGTGATGGGGATCGAAAACATGAATGTTGGCAAGTCGAAGCGTGTGCGCGTTGCGCTGAGCGCGTTCGCGATCGGAGCACTCGGTGCCGGAGTAGTAGTGGCCGCACCGTGGTCGGCTCCGTCCGCGACCACCGAAGCATCCATCGAACTGGTGTCGACGGCAACGTGCTACGACATGGTCAGCATCGCCATCGGCGGACGCAGCGACACACCCCGCGAGGGCGTCAAGTGGCTCACGACTCCCGATGGCACGCGACTTCCCGCAGCAATGTCGGGCGACTACACCAGTGACTGGATCGACCAGGCGGTGCGTGCGCCGATCGGGAAGGTCGATGCCGATTCGTACGCCGCCGTCTACGTGGAATACCCCGCCGACATGGCGAGCTACGAGAACGCCGTGCAGACCGGCGTCACCAACTCGCAGACCATCATGAAGTCCATCTCGGCGTCCTGCCCGCAGACACGTTTCGCCATCGTGGGCTACAGCGAGGGCGCGGACGTCGCCCGTCGCACCGCAATGGAGATCGGAAACCAGACCGTTCCTCAGGACGGCAAGTACGGCATCATCGACCCCTCGCAGGTCGTCGGAGTCGTCATTCTCGCCGATGCAGGTCGCGTCGCTGGCGAGGGTCCGTTCCCCGGTGCCGACAACCCGTTCAGCAACCCGGACGGCTTCGACACCAAATACCAGAACGGCAACAGCGCAATTCCCGGCCAGGGTGCACTGCCCGGCACTTCCGGCGGATTCGGCGCGCTCGACGGCCGAGTGGCGTCCTTCTGCTCCGACGGCGACCTCACCTGCGCACTGCCGGAGAACACGTCACTGATTCACCTGGCCGCCAACGTCGGTCGTCAGGTCAATGCCGACGCACTGCAGAACGAGCAGCTCACCCCCGCCACCGGTGCAGATCTGGCACTGGCACTGGGACGCATCGCAGTCAACGCCTTCAACGACATCGCCTCGCAGCCCAACTGGATGCAGAGCGACGAGACGTTCCTCGACGTGTTGATCAAGGTGTCCGAGCCCAACTACAAGCCCGGCGCAGTCACCACCCCCGTCTCGGCCACGGTCGACGGCGAGCAGGAGCCGATCGAAACCGGTCAGATGGTGGACCTCGTGTACTTGCCGCAGAAGATCTTCCGCGAGATCACTGGCTTCATCTCCTCCAACCAGAACACCGTTCCGGTGATCATGAACGACCCGTACGGCCTCACCCTTGCACCCGGATCGGGACACCACTTCGATTACTGGCGTGACGCCGATGCTGCCAACGGCAAGCCGCTGACCTCGGTGCAGTACGCCGCGGCGTGGTTGACCCAGCTGGCCGAGCAGGCCAACAGGGGCGAGCCGGTGAAGACCAAAGAGGTGCAGGAGAAGGCCGGACGTGCAGCGGTCGAGACGATCGTGGCCCCGAAGACCACCTCGGCCACGGCAACCCCGAAGGCCACGACGACCGCGCCGGCAACCTCGACGCCCGTCGTGACCACCACGGTTCCGGTTGTGCCTGCACCCGCGGCAGAAGCACCGGCACCGTCACCGGCACCGGCATCCGAGCCGGTCGCAACCCCCGAGTGCACCGTCCCCGTCGAGGGTGAGACCCCCGTCGAGGGCGCACCGCCGCTCTGTGTCACCGCGACCGAGTCGGCTGCCGAAACAGCAACCGAGACCGCGGTTCCGACGACCACCGAGGTTGCACCCACGCCGTAGTCCATTGCTCGCAGATCGCTCACGAGCCCGTCCACCGCAATCATCGGGTGGGCGGGCTCGTGTGTTTTCACGTCGAGAGTGGCGCAGTCGAATTGACTGGAATCAGGCCGTGCCGCGTAGCTTCCCTCGGACCACGATGCCCACGATCAGCAGCGCCACCGCCACGAACACCACCATCGACGGACCGCCACGGTCGAGACCGGTCAACGTCGGAAGCGGCGCGAGCAGTGCGAGCGCCAGCGGCGGCAGAGTCAGTGCGCCGACGCCGCCGCCGTACCAGAACCCCTTGATTCGTTCCCAGTCGGAACGGCTCTGGATCCGATCTTCCACATGCACCATGACTGTCGCCAGCGGTATCGCCACGAACAGCCACAATAACGGGGACAGCGGCAGTCCTACTCGGCCCAGCAACGCGTCGGTGATGAGTGTCGCGCCGAAATACGAAGGCAAGAACACCGCAACGGCGAGGAAGAACCCCAGTGTCACGTCGGAGGCGTCGTCGGGCAGATCTGTGTTCCCGCTGTGATCGGACATCACCTGCAGGCTACGGCCACGGTGCCCAGACCGGTCGGGCGTTTCGGGAGTCGTGTTCGACCGTTCGCTCAGCTATCGCCGCTCTCGACGGCGGGCCGACGCATCAGCACCGCGCAGGCAACCGTCACCACTGCAACGACCGCCAGCCCGGCGACCGACAACACCAGGTGGTCGGGCTCGATCGTGCGCGTGGCGACTGCGCGGTCGTAGGTAGAGGCGATCTGCGAGCTTGCGGCGTACACCGTCACCGGCAGGGTCATGGTGAACAGCGCAGGCAACGCGACGGCCAATGAACCCGGCGCAGCAGACAGCACGGACACCAGTGCGTACGCGACGACGAACGGCAGGGCGAACTGCGACACCGACGGCAGATCGAGGTAGCCCTCGACCAGGGATGCGCCTGCAACGACGAACAGCCCGCCCAGTCCGACGTAAATCTGCGGCCACCGGTAGCCGATCCCCGCTCCGACGACCAGCAACGCGGCACTTGAGGCCAATTGCAGCGAATCCTCGACGGCGAATCCCATCGAACCGACCGTCGCCGACGCGAACAGCACCAACAGCACGCGCCCGTCCCGACCCGGAAACACGAACGACGCCAACAGCGCAATGGCCGTCATACCGGCGAGTGCACCGAGCCACACGGCTTCCCCACTGTCGTGACCGTCGGCGAACCAGTTCAGAACACCGGCAACCACAGGCAACGGAAGACCGACCAGCAGAATTCTTCGGGTCTCGTGCGACTGCAAAGCCACGTCGCGGTGTGCCACGTACAGCGAGATCGCCGCACCCAGAGCCGCAAGCACCATGATGATCGCCCGCTCCGGAACCACCGCGTCCTCGGCACCGACGACATCCCACACGAACACGGGGCCGTCGTCGGCTTGCAGCAAGGCATCCAGCGCTCTACCGAGAAGACCGGCTCCGACAGCGGCGACCGCCAGCGATGCCTGTGCTCCGCGATGTCGCCCCGCCAGCACGGCGGACGCGCCGAGCAGGGCGCCTGCTCCCACAGCGCCGGCCCAGTCGCCGACCAATCCGGTCACCATGCCGACTGTCCGGAACACGACGACGAATACAGCTCCTATCGCCAACACGAGCACACCCCGTGCATTCCAACGCGCCAGCGCGACGCTGGTCAGGCACGCGGTCAGCGCGAGGACGGTGAGCCCGTTGACGATCGTTGCCGGTGAACCGAATTCGGCCGTGCTGCTCAGCAGGGAGTAGGACGGTCGGATATCACTGATCGCATAGCCGACGACGAAGCCGGCGAGGATCATCGACAGTACTTTCATACTGCCGATCATGCCGTCAGCCGAATTTCACTCCCTGCGCCAGGGGCAGTTCGTTGGAGTAGTTGACCGTGTTCGTCGCTCGACGCATGTAGGCCTTCCACGCGTCCGAACCGGATTCGCGGCCGCCGCCGGTCTCCTTCTCGCCGCCGAAGGCACCGCCGATTTCCGCGCCGGAGGGTCCGATGTTGACGTTGGCGATACCGCAGTCAGAGCCGGCAGCGGACAGGAAGCGCTCCGCCTCACGGAGGTCCGTGGTGAAGATCGACGACGAAAGACCCTGCGGCACATCGTTGTGCAGTGCGATGGCCTCGTCGAGCGTGTCGTACGTCAGCACGTACATGATGGGCGCGAACGTCTCGTGCTTGACGATGTCGGTCTGCGCGGGCATCGTCACGATCGCAGGCTGGACGTAGAACGAGTACTCGTCGACCACATTCACCCGCTCACCGCCGACGACCACTGTTCCGCCGTCGGACACCGCAGCCTCCAGCGCCTTCTGATACCCCGCGAACGCACCGGCGTCGATGAGCGGGCCCACCAGAGTGTCACTGGCCAAGGGAGATCCGATCGACAGCGTCTCGTAAGCCGCGACCAGCTTGCCGACCAGTTCGTCCGCGACGGAGGCATGCACGATGACGCGTCGCAGCGAGGTACAGCGCTGACCGGCCGTACCCGCCGCCGAGAACACCAGCCCACGCGTGGTCAGATCGAGATCGGCCGACGGCGTCACGATCGCGGCGTTGTTGCCACCGAGTTCGAGCAACACCCGGCCGAATCGCTCGGCGACGCGAGGCGCGACGGCCCGGCCCATCCTCGTCGAACCGGTTGCCGAGACCAACGCCACCCGCGAATCATCCACCAGCGCTTCGCCGGACGCGCGATCACCGATCACCAGCTGCGCGATCTTGGGGTCGACTCCGGCCGCGGCCGCAGCGCGCTCGAAGAGTGCCTGCACTCCGACGGCGGTCAGCGGAGTCTTCTCCGACGGCTTCCAGATGACGGTATCGCCTGCGACGAGCGCAAGAGCGGTGTTCCAACTCCACACCGCGACAGGGAAATTGAAGGCTGTGATGACGCCGACGACCCCGAGCGGATGCCACTGCTCCATCATGCGATGCCCGGGCCGCTCGGTGGCAATCGTGTTGCCGTAGAGCTGACGCGAGAGTCCGACGGCGAAGTCGCAGATGTCGATCATCTCCTGCACCTCACCGAGTCCCTCGGAGACGATCTTCCCGGCCTCGATGGACACCAGCGCGCCCAGATCCTCCTTGTGTACGCGCAGCAGTTCACCGAGTTCCCTGATCACCTGACCACGCACGGGGGCCGGCACCTGCGACCACGACACGAACGCGGTGCGCGCGTCGGCGACAACGGTCTCGACATCGGACGCAGAGGCCGACGCCAGCGACGCCAGATTCCCACCGGTGATCGGCGACCGCGCGATGATCGAGTCGGGTCCCGCGGGGGCGTCGAGCGCGATCGTGGCACCCAGCCGGTCGAGGATGGCGCGAGTGCGCACACTCAACTCGTCGTGGGTGATGGATGCAGACATGCGCGTACACCTTCCGTCAAGAGAACCGAACCGTCGGAGATCAGCCTACCGATGACGGTCACAACCGTATAATTTCCTGTCATATGGACTTGCTTACGCAATTTTAACGCGTATCTTCGACCTCATGACGCAAGTATTACAGCGCACCGGAGTGACCATCGACGCCGCCAACGTCCGCGACGTGATCGGTGAACACCTTCTGGCCGATGGTTTCGAGCTGGTTCTCGACCTCGATGCCTCGACCGGGTCCACCCTGGTCGACGCCAGGGACGGCACCCGCTACCTGGACCTGTTCACGTTCTTCGCGTCCAACGCCCTCGGCATGAACCACCCCGCTCTGATCGACGACCCGGACTTTCGGGCGGATCTCATGCAGGCGGCGATGAACAAGCCCAGCAATTCCGATATCTACACCGTCCCCATGGCACGGTTCGTGGACACGTTCGCGCGGGTCCTCGGTGACGATCGACTGCCCCACCTGTTCTTCGTCGAAGGCGGCGCCTTGGCGGTGGAGAACGCGCTGAAGGTCGCCTTCGACTGGAAGTCACGCTGGAACGAGCGCAACGGCATCGATCCATCCCTGGGCTCACAGGTGATGCACTTCGAGCACGCGTTCCACGGCCGCTCCGGGTACACGATGTCTTTGACCAACACCGACCCCAACAAGGTCGCACGATTCCCGAAGTTCGATTGGCCGAGAATTCCGTCCCCGTTCATCAGATCCGACGCGAACATGGACGAACTCGAGGACGCATCGTTGGCAGCAGCGCGGGCGGCGTTCGAGGCCAGTCCGCACGACATCGCCTGCGCCATCATCGAACCCATCCAGGGCGAGGGTGGGGACCATCATTTCCGGCCTCGATTCCTGCAGAAATTGCGCACGCTCTGCCATGAGTTCGATGCACTGTTCGTCATGGACGAAGTGCAGACCGGAGCCGGAATGACCGGCACCGCATGGGCGTTCCAACAGCTCGACGTCGTCCCGGACGTCGTCGCCTTCGGCAAGAAGGTCCAGGTGTGCGGCGTGATGGCCGGCGGTCGCGTCGACGACATCGAAGACAACGTCTTCGCCGTCAGCTCACGCATCAATTCGACGTGGGGCGGCAACCTCACCGACATGGTGCGGTCGCGTCGAATCCTGGAAGTCGTCGAATCCGACAAGCTCATCTCTCGTGCCGGTCAGCTCGGAGACGTATTGCTGACGATGCTGCAGGAGTTGGCAACTCGACACTCAGTTGTATCCGAGGTCCGCGGACGCGGTCTGATGTGCGCCTTCTCCCTGCCCGACGCCTCCACCCGCGACCGAGTGATCGAACTGTTGCGTACCGAGGAACATGTCCTGGCGCTCGGCTGCGGCGACGCGGCAGTGCGATTCCGCCCTGCACTGACGATCACCGAAGCCGAACTGACACAGGCAGTCGAGTCCATCGACCGGGTGCTGAGCATGCTCTAGCGCTCGGGCTCGATGTCCTTCTGCACCAATCGAATCTGTGACGTCGGAATGGCACCTGGACGGAAGTAGAAGTTCTCCGGCGACTGCCGCAGATCACCGTCTTCGACGCCGCTGACCTCCCAGACATCGACCGGACCTCCGGTGTTGTTCATGCCAACGAACCAATCACGTTCCCACGCATCGGCTGCCAGAAAGCAACCTTCCTGCTCGGGCTGGTGGCTACCGGCAATACCGCGAGCAGCACCCATGCGACGCCAGTCGAGTCCGTGCTGCCGAATCGACTCACGGTTGAGCACCGAGGTCACGTGATAGCGAATGGTCATCGGCACAAGATAGCGACGGAAACTCTGCGGGTACAGCGATTATCGGGCGGCGGCAGATCGCAAACGCCTACAACAGCATTCGTGCTGCGCCCTCTGCCACGGCGTCGGCCGTCCGCTGAAGTGCCGCAGACGACAGCGACCATTGCTGCCAGTACAGCGTCACGTCGTCGATTCCGTTGTCGTCGAAGCACTTCAGCGAGTCGCGAGCCTGCAGATCGGGAATCATGCCCCAGCCGAAGCCCAGATCGACGGCTTGCGCGTAGTCCGCAGAGGCCGGCACCAGGTGGCGGGGCGGCTCGTCGTGGTCGATACCGAAGCGGCGTAAGTAGGTGTCCTGCAACCGGTCGTCGGCATCGAACACGACCACCGGGGCGACGCGCAACGCGGCGGCCGTCACACCTGTAGGGAACCACCGTTCGATGAATTCAGGCGTGGCCGACGGCCGGTAGCGCATCGCACCGAGGCGTCGAACAGTGCAGCCACGAACCGGACTGGCCACGGACGTTATTGCGGCGGAGACGATCCCGTCGTGCAGCAGTTGAGCGGTACGATCCTGATCTTGCCGATGCAGGTCGAAGGTCGTCTGGGACGCCAGTGGCGCGAGTGCCGGCAACACCCAGGTCGCCATCGAATCCGCATTGACGGCAAGGGAAATCGGAGCAGCCATGCCGTCGTCGTTCAATTCCGCCCGAGTCTGGTCGGTCAACGTATCGATCTGGCGCGCCAGACGCAGCACCGCAATGCCGGATTGGGTGGCCACCACCGGTTTGCTTCGTTGCACCAAGGTCCGGCCCAACGACTGCTCGAGGGACTTGATTCGCTGACTCACTGCCGACGGTGTCACGTACAGCGCGCGAGCCGCGGCCTCGAACGTTCCGCCGTCGACCACAGCCTTCAGAGCCCTGAGCTGCTCGATCTCCACCAAATGAAGATACGCTAATCATTCCTGAAATACATTCGCTGGACCTAATCGGTGTGCCCTCCTAGCGTTGGAGTCATGACATCGCTTGCCGCCGCACAATCGACCCTCACCGGGTTGGGCGTCGGACTCTCCCTCATCGTCGCGATCGGAGCCCAGAACGCATTCGTCCTGCGCAAGGGCTTGCAACGCACCCATGTGTTGCCGGTGGTGGCGGTATGCGCCCTGTCCGACGCCGTGCTCATCCTGGCCGGGGTGGCAGGAATCGGAGTACTCGTCGACCGGTTCCCCGTAGCTCTGCGCGTCGTGACCGTCCTCGGTGCGCTGTTCCTGCTCATCTACGGATTGCTGGCACTGAACCGGGCCCGCACGCCATCGTCGATGACGGCGGAGGTGCACGGTGGCGGTTCACTGATCGCCGCACTCGCCACCTGCCTGGCTCTGACCTGGCTGAACCCGCACGTCTATCTCGACACCGTGGTGTTTCTCGGCTCGATCGGGAACCGTCAGCCGGGAGACCTGCGGTGGTGGTTCGCAGTCGGCGCGATGCTGGGCAGCATTCTGTGGTTCACCGCGCTCGGCTACGGCTCACGAGTGCTCAGTCCGCTGTTCGCTAGGCCGGCGGCGTGGCGGATTCTCGACCTCGGGATCGGCATCATGATGCTGACGCTGGCTGCGCTGCTCGTTTTCGGCTGAGTCACGACACCTGACGTCCCAGCACTTGATCCGCGGTACAACGAGTGATCTGATAGTCGCGAAAGACCGACCGCATGGTCTGACAACTCTGGAGGATTTCCGTGCCGTACCTCGGCTTGCTGATCATGCTGCTGTCCATCTTCTGCTTGATCGACGTCATCACCGCCGACGACTCCGGCATCCGCCACCTTCCGAAAATCGTGTGGCTGCTGCTCGTGATCGTTCTGCCGCTCGCCGGGTCTCTTGCGTGGCTCCTCGTCGGCAGGCCCGAGAACGGCGGCATCTGGGGTGGTAGCGGCGCATCCCGGACCGCGTCGGCCTTCCCCGAGTACGACGCCAGACCCGGACGCGCCGTTGCCCAGTCGCAGGAAAGCGACGAGGACTTCCTGCGCCGTTGCCGCGCCCGCGCCGAAGAACAGCGCCGCATCGCCCGCGAGCAGCGCTCGAGCGAATAAGCCAACAACGCTCAGTGTCCACAATTTTCGTCTGCGGACGGTTTTCCGCCCGCCGAACCGAATTGTGGACACTCAGCCCACTACCCGACGACCAGAGAAGCCATGGCCAAGCTGACGACGTTTCCCGAACCGAACTCCGACCTCTCCGATCCCGCCGACCTGTTTCGCGAGTACCTGCGCTTCTATCGCGGCGAGTTGGTTCGGCGAATCACGGACCTGAGCGGCGATTCGTTGACCACCACAGCGGTGCCCTCGAAATGGACCCCGCTGCAGATGCTGACCCATCTGGTGCACATGGAGCAGCGCTGGTTCGTCTGGGGATTTCTCGGCAGAGCAGTCGATGCACCGTGGGGAGACCAGAAGGACGGTTCGTGGCACGTGCCGGCAGAGGTGGACGCCGAAGCGCTGCTGCAGAGGCTCGACGACGGCGCCCGGCTCACCGACGAGGTACTGAGCTCACATCGAATGGACGAAGTGGCCTCTCTGGGTGGACGATTCACCGACGAGCAGCCGACGCTGATCTGGATCTGCTTCCACGTACTTCAGGAATATGCGCGCCACCTCGGACATCTCGATATCGCCGTCGAACTGGCAGGCGGACCGACCGGCGAAGAACCCGAAAGCTGACGCCTCAGACGTTCGCGTACAGATCGACGGTGCTGCCGTCGGGGTCGTGCAGGACGGCATAACGCTGCCCCCAGAACGCATCCCACGGCTGCAGGTGACCGGTGTACCCCGCCGCGGTGACCGCTTCCCACACTGCGTCGACCCCGTCGGGTGTCCCGCAGTCGAAAGCGAGCGCAACGCGGTGACCCCCGCTGGGCGGCGTCCACGTCGGATCGAACGAGGTGATGGTCGACGGCAGGTCGAACAACAGGCGCACCCCGCCGAGGTCCACCTCGACGTGTTGCTCGGCATCGGCGTCGGCCGGAATATCCAGTCCCAGAAGACGATAGAACGCCAGAGACGCGGCCATATCGGCGACGACGATTTCGATTCCTGCCAGACGTGGTGTCACGACCACAAGGCTAGCCGCGTCAGCCCCAGTTCGCGGCATTCGTCAGACAGAACGGATGCCCCGACGGGTCGAACAACACCCTCCAGGTCTCGCCCGGCTGATCCTCGGGCAGTGTCGCGCCCAGCTCCACTGCCGCACTCGCTGCAGCGTCGAGATCCTCGACCGCGAGATCGAAGTGAAACTGCTTGCTGCCGTTGGCATTGGGCCACGCGGGAGACCGATAGTCGTCGATGCGACCGAATCCGAGCGCGCTGCTCGGCCCCTGCAGCATCGCGTAGTCCTTCTCCGCATGGACGACGCTCCAGCCCAACAGCGACGACCAGAACGCGGCGCTGACCTCGGGATCCGAGCAGTCCAGGGTGACCATCTTCAGGGTGGCAACGGGTGTCTCGGTCATGGTGTTCCTCCTCCACAGCGGTGTCGGACCAGACTCCTACACTGACGCGCGTGCCGGATAGGAAAAACGCGACAACCACCCAGGCCGGTGTGCTGCGACCGGATCAGCTGGCGCAATACGTCGACCTCGTTCGGCTGCCGTGTGCCCCATCCTTGGAGCCGTGGGTCGAGAACTACTGGCGGCTGCAATGGAATCTGCCGTCCGGCACGTCCTATCGCAGCTCGACGCTCCCGCACCCGGCCTGCACGCTCAGCGTCGAGCACGGTTGGACCCGCGAGGGCGTCGTCGAGCCGGTGGTCGTGACGGGGGTGCTCACGCACCGCTTCGACGTCGTCCTCGCCGAGTCGGGGTGGGTCTTCGGCGTCAAGTTCCGGCCCGGCGGTTACGCCAGCTTCACCGACACCGTGGCGCGAACCCTGCGCGACGTCCCGGTGGCGTCACCGACCCCGTTCCGGGCCGAGACCGTCGCTGCACTGGCCGAGCTGGGTGGGCATCTGGAAGTCGACCACTGCCGAACCGTCGTCGACGCGGCTCTCGCGCCCTACACCCGTGACGTGGAGCCGGAGTACGAGACCGTCCTGGATGTCATCGGCACGATGCTCGGTGATCGAACGCTGATACGCGTCGGCCAGGTGGAGGACAGATGCGGCATCGGAACCCGTCGGCTGCAGCGGTTGTTCGAGCGCTATGTCGGTGCGACGCCCAAGTGGGTCCTGGGTCGGTATCGGATTCACGACGCCGTCCGTGACCTCGACGACGGCTACACCGGGTCGCTGGCAGAGTTGGCAGCGCGGTACGGCTGGTTCGACCAGGCGCATTTCACCCGCGAGTTCACCGAACTGGTCGGTGTGTCCCCGGGTACGTATCAACTGTGAGTAACACCTTCGTCACGCAATGCGACTTTTGCCGATTCGTTTGGCACAGTATCCCGCGGTGCTCGGTAGCACCCGGTGGGCAACCGCAGCACAGAGGAAGAGTGGGCTTCAACGCATGATCAACATTCTCGTCGCCGGTGGAATCGCATTGGCGGTCTCGATTCTGTTGACGCCATTTCTCATCGCTCTGTTCACCCGGCAGGGCTTCGGCCAGGAGATCCGCGTCGAAGGTCCGGCAAGCCACCACGCCAAACGCGGGACGCCGACCATGGGCGGCGTCGCGATCATCGTCGGTCTGTGGGCCGGCTACCTCGGCTCGCACCTCGTGGCCATGGGTGGGGACGGGCCGTCGGCGTCCGCCCTGCTGATTCTCGGTCTCGCGACGGCACTCGGCATCGTCGGATTTCTCGACGACTACATCAAGCTCCGCATGAAGCGCAGCCTCGGACTCAAGGCGACCGGCAAGTACGTCGGGCAGATCAGTGCCGCAGTGATCTTCGCCGTGCTGGCGCTGCAGTTCCGCAACGGCAACGGGCTGACGCCGGGCAACGTCGAACTGTCACTGGTACGCCAATCCACGTTCTTCACCATGGCACCGATCATCTTCGTACTGTTCTGCGTCTTCCTCGTCGTCGCGTGGTCCAATGCGGTCAACCTCACCGACGGGCTCGACGGTTTGGCGGCCGGGTCGATGACCCTCGTCCTCGGTGCGTACACGGTGATGACGTTCTGGCAGTACCGGCAATCCTGCGCGACCAACTCCGTTGCCGGGTGCTACCAGGTGCGCGATCCGCTCGACCTCGCCGTCGTCTGCGCCGCGGCCGCAGGTGCCTGCATCGGATTCCTCTGGTGGAACGCGGCCCCGGCCAAGATCTTCATGGGAGACACCGGCTCCCTCGCCCTCGGCGGGCTGCTCGCCGGACTGTCGATCGTGAGCAAGACCGAGCTGATCGCCATCGTCTTCGGAGCCCTGTTCGTCGCCGAGAGTGCCTCCGTCGTCATTCAGGTCGCCTCGTTCAAGAGCACCGGAAAGCGGCCGTTCCGAATGGCACCGATTCACCACCACTTCGAACTGGCCGGCTGGGCGGAAACGACGGTCATCATCCGACTGTGGCTGTTCGCGGCCATCGCGTCGGCGCTGGGACTCGGGTTGTTCTACAGCGAGTTCCTCGCTGCCGTGGGGTGAGCACTACGATTCTGGGGTGACGAACGAACTCTCCCCGGTTGCCAAGGTCGACGCACTCGCGGCCGAACTCGAACATCTCGATGCTCGACGCGTTGCCATCGGGGTAGAACTCGTCAACCTGCAATTCGGTCTCGACGGCGACGCCAAAATCCGGGCGACGGAGGTCTTCCACAGCAACTATCTGGGACGGCTGTTCAACTTGGTCGACGAACTTCGTACGGACGAATAGAGCCTCGCTCAGGGCGCGACGATGCACCCCGGTCCGAGCGGAGTGGCCGGGTTGACGGTGACGGTGCGAATCGGGCCGCCCGCTGACGTTTCGTAGGCCATCAACGAATGTTCGCCCGGTGCGGTCGGGGTCCACAGCGTGAACTTGTGGCCGAGAACTACCGGCGTGCTGAAGTACGGATCGACATTCCACGCCAGTTCCTCGGGGAACATCACCGACTCGTTCGTGTAGTCCTGGATATCGACCCGCGGGCCGCTCGGTGTGTCGGTCCGAGCCATGACGAGATAGAGCGACACCGGAAACCAACTCGGCCGGACGTCGGTCACGCCCAGTTCCTGCGGATCGGGCATGACGACATGCCAAACCACCGCTGCCGCAGCGCCTGTCGAGGCACCGACTGCGGCGAGCACCGCGACCAGCTTCTTCCCTGATGGGCTGTCCACGGTCGGGACGCTACCCTTGACCTAAAGTATGGTTCAGGTTTTAGAGTTCCACTCATGACAACGAACAGACCGATGCAACCGCCAGAGCGTCAGCCCATCGGGTTCTGGACCGCGCGCGCCGGAGAGGCGATTCGAGCACGGACCCGAGGAGCACTCCACGATATCGGCATCACGCAACCCGAATGGTGGCTCCTACACCAGATCTCACTACATCCCGCCGGGGCCGATCGTGGCGAGACGATCGAGAAGATCGGGCACAACGACACTCCGGACGCAATTGTCGAGGCCATCGACTCCGCGCGGTCCAAGGGGTGGATCGTGGAATCGAATTCGAGCCTGAAGTTCACCCCGGACGGTCGCGACACGTTCCGGAGCGCAGCCGATCTTCAGAACATGCTGCAGGACGAGAGAATGAACGGCATCAGTGAGGCCGACTTCGTCACCACCATCGAAGTCCTGCAACGAACAATCCAGAACGTCGGAGGCGACGCCTGGCATTGGTGACGTGTGTGAGACTGTCGGCCATGCGAGCACTCGTTGGTATCTCGACCATCTCGGTCGTCTGATCGGCCTCGATTGCCTTGTATGCCACTGTGCGGCTGGCATACATCGGGGTCATCGCCATTCGCGCTCGAATATCGTTCGCGGACAATAACGCTGAAGTCAGGTTCTCCGTCGAGCTCTCGAAATCAGCACGCCTACAACGAAGCCGAGCACTGCGCCGAGAACAGGCACACCGACGACGAGGACGGCGAGCTGCCCAGGCATACCCAGGAACTCCGAGTACTGCGGATGGCCTGCGACGAACGCGTAATTCACTCGACGCGGCGCACCGGTCCACAGGACGATACCGATCGACGCGATGAGCCCGAGGGAGAAGCCGATCAGTGTGGAGACCTTACGCATCCGAGCGGGCCTCGTGGGCCGCCGCTGCGAATGCGGCCATGCTCGGGAACGTCATGTCGACACTGTATTCCTCGGACGGCTCCGGCGTTGCTCCCCATCCTGGACGATCGTGTCGACGATCGATCCACACCGAGGCGATGCCGTGCCGTTTCGCCGGCACGTGATCGTGGAACAGGCTCTGCGCAACATGGAGTAGTCGTGATCGGGGGACACCCAGCGTCTCGAGGACTCAGTCGAGCGCGTCGAAGTGGTTGTCGGCCGGCTTGTAGGCCTTGACGTCCTCGGCAGTCACGATGGCATCGAACTGCACGCCGAGCCGACGGCTGCTCCCCGCGAAGCCGTCGCGATGCACATTGGACAGGATGACGAGCTTGTAGCTCTCGCCGAGAGACGACAACGCGTCGGCCGAGTCCTCGAATGCCGGCCATTCCGGAACGGAAGCACCGAGCTTGTTCGCCCACTCGGCCGAGACAGGTATTCCCAACGTACCGCCGGTCCGCGCGAAGGCGTCCGCCAGTATCCGGGGGTACAGCGCAGTGGGCGAATCGCGCTGCGCCTGAGCTTCGTTGACGGCGTAGACGGCAAGAAGCTCGTCGTCGGACAACCGCGAACCGGCCTGCTGCGCCCATGGTCTGAGCACTTCGAGGATGCCGACTTCCCAATCGATCAGCGTTCCGTAGCAATCGAAGCTCAGGACGTCGTAATCGGCGAGATTCATGTGGCCGGGCCTCCTTGCGAGAGTTCTATGGCGGCGGATTGTTCGTGTCGATACCGTCTTCAGGTCATGAGCAGCCTACTGCCCTTTGTCTGCCCGCGACCGTCCGACTCTCGCTGCAACCAGTGGACCGTCACTGACCGACAGAAGTCAAACTTCCTGCGCAACATAGTGTGTCGAGCTGTTCACCAAGGCGGGAAGCGACCTGGGTAGAATTCCACCCAGTCGACTCGACAGACGACGAAGGGCAGCCCCATGAGCATCGACAGCGGCGGCACCGACGGTGACGTGCGTAATGTCTCCGACGCGATAAACATGATCGAGCAGCCTTGGCAACCTCACCGACTCGTCAGCATCAACGACCACGATGTCAAAGTGGTGAAGCTACTCGGGGAATTCGTCTGGCACACACACCCTGACACCGACGAGATGTTCTTCGTCCACAGCGGAGAACTGACCATTCAGCTTCGCGACCGTGATGTCGTTCTCGGTCCCGGTGACGTTTTCGTCGTTCCAGCAGGAGTCGAACACTGCCCCAAGGCCGTCGAGGAAGTGTCCGCTCTGCTGTTCGAGAGAGCAGGCACCGTCAACACCGGGGATGCGGGCGGGGACCTAACTTCGCAGGTCCGAGAGATGTGACGCGAATTCTGTTGCGGCCCGCTGTTCCGACCGATGCAGATTTCCTGTTCTCGATGGCATCGGACGTCGAGGTCGTTCGATGGATCGGAGACGGAGCGGCTTGGAACAGAGCCTATTTCGACCGTCGGTTCGCGCGGCCGTTGAGCGCTGGGGACACCCGGATGCCGGACGTGCCGAGGTGGTTCATCGGCATGAACGAAGAGCAACGTCCCGTCGGCTTGCTCAGTCTGATTCGACGATCGGACCACATCGAGGTCGGATACTGGGTGGATCCGGCCCAATGGGGTCGTGGCTACGCCGGCGAACTGCTCGACCTTGCGCAGGATCACACCGATGGTCTTGCGATGGTCGCGCAGGTGTATCGGGCAAACAGTGCCTCGCGTCGGGTGCTCGAGCGTGCCGGGTTCGAGCTCGTCGACGACGGAGATCCCATGATCTTTCGCGCTCCGCCGAGTCAGACGATCACCAGGCCCTGATGGGGCGGGGTCGAACCGTGGTGCGGCCGGTGGTGACGCCCCGGACCATGGGTCTCATCAGGAACTCGTGCGGGAACCCGAGGTCGATATCGCTGGCTGCGTGCAGTGTGTGAAGGTGGGATTCGTCGAAGGTGATACGAGGGCAGAGATGTTCTGCTGCAACTGTTCCGGAGTTCGCGCGCCGATCAGGGAGCTGACGACGGACGGATGCCGAAGCGTCCACGCCAGAGCCACCTGAGCAGAAGTCACGCCGAGTTGGCGCGCGACGTCGACGACGGCGTCCGCGATTGCGAGCCCCCGCGTCGTCAGCGTTCCGTTCGCCTTCGCATGATCGCGTCGAGTTCCGGCCGGCGCATCGGAACCCGGGGTCGCGAGGTCCGCGGTGGTGTATTTTCCGGTCAGCACTCCGCCGCCCAGCGGTGCCCAGGGAACCACGCCGAGTCCCAGATCTGCAGCCGTGGGCAGCAATTGACATTCAATGGTTCTTCGGCGACCCGGATCTACGGCTGATCGTATATCGGCCTACCGATGCCGAATCTCGCTGCGCACCCGATGAACTCATCCGCTCACGTTCTCGCCGGAAACAGCGGCACCTACACACGATCTGAATCCGACCTTCCGCGGCACGGAAAGTCGAGACTCCATCGGTTCAGTGCTCCTATCGTTCGAGTCGGAACGAAGGAAGGTCAACAACATGCTCGACACGTGGAACGCGGCGCTCGACTACATCGAGGACCATCTCGACCGCGAGATCGACCCGACCGAGCTCGCTCGGATCACCCTCACATCGGAGTATCACTTTCGGCGCGTGTTCTCGGCGCTCGCCGGACTATCGCTGTCGCTGTACATCCGTGAACGCAGAATGACGGTGGCAGCAGCTGATCTGCTCGACGGCATGGGTGTGCTCGACGTGGCCTCCAAGTACGGCTACACCAACGACGCTTTCACTCGCGCATTCCGAGACATGCACGGCCTCACACCATCTCGAGCGCGTCGACCGGGAGCCATCCTTCGTTCCAGACCAGCGGTGACATTTCACCTGACCATCGAAGGACGGAGCACCATGCGATACCGCATCACCGAACTGCCGCCATTCCACATCGTCGGCAAAGCCACCCGAATCCCACTTCGGTATCGCGGAGAGAACACCGCCATGACCGAGTTCCATCGAAGCCTCGACCCCGGAACCGGCGAAAGATTACGCGCCCTCGCCGACCTCCCCGAACTCCCGGACATCCTCTTCGTCAGCGACGGCTTCGAGCCCGACCGCGAAGACGGCAGTCTCTTCGACTACTACTTCGCCGTCGCCAGCACTGCGCCCGCACCACCCGAGTGGAACACCCTGGACGTACCCGCATCGACCTGGGCTGTATTCCAGACGAGCAGCGACACAGCCTTGGCCCCCGCACTCCAACAACTGTGGGCCGACGCCTTCGGCGAATGGTTCCCCTCCAACCCCTACGAAGTGATCCCGGGACCGGAAATCCTGACCGTCACCGAGGCCTCCCCCAACTGGTCCTCGGGAGCGGGAGAACTGTGGATTCCAATTCAACGAAGTCGATAGTCGCCTCCGTCCTTCCCCTCCCCACCTCCCGTCGCGGCCTGTCATGGTCACTCAATGTGACTGTGAGTATGAATGTGTCCGGTGATACTGGATATCTGCGGTGGGTTGGGGCCTGACTCTCAATGTGACCGACGCCCGGTGGGCTGTCCTTCGAACGATGTGTCGGTACCCGACC